>NZ_PYWN01000108.1 GCF_003049505.1 Metasolibacillus meyeri
AGAAAATTCATTTTACAATAGTGCAATTAATTATTTTAATGCGACACTAGTGAATAGATATATAGTCTTTATTATCAAAAATTTTAGTTGGTGCGAATGGGAAGTGAACATGATTTACTAAGGAGATTCGCACTAATAAAACAAAGATTTTTTCTTTGAGATGGGAAAGTAATTAGGTTAATATAGTCATATATATTTATTACTTAGTGGAAATTTGCGATAAATATTGTTTTTATGTGCTTTTTCACAGTTTCTTTCTGTATAGAGAGAATGGATTGAAATTAAACATTCCTGGTGCATTAGTAAAACTGGCTATCGTTTCTTTCTGTATAGAGAGAATGGATTGAAATGATGTAAACATGTCTCCTACGTTGTAACCATTATGTTTCTTTCTGTATAGAGAGAATGGATTGAAATGTCAATAAGCCCTTGGCTCAAACCTCTGAATTCTAGTTTCTTTCTGTATAGAGAGAATGGATTGAAATAAACGATTAAAGGCGAAAGCATTTGCAGCTTGCTGTTTCTTTCTGTATAGAGAGAATGGATTGAAATGTAGAAGTTGAAGGAAAAGCGACGAAAGAAGAGTGTTTCTTTCTGTATAGAGAGAATGGATTGAAATATGGCAATATAAGGTACACAAATGATTTAGGCGGTTTCTTTCTGTATAGAGAGAATGGATTGAAATTTTTATACTTTTAAATACTACTACAAAGGCTTTTGTTTCTTTCTGTATAGAGAGAATGGATTGAAATACCCCAAAAGATAAAGCCGCTCCGTCCTCCCTCCCGTTTCTTTCTGTATAGAGAGAATGGATTGAAATAAAAATATATTCATTATAATATAAGTGCAGAGAGTTTCTTTCTGTATAGAGAGAATGGATTGAAATCGTAGACAAATCTACCACTAGATGTCGAATTTTGGTTTCTTTCTGTATAGAGAGAATGGATTGAAATAGTACATTGATTCGTAGCTGCGTCAACAATGTCACGTTTCTTTCTGTATAGAGAGAATGGATTGAAATTACATGCCATATTAGGAAATTGCCAGTATCTAGAGTTTCTTTCTGTATAGAGAGAATGGATCGAAATTGCGTAAAGTCTATGTCACTCATAACTCTTAGCCATTCATCTGTATTATGAAAGGTAATTTCCTATTAAAAACCAAACGCATCAATTTAGAGACACTTTTCTAAATTGATGCGTTTTTGTTGTGGTTATAAATATTGGTGAAGGGTATTTTCAGTAGATAGGAAATATGTTATAAATAAATGAAATGGATAATGAGGGATTTTATCCTATTTTAGACAAGATATTAGGAGCTATACGGATGTTTACATATATGACTTGGGTAACATTACGCGCAACATTTGAAGCGCGAAAAAGTGGTAATTTACCACCATATCTTGGTTCTACGGTACGAGGGTTGTTAGGGCATAGTTTGAGAAGGATGGTATGTCTAACACCAAAGGTAAGGTGTTCTACGTGTGCACTTGCGGAGGATTGTGCCTTTACGAAGTATTTTACATCACCAGGAAATCCAGCAGGATCGGTTAATCCATTTGTACTTCACGTATTAACGACAGGCAAAACTAATTGGCAGACGGGGGACATTTGTGAGTTTGAGATAACGTTATTTGGTCAAGCGAGTCAGCGTATGGAATTAATTGTGGAGATGCTTAGACGCATTGAGCAATTTGGTTGGGGTTCTGAGCGAATTCCGTTTACGTTGTTGAAAATTACAAATCCATCAACTCAAAAATTAGTGTACTATAACAAAAAGAAATGGATAGAAAATGCAGTGAGACATCCACTAGATTGCATGGAGCAACAAGCATCTCATGCCTTTATACAGTTCGCTGTGCCGTTGCGTCTAGAAAAAAGCAAGCAATTAATTACTGAGCCCTCGTTTGAGGATATCATTCGTGCGACGACAAGGCGTATCAGTTTATTATCTCACGCTTATGCAGGGCATCAACTGGAATGGGACGAGGAGGAAATGTTGGCAGAGGCAAGAGAAATCAAGACAAACAAGGCACAGTGGCAAGCTGATGAATTTAGAAGATATTCGATGAATCAAAAAAATAACGAGTTAAAAATGGAAACCATTACAGGTTGGGCTTGTTATGAGGGGGATATTACGCCCTTTACGCCATTGTTGCAGGCAGGACAAATACTGCATATTGGCAGAAATCCGACACACGGTTTTGGGCGATATACGATTGATTATAATTAATGAGGTGAAAAGATGAAGAAGGATGGTACAAAGGTCATTAATAAATTATCGGAAAATTATCTTAATTTAGAAGGAAGCATTATCGCACAGCTAAAGATTGACAAGGAAAATACGGAAAATATTTGGCTACCTGTATTTAAGCGGATTGTACCAACGAAATATAATATTGAAACGAATGTGTATATTATTGATTCCTATAAAACAATTTCGCCCAAAGTGAGCATTGCCATATATGATGAGCAGTACACACCCTACATATTCAACTACGGTGTCATTAAGTACATTCCGATTGAGGCGGTGTTTGCCGTGGTGCTGTGCGGGGCACAAGATTTAAAAGAATCACAGGAGTGGCTTAAGGAAATTCAAGCGTTAAAAACGGATATGAATGCTTATGTGCGTATTCAACAGGGCTTAGTGAATAATACAGTTGATAAATTGTATGCAGAACTTCAAAATCAGATTGAAAAAGAGCCTAATAAAGAGCCACGTAAAGTAACACAGACTTCTACACGCCCAATTACAATCCTGTGTGCGACAGATGAAACAGGTCAGGGGAAATTTGATATTGTGCTACAGGTGCAAAAGATAGGAGATGGTGAAAAACTGACAAAAAAAGTGACGAATGAAGAAGCGTCTCTTGATTACTGGTACAAGCAATTAAATCATTATGTAAATGAAGAACGTTATGACCGAGATATTTTAGATAAATTAGATAAGTTAGCTTATAAAAATGAAATACCGACAGAACGCACCTTAATGGAGCTAAATGTTTATAAAAATGGAATTAAAGAAGAACAACAACAAAATGCCTTGCTATCCTTAACATTTCAGCTCAATCAGTTATTAATGTTAATCAATAATCCGATATTTTTCCCACACGCCTCTTATGTCAAGGCATTTAACGGGATAGGTGGGAACATATGATGGAAAATAAGGAAGCGATGAAGCAATTATTTCAGCATTATCAGCATATGGCACAATCTGTTGCAAGCCAGCTAGCATTAGAAACACCGAACCATCATGTGACGTCGGGTACGAGCAGAGAAAATGTTTGGTATGCGGTTTTTAATCAGCTTATACCTAAGAAATATAACTTAGCACAAAATGTATTTATTATGGACTCATTTGGTCAGATTTCAGCTGAGGTTGATATTGCGATTTATGATGAACAATACACGCCATACATCTTCAATCATGGGAATATTTTGTTTATACCGATTGAAGCGGTTGCGATTGTCATACAAAGTAAAAGTCGAACACTTGATAAAGAGAACTTAAAAGCTTGGGTAAAAACAATCAAAGATTTACAGCCTGTATTAAATTCGTATGTTAGAACACAACAAGCTTTACTGAATAGTCAAGCCCAAACAGCTACACGTCCAATTATTATGCTATGTACTTTTAGTATGGAAGAAAACAAAATTCAAGATTTGAAAGTGGTTTTTGATATGATTTTGTACCTCAATAAAGAGCAAGAACTAGTAAAAAGTAATGCTGAAACTTTTACTACTTTGGAAGAATGGTACAGGGAGTTAAATCATTATGGGCATGAACGGTATGATGCCGATTATCAAAAACGAAAAGACTTAGTGGGCATTAAAGAGGGAACAAAAGCTGCGGAGGCTGTGATAAAGAATTTGCAGGACTTTACAATTCACTCAAATATTTTACTCTCCCTAAAATTCGAGCTCAACCAACTACTGATGCTAGTGAACAACCCAATGTTTTTCCCGCATGCTTCCTATGCGAAGATGTTCAATGATTCTATTAAATTACAGCGAGAGGTTGAAGAAAATGAGAAATGACTATTTACTAGCAATCTATGACATTACAGGTATTCAGGAGTATATTTTTGCCTCCAATCGCTTACAGGAAAATATGGGGGCATCCTTCATTGTCGGTAATATGGTGAAGGAGTATTTTACGGAGATTGCTAATAGGCATGAAATATTGACAGAATGGCACAGAGACGATGTAGCAAGAGAATTTACTTTATTTGCTAACTCTACTGCAAAGGGTGAGGTCATTTACATCGGTGGAGGCAATGCGCTTGTGGTGTATCGCGATTGGGCAGTTTATAACGAAGTGAATAAGGAATTCGCTTTAAAGGTGTTGGAGGAAAGCGCATCTTTAACGATGGTGACAGAGGCGATTTCATTTTCGGAGGAAGCAGATTCGTATGAGAAAATCTATAGCAATTTAATGGAAAAATTAAGCGAAACGAAGTCTAAAATCGTGCGCACAAAACTGAATCAAACCTTGCCGGTTTTTGCACAGGAGCCATTTAAGGGCGAGCCGATTACGAAAAAATATCCTGTAGCAGAAGATAAGGTGGAATACCTATCTACAGAGCAATGGCTAAAACGACAAGCTAGCCAAGAGGACTTCTTCAAGGATATTTCAAACAAATTTGCGAGAGAAACACCACATATGAAGCGTCAAGTTGGAGAGGATAGCTATACAGCGGTTGTTCATATTGATGGCAACGGTATGGGCGAGTGGCTGAAGGGAAATTTGAGGGACAGCTCAGAGAAAAGCTTGAAAGAAAACTTGCAGGGAGCTCAGAAGATAAAAGCTGGAATCGAGCAGCACCGCGCAAGTTCGCTAAAAATTACGAGCTATTTCCGCACCATTTTCTCACAAACAGTGCAGGATGTAATGCATGGAAAAGATAACATTCCATTGCGTCCTTTGATTTTGGACGGTGATGATATTACATTTATTTGCCAAGCGGATTGGGGCATTGAGTTTACGCAAAAATTTTTAGAGAACTTAGATGTCCAAGGCAAGGAAGATCATATTTATGCCTGTGCGGGTATTGCACTTGTCCACAGCCATTTCCCTTTCCAATTAGCCTATGATATTGCAGAGCAGTGCTGTCAGCGTGCGAAGAAGCGATATTATAACAATGAGAAAAGTGGTTCCTACCTTGATTTCTATATCGTTCGTGGCAGCTATGTTCAAACGATGGACGAGCAGCTTGCCGCGCTTGGTGATTTGGGCGGTGAGGCTTATACTACGGATGAAATGGAAAAATTATTAAATGTAAGCAAATGCTTAACCGCAAATTGGCCACGCTCACGCTTAATTCAGCTATATGAGGCTTACTTATCGGGTGAGGAGGCAGTGGAGTTGGTGAAGGATGAGGCGGCATCTCGCGGTTACAGCTTAGAAAAAGTGGAGGATACAATTCTTTTCAATGCGTTACGCTTATTGGAGTTTGTCCAAAAGGAGGGAGGAAGCAAATGCGACAGTATGAGCTTTTCATCACATTAACTAGCGATTTAAGCCCTGGCAGTGGCGATAGTGTGGCAGGCTTGATTGACCATGAAATCACACATGAGCAAGGGTTTCCTGTGATTCCAGCAAAGCGTCTAAAGGGGGCGCTGCGTCATATGGCGAAGGAGCTTGTGGATTGGGGCTATACGGAAAACGACAAGGTTGATATTTTATTTGGCAAGATTGGCGAAGGCGGAAGCGGCGGCTTTAAAATATACGATGCCACGCTGTATCAAATCCCTGAGTGGTATTTCAAAGAAAAGGTCGAGCCCATTGAAAATATGGACGCACTGAAACAAGGGCTACATGATAAAAATTCGGGTGAGATACTGGCACTTTGGACGATGGTACATACGAAAACAGCGATTGACCATAACAGTGGACAAGCAAAGACAGGTTCGCTACGTTCCATGCGGGTTATTAATCGAGGTTTAACGTTTAAAAGTAGTATTACACTTGATAATGAGGGCGACTATGAGTTTTTAGAGGCTTGTGTCAAGGCACTGCGCCATCTAGGCTATGGACGTACAAGAGGCTTAGGTGAGGTGACGTGTACGCTTTCACCTGTAAATATAACAGATAAAGAGGTAGGGGTAGAAAATTCACCCTCTAGCACAACAACTGAAATGGAGCAGCCATTCCGTATTACCCTACAGCAGCCCGTGTTGCTTGCTGGCAATGAAGGACTATACGATAGCTGTGCTAATTTTATTTCAGGCAGTACTTTATTAGGCGTTTTTGCAAGTCTTTATATTCAAGCGCGTAAGTTAGAGAACGAGGCACATAGAGATGAGGAGTTCGCCCGTTTATTTTTACGAGGTGGCATATCATTTGGCTATGCCTACCCTGAAATTAATGGGCAGGTATTCACACCATGTCCGTTACATATTCAGCGTGAAAAGCATGGAAGTGCTGCCTATCGTGAGGGCTTTAGCGACCCACCGCTTGTGCGCAAAATCAATCAACTAGCATTTATTGATGGCGAGAAGTTGCTATTGCATGAGCCGAAAAAGGAAATGCGTATGCACCATGCACGACCAGATGACCGCCGTATCGGCAGGGCGCTGAATGATGCGAAGGAAGCGGAGGGTAAAGGTGTAGACGGCAACAAAGGACAGTTTTATTACTATACCGCATTAAGCCGTGGGCAAAGCTTTGTTGGTACACTGCGTGGAAATGCGAGTGACATTGCGTTATTGATGGCATTGCTTGCAAAGCGCGGCAACAAGATTCAGCTAGGGCGTTCGAGAACTGCTGAATATGGGGAGGCAACGCTCCTACCACTGTGCAAATTATCAAAAGAAGATAAAGCGGTGAAAAATGACAAAAAAGTAGCCATTTATTGCGAAACGCCGCTCGCATTACAGGACAAAACAGGACGCTACGTAGCAGATCCGCAACTATTCATCAGCCAAATCGAAAGTACACTAGGCGTCGCTATCACAATCGAAAAAACATTTTTAAAACAAACGATTTTGAAGGGCTACAATGCCAAATGGCGTTTACCGAAGCAAGAAAAGGTAGCGTTTGATGCAGGCACAGTGTTGCTTGTTTCTGCAGAGAAAGATGTTGATTGGCAAACGGTCGAAAAAACCTTATGGGGAAGCGACACTGCACATGGCTGTGGTAAGGTGCGAGTGCTGTCTGATAAGCATTTACCTCAGAAATTTACAGTCGAAAATAAGCACTGGCAACCTGTACAAGATGTAGCGCAGTCAGACGAAAAGTTGCTATCCTTGATACAAAAAGAGCTTTGCACACGTCAGCAAAAAGAGCTTGATAAAAAGGAAGCAAGGGGAGCGGCGAAGGAATTTGCAAAAGACCCAGCGATTAAAGCCATTGGGCAAACGAAAATCTATCAGTTGGCTGAGCATTTCTTAAAGAAAGCTCAATACGAGGAAGAAAGATTTACTAAAAAAGAGAATGTAAAAAGTATCTATGAAAAACTTAACATAGAGCTTCCTGAAAAATCAGAGGACTTCTTAAAAGCCTTTTTCCATACGCTAAAGTTGGAGGTGCGAGCAGATGACAACAAGTAAAATACAGCAGCGAATGTATATTCAAATAACAGGAACACTTGCCTCACCCCTTTTAGCAGGCTCTGGCTTAGATGAGCAGACGCAAATGGACGTAACCCGCAATCATCTTGGCGAGCCCTTTATGACAGGTAGTGCGCTTGCAGGGGCATTACGACAGCAGTTGCTACGTATTTATTCCGATGACGAGAAGCAAATTGTCTCGCTATTCGGTGCAGATATTTTTCAAAGTCGCTTATATGTGTCGGATATGAAGTTAGACGCACAACAAGAAGATATAGGTATACGTGATGGCGTCAAATTGCAGGATGGCAATAAAGTCGCTGAAAAAATGGGGAAATTTGATATGGAAATCGTGGAAAGTGGCACGCCCTATACGATTCGTTTGGAATGGATTACACGTGACAGAGCGGACTATGCGCGTGACGAGCAGCTCATTAGGCAAATGATTGCGGCGCTTAAACACGGGCATATCACACTAGGTGGTAAAAGCAATCGAGGCTTTGGTAAGTTAGATGTGCGCTTGGTCAAAATGAAGAAATTTGATTATAGTGTGCAAGGGCATATTGAGGATTGGCTGGATTGGTCATGGCAAGATATTGCGTCGGAAGAAGAGTGGACAGCTTATAAAACAGTTAAAAAGCACGCTATGGGGCATTTCGAGCTACGATTAAAGATCGCACAAACCTTGTTAATTCGAGATTATCGAGCAGAGGAAGATGTAGATTACAGTCACTTGACAAATAAATCGAATGAGCCTGTCATCCCAGGGTCTACATGGGCAGGAGCTTTCCGCCACCGTTTAACACAAATTTTAAAAACAGATTTTGCCGAATACGCAACAGATGGCATTATCGAAGAATTATTTGGCGCAAAGCATGACGAAAACAAACCAAGCAGAGCCTCAAGACTTATCTTTGAGGAAACGGTCGTTAGGGGTGCACAAAGTGTCAAAGTCACACGTAATGCGATTGACCGTTTTTCCGGCGCAACGATTAGCGGTGCTTTATTTACAGGTGAGCCTGCCGCAAAAGGTGAAACAACATTGGTAATTCGCTGGCACACGAAACGAGAGTCAGTAGATGACAATGCTATAGTGCAGCCAGATGTATTAGACGATAATGCTATCAAGGGTATGCTGCAATGGGTGAGCAATGATTTAGCAAGCGGCTTGCTAGCTATTGGCGGAGAAACGGCTATTGGTCGAGGGGTGTTTGAAGCAGAGGAACAGACAGATACAACTAAATATCAAGCGGCTGTAAATGCGATTGTCAAATGGGGGGAGAAAAAATGAAGCATAAATCGGGGAAATCTGAAAGAGAAATAAAATCTATTTCACAAGATGAACTTTTAACTTGCATTAGAGCCCAAGAGAATGGCGATATGTATGTCATGGCAGACCAAGCAGTTTATTTCGGCAAGCTAGTGAATGGAAACATACAGCTACATGGTGATACAAAGTTTGAAGAAGCCTACATACAAGAGGTTCGCATTTTTGATTCAGAGAAAGAATTAAAATTGACAAGAGTAAATGGCAACTTTATAGCACGTTTACGAAAAGACGGTACAGGAGAGGAAACAATCTACTTCGATGATACGCATAAACTTTGGGGAAGTGGTGTCAAATGTGATGGGGAGTGGAGTGTACTCGAAGAAGGGCGTGGTATGGAGTTGGCAATCCCAAAGAAATTTGCAAAAGATGATGCAGTCGTATTGATTTTCCGCAAATACCTTGCGTTCCAAGAATGGGACCCGGCTACAGCGCAATCTTTCCGTTACACTGTAGTGGACGAGCGGTTGGTTGAGTATCAGAAGATGGAGGAGGCGAACTGAGATGAAAGATGAACGCTTTATTAATCCTTATAATTTTGTCCCACTTGTAGGGAAATGTGAGAGAAAATCAGCAAGTCAAGGTCCTTTAACAGGCAAAATTACTTGTATATTAAAAACGCTAACGCCTTTATTTATTCCCGACGCGCAACAGAAAAGTGAATTTTTTCATTACGGCGCTGATAAAACACCCGTAATTCCTGGCTCAGAGCTGCGCGGTACAATTCGGAGTGTCTTTGAGGCTGCGTTTAATGGCTGCTTGTCGCAGGTGAACACTGAATATTTCCATAGAAGGTCAAAAGATATAAAGTACCCGGGCATTATCAGAAAAACGAAAAATGGTTGGGAATTACAGAAATGCAGAAAAGAGAAGAATTCTAGTAAATGGACTTCTCAAGAAGGCAAATGTCTATTTTATAAACCTAATTTCAAAACTAGCAACCTTTATTTCACTGATCAGAATAAAGACGGACAAGAAAATTGGAAAAAAGCATTTGTTCATAGAGGGGAGTATGGCCCTAAGGGTGTTTCTAAATTACTATTCTGCCCAGAAGGAGAGAGTATTTCGATAAAGTCTTCAGAAATTGAGCGTTTAGAGCAAATATTGTTGTTATATGAAAATAACAATAAAAATAGTAACAGGCATAGTGGTTATCAAGAATATATGAAGCTTTTTAAAAAGATTAAAAATCAACAATTGCCATTAAATAAAGATTTGATTTTACCAGTATATTACTATGAACATAACGGAACTGTAGGCTATTTAGCCCCAGCTGCTATTTCACAAGAAGTGTTTATGAAAACACTACAAACTCTTTTAGACAAACAAGGGGGTTATAACCCTTGTGAGTGTTCGGTAGAAATGTGTCCCGTATGTAATCTATTCGGGTTTGTAAGCAAGACAGATGCACGTGCTTCCCGTGTACGTTTTGGTGATGCTGTGTCTATATCTGAAATATCAAATGCTAGAGACATAATCAGATTACCCGCTTTAGGTGAACCGAAGCCTGGTGCAGTGGAGTTTTATACAGAAGCATCTGCAAATATTCGGGAAAAATATTGGACATATGATTATTATAAAATAGGGAAAAAGCGAATAGCTTTAAAGCCTAATGAACTCAAAATAAGAGGGCGCAAGTTTTATTGGCACCATAAAGTGGCTAACCACCTATTAAAGCCTGTAGATCCAGATGAGAAGGTTCCTAAGATGGAGTGTAATATACAACCTTTAGAGGGAGGCAGTGAATTTGTTTTTACTGTTTACTTTGAACAATTAACTAAGGAAGAATTAAAGCAGATTTGTTGGACATTGGATTTTGGTAATTCAACAGCTCATGCACATAAAATAGGCAGAGCGAAGCCATTGGGTTTTGGAAGTGTTCAAATTAGGATTGATGAAATTATGGCACGTACTATTGATAAAAAGTCAGGACAATGGAAATTCGGAAAGTATGATATAAGTTATCCTAATATAGATGAAATGAATAAGAAAGCAGAAGCATTGCTTCATATTATGCAATATCCATCAGATTTCCAAGAGCAAATTCAATATCCCAAAGTGTATAGTGAAAAACAGGGAGTTAATGCTACAGCTTCACATAAGTGGTTTGCTAAAAACATGGAGAAGAATTATTTTAATCAAGTTTTACCAACGATAGAGGAAGAATTCGAACCTAAGCAAGCTGAAAAATAGTTGAGGGTAAAAAAAGTATAATTATTTTGCAAGAACTTAAAGATATATGAAACTTACGTATTTTAGCTGAATTTTAAACGTTCTTAACAACTGGTGCGAATGTGAAGTAAACATGGTTTTCTAAGGGGATTCGCACCAATAAAACAACTTGTTTTCCATTGAAATGGAAGGTTAATTAGGTTAATATGACCTTAGAATCTAATTTTTTAGTGAAAATCAGTGATAAAAGCTATTTTTATATGAATTTTCACAGTCTCTCTCTGTATAGAGAGAGTGGATTGAAATCAGACACAGGCGCAGGCGCTGTCCGCATTGATGGGTCTCTCTCTGTATAGAGAGAGTGGATTGAAATGCTTCAATTGTAGAAGTCGGCTCTTTAGTATCAAGTCTCTCTCTGTATAGAGAGAGTGGAATGAAATACTCCATGACTCGAAATCATCCAATTTGAGCCCGGTCTCTCTCTGTATAGAGAGTGTGGATTGAAATATTTCGCTAATAAGGTTAGCTTCTAAATCATCAGTCTCTCTCTGTATAGAGAGAGTGGATTGAAATAGCTAAACTGAAATTCACTAAAAATTTGAGCAATCTGTCTCTCTACATATAAAGATAGAAATTAAAATGCTACAAGTTTTAGGTAATGAAAAAATATATATTGTGGCTTTAAACTTCAAAGTAGCTCAACAAAGGGTAAGGAAGGAGCATAGTTAACAATATTTTGAGTCCTAAAAAATGGAATAAAAACAGACGGAATTAGTGAATAGTGAGTGCGAATGTGAAGCGCACATGATTTACTAGGGGGATTCGCACCAATAAAGCAGATTGTTTTCCATTGAAATGGGAAAATAATTAGGTTAATATAACCCTATAAGTTTATTTTTTAGTGAAAAATAGGGATAAATATTATTTTTATATGATTTTTCGCAGTTTCTCTCTACATAGAGAGAATGGATTGAAATTCCTTTGTGTGCTACAATAGCACTGTAGTATTTTGTTTCTCTCTACATAGAGAGAATGGATTGAAATGCTAATAGCAATCCTTCCTCAAACTGTGGAAGACATGTTTCTCTCTACATAGAGAGAATGGATTGAAATATTAAAATTAATTGGCGTTTTCACTTTCTCACCTTGTTTCTCTCTACATAGAGAGAATGGATTGAAATATTATTACAACAGTTTGGCTGGGGCGTTGATCGAATGTTTCTCTCTACATAGAGAGCATGGATTGAAATAAAGGTCTGTATTCCGACAATATCATTTGGCTTAAGTTTCTCTCTACATAGAGAGGATGGATTGAAATATATCTATACAGATGATTGGACGTTGGGGCATTAAGTTTCTCTCTATCTAGAGAAAATAGATTGAAATCATACTGGTATTTAAACACTTCACTTCAACCTAGTTTTTAGAGAACGAATTGAAACATGTTAGCCAATACCTGATTTCTAATTATTGTAAGTTTCTTTCCTCACTAAAAGAAGAGATTAAAATATTACACCGCCTACTTGTACAGATTTACTAGCTTTTGCTTCGCCCATCCATTAAACCTCACCCCCAAAAACCACAAGAGAAGCCACTATACAGCAGCTTCTCTTGCGTTTCTTATTCATTCATTATGCGGACCATCCGCACCCACCTTAAATTGATCAATTTGTTGTTCCATTTCTTGGCTCATCATGAGGAGCTCCTCGGATGCCATGGCGACAGTTTTGGTTGCTTCGGTTTGTTCTAGGGTGGAGCTGGTTACTTGTTCCGTTGCGGCAAGTGTTTGGTCGCTGGCGTTTAAGATTTCGTGCATTTGTTGCTGGATTGTCGATGAGAGGGAAGTGGCTGAGGACACTTCTTCATCGATTGTATGGATAGCTGCCAGCATGTCGGTTACGTGCTGTGACATTTGCTGGAAGGCAGATGTCGTTTTTTCGACAGCGTTGAGTTGAATCGAGAATTGCTCGTTGGTTGCTTGCATTTCAGATGTTGCCACTTTGGATTGGTTTAAAATTTCTTGAATCGAGAGTTGGACATCTGCTGCTGCTTGGGCTGATTGCTCCGCCAATTTGCGTACCTCGTCTGCTACGACCGCAAAGCCTTTGCCATGTTCGCCAGCGCGTGCTGCTTCGATGGATGCGTTTAATGCAAGTAAATTCGTTTGACCGGAAATGTTTGTGATGAACGTCGCGATGCTTTCGATTTTTACCATGTCTTGCTCTAGCTTTGTCATAATTTCCTGCATGCGCTGAATTTTATTTTGCACAGAATGATTGGTTTCGTCTAAATAATCAATTTGCTGAATCGCTTGTGAGCCGACTTCATCCACTGTTTGGGCAGTAGATGACAGCACGGTTGTATTATCATGGATTTTCTGCATTTGCTGTTGCAACGAATCTGATAACTCTGCTGCTTTGTTTGCCTCTGTATTGACGAGTGCCGCATCATCAGAGATGGACATTGTCGCTGTGGCGATTTCATCACTCGTTGCATTCATTTCCTCTGAATAAGCAGTCAAACTATTTGAGGATAAGCTCAATTGATGAACAGATTGCTTAATGTTATGAATCGTGCCACTCGTTTTATTGACCATATCTCCAAAGGCTGTGGCTAAGCTGCCGACTTCATCCTTTGTCGTCGCTTGCAATTTTGCTGTTAAATCACCAGTCGCCAATTGCTTTGCCACTTTTTCAAGCGCTGTGATCGGGCGAATAATATGGCTTACAATAAATAGCATTAATGCTGTAATAATGATTAATACAACGGTAAAGGTAATCAGTAATATTTTTGTAGTAGAATTTGCGATAGCATTAATATTTTTCATCTCATAATCGCTACCAACAATCCATTGTAAACCTTCAATTTTTTTGTAAACAACTAAATTATTACCATTTTGCTCGCTGTTTACTGTAAAATCAGATGCATCAAGTGCACCTAAAAATGAATAGGATGGATGCTCGAAAAGATTTTCTTCCTCAATTGTTTTATGCACAATGGGATGTCCGTTAGCATTGACAACGAAAACATCGCCCTCATAGCCGGGATCAATCGTACTTAGTGTGCCGATTAAGTAGGCAAGGCTAATATCTGTTCCAACAACACCAAGGAATTGATTGGTTTTCGAGTAAAGTGGCTGAGAAACCGTGATGACTTTCTCGTTAGAAATGGCATCGACATAGGGTTCACCAATTACGGTATCACCAGCTTCAAGAGCGCCAACGTACCAAGGGCGGTCGCGCGGATCAATATGTGCTGGCACATCGTTAACCGGTGCCGCAATTGTGCGACCATTATTTAAGCTAATATATACATTGGTCACCCCATCGTAAATTTCCGTGAATGGCAACAAAGATTCAAATATGGCATCTACTTCAATCGTAGGTGTTGTAACAGAGCGAGTTGCCGCCTCTATTAACTGATCATTTTTCGTCAGAAGAATTAAACCATCACGATAATGTGTAAAGTAAGAATGAATAATGGATGACGTGCTTTCCAACATCGTTTCACTTTGTATCATGGCATCATTTTTCAGCGCTTTACTGTTTATTGTTGAAATAAATAGCATCATTGCGATAAAAGCAATAATTAAAGTGATAAGTAGTGGGATGAGTATTTTTCCTTTTAATGATAGCTTCATGTTCATTGCTTTTTTCGCTCCTTTCCAGTACTTATACAATGATAATATACAAAATCTAAATTGTGAAGAATAATCAGAAAATTTTGTCGAAAAAAAGAAATGAAACTTTCTTTATGCTTTTTTCGTATATGTATTGTCAAAAAATAATGTACAATATAAGTAGTACAATTAGAATTGGGGGATTCGTATGTCTGAGTATAAAAATCCATTATTTGAAGATTTAGATACGCGTGAAAAAAGTACAAATGAGTTAGTAGAAACGGAACCAAAGCAACTGGTGTCCAATGAGGAATACTCACAAATTCGCAAGCGCCAAATTGCTTTAAAAGAGGAGCCACAGGTGCGCGCGCTGGCAAATAAAATCGATGTGCAAAATCAAATTGCCGTATTGGAATTTGGGAAGGAAACAGCGCATGGCATTTCGACATTTTCTGATCGCATGCTGTCGTCGATTAAAACAAGTAAGCTGGAGCGTTCAAGCGAGCTACTGCGCAACTTAAATGCGATTATGGACCGCTTTGATCCGAAAGATTTCGATAAAGAGGAGAAAAAAGGTGGCTTAATTAAACGCCTGTTTTCAAAAAGTAAAGAGCAGCTAGAGAAATTATTATCGAAATATGACACGATGAACAAGGAAGTTGATGTTGTTTATAATGAAATTCAAAAATATGAAGTGGAAATGAAGCGCAACACGATGGAGCTTGAGCAAATGTATGATGAAAACTTGAACTATTTCCACAGTTTAAGTGAGCATATTGCGGCAATAGAGGTGAAGGTGGAGCAGCTACATAGCCAGTTGCCATCGCTTGAGGCACAGGCAAATACAGGCGATCAAATGGCTATTTTAGAGTACGAAAACGTACAGCGTGCAATGGAGCTATTGGAGCAGCGCCGCTACGATTTAGAAATGGCACAGCAAGTTTCGTTCCAATCGGCACCACAAATTCGTTTAATGCAGCAAGGCAACAACCATTTAATTGCGAAAATTAATTCTGCGTTTGTTACGACTATTCCAATTTTCAAACAGGGGCTTGTGCATGCCGTAACGATGCAGCGACAAAAGCTTGTGTCTGATTCCATGATTGAGCTTGATAAGCGTACGAATGAGATGCTTGTTCGCAACGCGCAAAACATTCGTCAAAACTCTGTGAATATCGCGCGTTCTGCTGGTAGCCCAAGCATTACAATCGATACGATTGAAACAACATGGCAAACGATTATGGCAGGGATTGAGGAAACGAAGCAAATTCAAGAGGAAACAATCCGCAACCGCGAAGAGGGCCGCAAGCGCATTGAGCAATTACAACTAGAGTATGAAAAATTAAAGAAAATGTAATGAAACAGGCTGTTGGAAAAGCAGGTTTGCTCCTGTGTTTTCCAACAGCTTTTTACGTCTTGTCTGCGGAATGGCAAATCACCATGATGGAAGCGTCACTTTATGATAAAATAGGAGAAAATAATTAAATTGAGGTTGTATATGATAAAAGAAATTGCTCGAAAAAGTGTTATTGCGCTGCTAGCCACAGTGTTACTGAGCGCATTATTTGCCTACACAGGCTTTACACCAGAGGGAGATTTATTTCCGTTTTCAAAGCTGTTCCAAATGTTTTTAGTGCTAAGTGCGCCAGCTTATTTTTTAGGTGGAATTCCCGTTTCCATGTTGCTGGATCGCTTTTGGCAATGGCCATCCCTTGAAATACTAGCTTATGCCGCGTTCGGTGCGCTCATCATGATTCCCTATTATTTTTTCGCTTTCGCTGCAACGGGTGGGCCAATAGGGGTGGTTATGCTATTTGGTGCAAGTGCCGCCATCATTTTTTATTTTGTTAAGACGCTACTACATAAATTATTCAGAAAATACGGATTTTAGGGGTGGCAATACAGCATTTAGATAAAGTGAACCTGCAATCAGTGGGGGTCTTACATCCTGCCGCTGACGCTTTCGGTACACAAAAGATTGTTGGTAAGAGATAAATAATTATAATTGGATAGATGGAGGAATTGACAATGAAGAAACTATTAGTTACAGGCTTTGAGCCCTTTTTACATTTTACATTAAATCCGACAGCGGAAGTTGCCGCAGCATTAGATGGCGAAACAATCGGGCAGTATCAAATTGTCAGCAAAGTACTACCTGTTGAATTTGCAGCAGCGCAAAAGCATATTCGTGCATTATTAATAGAAGAAAAGCCGGATGCTGTCATTGCGCTAGGGCTTGCAGGTGGTCGCAGTAAAATTACGCCTGAGCGTATCGCCATTAATGTGATGGATGGCCCAAAGGATAATTCAGGTCACACGCCAATCGATGAAGTGATTGCAGAGGACGGGGCAGATGGCTATTTTTCTACGTTGCCGATTCGCGCGATGGTGAATCGTTTGAAAGAGGCGGGCTACCCAGCAGCTATTTCGAATACGGCTGGTGCTTATGTATGTAATTTAGTCATGTACACGCTGCTTCATGAAACGAAGGGCACGATTCCAGCGGGCTTCATCCATATCCCCGCATCGCATCAGCTAGCAATCGAGGAAGGCAAAGTGCCAAGCTGGTCACAGGCAGATTTAAATGCAGCAATCAAGCTTTGTATTGAAACACTAGTCTAATATTGAGTGGATGAGCGAATTCGAGCTTTGGTTGAGCGAATACTTGTGCTGGATGAGCGAATTTACGCTTTGGTTGAGCGAAAACCCTTGTTCGATGAGCGAATTCACATGAGGCCTGTCTGAAAAAGCATGATTTTTTTCAGGCAAGCCTCATTTTTATTTTGGTTGGGCGAATCACTACTTTTGTCCCAGTCCCTTCTTGTACAAAACCCTCTATATAAAGCAACAGGGGGGATTACACATGAATATTAGTGCAGGACATTGGCATGTGGGAACAGGTGCAGTTGGTTTGATTGATGAAGTAACGGAGGCAAGGCGTGTTGTGCGACAGGTCGCGAATTTGCTGCAACAACAAGGTGTAAATGTGCGCGTCATTTTCGACAACGCTTCCAAAAATCAGCGGCAAAACTTAAATTATTTAATTGGTGCACATCAAAAGGGCAAAGGGCTGCATATAAGCGTGCATTTTAATGCGGTCGGAAAGGCAACAAAAAACGCGCTCGGGACAGAAGTATTGTATGCGAAGCCGACCATGCAAAAGCTCGCTGCCACGATGAGCGCGGCAATTAGTACAGCAGGGGGTTTGCGCAATCGAGGTGCAAAGCGTCGCACGGATTTAGCCTTTTTAAACACTTTGCCTGACGCAATTCTCATTGAAGTATGCTTCGTTAATTCGCAGGAGGATGTTGCTTGCTACAAGCGTCACTTTGAAGCGATATGTGTGGCGATTGCGACGGAATTATCGGTAAAGTAAACAATAAAAATGTAAGGAACCCAAGCGGAGGTTTCTTGCATTTTTATTATGGGGTTGCCCAAAAAGTCGAAAATACCTTCGGATAATGAAAAATCTAGTTTTACTTATTCATTTTAAAAGTAAATGTAAAGACGTTGAATCCAGTGTTTTCAATATTTCAAAGAAGACAATCACTTTTCTAAATGGTGAATATTTCAGCCAAAAAGCGGTGCGCTAGCCTGTGTTTCGGACAATCCCACCTATAAATATTCCGATTCGTATATTTTGTTAAATAGGACGATTATTCCATTATACTGGAGAAGTACACGCACTGAAACTTTTTTGCTACTCAGCCGTATAGAAATAAAAGGAGGAAATGGAAAATGAAAATTACCATTATAGTCGTCATCTTTTTATTACTTTCACTGATTGTCAATATTGTATTACACCGCAACAAGCGAAGGCGCATCAAGGAAAGTTGGGCGCACAAGCACCAGTACGGGCAGGAGCCTCTGTCATCTGTTAGCAGCTATTGGCACAATAAGAAGCGTACAGCGCAAATCGTCGATGATTACACATGGCATGATTTGAATTTGGATGAGGTGTATGAACGAATAAAGTTTACATATACAAGTCCTGGCTCAGAGAAGCTTTATGCATTGCTAAGAGAAATTCATTTGGAGGGGGAGCCGCATCAACAGCGAGAAGCTTTTCTAAAAAAGCTTTCGGCGTCACCTGCTTTACAAGAAAAACTACAGCCTATTTTATATGATATTGGGAAACGAAACGGAACGAATAGCTCCGCCTATATGCTGGCAATTGAGGATAAGCAAATCCCACAGCAATGGCTTTATACATTATGTAGTGTGCTACCATTCTTATCCTTAGCCTGTGCTTTTTATAGTATAAAAATAGCCATTTTCTTATTTTTCGGCTGCATTATCTTGAATACATTGATTTACACAAGTAAAAAAGACGCGTATGAAAGAGAGTTTTTCTCGTTGCTTTATGCGATTTCCATTATTTATGGGGCGAAAAGAATAGCGAAGCTTAACATCAATGATGAGCTAGTGCCACATCTCAAAAAGCTCAAGCCACTGTATAAATATCGCTATTTGATTTCAAATAATAAAGAGACGCCATTTGAAATCGTCATGGACTATTTTAGAACATTTTTCCTCGTTGATTTTTTCATTTATCGTCGCATTATGAAGCATTTGAAAAATCAGCAAGAGGCTGCCGCTTACGTCTGGGAATGGATTGCTGAAATTGATGTGTGCTTCTCGATTTTACATATGCGCACGCATTATACATACAGTATTCCTACATTTACCGATGATTTGATCGTTACGTGTGAGGAGATGTATCATCCACTGCTCGAAAAGCCTGTGAAAAATACGTTTTCGACGGCAGGGGACGTGTTGATTACCGGCTCAAATGCTTCGGGGAAATCGACTTTTATGAAAAGCTTGGCATTAAATTGTATTTTGGCACAAACCATCAACACCGCTTTCGCAGATTCCTTTCAAATGAAGCGAACGGCTATTTTTACATCGTTTGCGATTAATGATAGCTTGCTTCAGGGGGAGAGCTACTTCATAGCGGAAATGAATTCATTGAAAAGAATGCTCGAAACGATTGAAAAAGGTATTCTTTGCATAACATTCATTGATGAAATATTGAAAGGCACGAATACGATTGAACGCATTTCGGCATCTGCGGCGATTTTAACATGGTTAGCAGCACAAAAAAATAATTTAACTTTCGTCGCATCACACGATATTGAGCTATATCAAATTTGTGAGGGCATGTATGAAGGCTATTATTTTGAAGGGGTGATTGAGCATAATGAAATCCGCTTCACATACCTTATTCAGAAAGGAGATACATATGTGAAAAATGCGTTAGCCTTGTTGAAGCTGAAGGAGTTTCCAGCGACCATTGTGCAGCAAGCCGAGCAATTGTCAAATAATTATGTGGCAACAGGACGATGGTAAAAAATTTTTGAAACATTTTCACAACGTAGTCGTATAATAATTATTGGATTTATAGAGAGGAGTTGGACTTATTGTTAGTGTTACAAAATGTAACGAAGCGTTATAAAGATTTTACAGCAGTACAAAGCTTAAATTTCTCCATTTCACCTGGTGAGATTTTTGGCTTAATTGGTCAAAATGGTGCGGGGAAAACGACAACGTTTCGTATGATATTAGATTTACAGGAGACAACAGAAGGGACGATTACGTGGGAAGGTACACCGATTAATAACGTGAATCGTGACCTACTCGGTTATTTGCCAGAGGAGCGCGGTATTTTTCCGCAAATGAAAGTGGAGGAGCAGCTTCTTTATTTTGGGCAGCTGCGTGGTATGACGAAGGCAGATTGCAAAAAGGAAGCCGATTTTTGGATTGAGCGCTTTGATTTACAGGAAAAGCGCAATGATAAGGCGGAAACGCTATCAAAAGGGAATCAGCAAAAAGTACAATTAATTGCGAGCTTTATTCACCGTCCGAAGTTTTTAATTTTGGATGAGCCATTTAGCGGTCTTGACCCCGTGAATAAAGATTTATTAAAAAATGCGATTTTACTATTAAAAGAGCAAGGGATGACGATTTTATTTTCAAGTCACCAAATGGATAATGTCGAGGAGCTATGTGACCATTTATGCTTATTGAAACGCGGCGTTTCGCTGTTTTCGGGCTCGCTCTTAGATTTGAAAAAACAATATGGTAAGACGAAGCTAACAATTCGTACAGCGCTGCCTGCGGATAAGCTAGCAAAGTTAAAAGGTGTAAAGTCTGTCAAAGAAGAACGTGACCAATATGTGCTGACATTGGAGCAGGAGCACTATGCGAAGGACATTTTTGATGTCGTATCGAATGGTACATATATTGAGAAATTTAGTTTAGATTACTTGTCACTCGACGAGATTTTCAAAGACAAGGTAGGTGCCACGCATGTCTAAGTTTATGATTCTATTAAAGGAAAACTATAAGCAAAAGGTGAAGGCCAAATCGTTTATTATTATGACGCTGCTCTATATTATAGGGGTTTCTATATTTTTCTTCTGGTCAGATATTAAAGAAGCGCTGTTTTCCAGTGAGCCTGATCAACTGATTTATGTCAATACAACCAACTTTGATGTTGGTCAAATGCTAGAGGATGGCGATATCGTGTGGACACAGCTTGCCTCTACGACAGAAGCAGAAGAAGCCTTGAAAAAAGAGGACTATGTGGCAGCACTTGTCTTTTCAGCAGCTGATACGACATTAGCGGTCGACTTAGTATCACTTGACCCACTGCCATTAAACATGCAGCAGCAATTATCGGCAACTGCGCATACAATCGGGCAATTTTATGCGATGGATCAATTAAATTTAAGCCCTGAGCAGTCGGCACAACTGTTAAATGCCGCACCGCAAATTGCAATGAAAACATTAAATGAAGCAGCGACAGATGGCAAGTCGGAGGAGCAAAAAACAGCAGGCATGTTTATTTCCTATATTGCAGGCTTCCTTGTTTATATATTCGTTATTTCGTTTTTATCCATTGTCACTTCGGATGTCGCATCAGAAAAAGGCTCACGTGCATTGGAAATGCTGTTAGTAAGCGTTAAAGCAGAAACGCATTTTAAAGCGAAGGTTATGAGTATTTTCTTAGTTGCATTAACGCAGTTTGCCGTTCTATTTGGCACAGCCTTTGTTTTGTTAAAAATAAAGGATGGTGGTGCGAAATGGACGATGGTGAGCGAAGTGTTAGCGGAGCTTCACGGTCAATATTTATTATATGTTGGCGCATTTTTACTCGTAACGATTTTCATGTTTTTAATTATCGGGGCATTGCTTGGCTCGCTCGTATCGAAGCCAGAGGAAGCTTCACAGGCGATGATGCCTGCGATGATCTTAGTTATTGTCGCATTCTTTATTATGGTGACAGCAACAGGAAACCCAGATACATTGCTTGTGACAATCGCGTCGTACGTGCCGTTCACATCAGGGATGGTGATGCCAATGCGCATTGGGGCAACGGATTTAGGTGTGCTAGAGCCATTAATTTCACTTAGCATTTTAATAGCAACAACATTCGCGCTGTACTTACTTAGCGTATCGTTTTATAAACGCAGTGTCTTAACTTACTCAACAGGCGGCTTAATTCAAAAAATTAAGACGGTGTTTAAGGTGACGACATAAAAGAAAAATGCTTGGAATCCGCGGGGGTTCCAAGCATTTTTGTCTATACAGCTAATGAATAAATGAATTTAATATTTTGCCAAAATAGAAGTTAAAAGTTTGCCGTCAATATTGCCACCTGATAAAACAAGTGCTACATTTTGTCCACCAATTTGTTCTTGGTGCTCCATGATGGCAGCTACAACTGTACAACCTGCTGCTTCGACAATATATTTTTCTTCCTTTGCCATAAAACTAACGGCTTTGGCAATTGATTCTTCTGAAACTATCAGAAATTCATCAACATAATCTTGTGCCATTGCATAACTTAACTTTCCTATGCCGCCAATTAGAGCATCGCATATTGACTCCTCACTAGGATATTCTTCGTAGAAGGTCTTGTCTCGATAAGCATGAATCATGGCAGGACATGCTTCTGTTTGTACGCCAATAATACGGATACTTGGCTTGATAAATTTTGCGGCAACCGCAATACCGGTAATTAAACCACCGCCACCGATTGGCACAACAATTGTATCAATATTAGGTTGTTGCGCTAAAATTTCGATAGCAATGGTTCCTTGACCAGCATATATTTTAGGATCCCTATAATAAGCATCGATAAATGTAAGACCATTGTCCTCAATATAGGCCATGCCCAACGTGTGAGCTTCATCGTAATTATTCCCCATTAGCATAACATCTCCACCAAAGTATTTAATTTTATCAAGTTTACTTTGGGGTGTGTTTTTAGGAACAATCACTTTGGCATTTTTGATGCCAAGAATTGAAGCAGCATAACTAACAGCGCTTCCATGGTTGCCAGAAGAAATTGTCCCGATGCCACGTTCTTTTTCTTCTGCTGTAAGTGTCATCATTTTATTTAATGCACCACGAATTTTAAAGCTTTTTGCTCTTTGAAATGACTCTAGTTTAAAGAAATAGCGTTGTTGTTGATTTCCTAAGTAATAAGATTCTTCTAGTGGTGTTGTAGGTACGTATTTTTTGATGCGTGTATAAGCATCTTGAATTTCTTGATAATGTAATGTCATTTTTGCTCTCCTTCTAAATCATAGATTTTGTTCCAATTTCATGTTGTTCCGCTTGTTTTAATGCCACGTTAGCTGTCGCGATATCTAACAGTGCCATACCTGTTGCATCAAAAATTGTTATTTGTTCGTCGTTTATTCTGCCATTTACTTTGCCTAGTATTAAATCGCCTAGCTCACCAATAATATACGTTTCGTGTATAATACCTTGTTTAAGTGGAATTTCGATTTCACCGACTTCTTGACAATGTTTCGTATCATCTACAAATAATAAGGACGATGTGAGTATTTCAGCATCGATTTCCTGTTTTCCTTCCATATCTGCTCCAATACAAGAAAAATGTGTTCCTTTTTGTACCCATTCTTTTTTGATAACGGGTTTTCTTGAAGGTGTTACCGTAATGATAATATGACTATCACGTACAGATGCTTCCAAGTTTTCTACAGCTTCAAATAGAATATGCTCTGTGTTGATAGCGAATTGTTGTTGCAGTTTATCATGAATCTCTGCGACAAAACTTTTTGCATTGCCGGCTTGCTGTGCAGCTACTCGCACCTTCTTAATCGTTGATATTGCTGTTAATGTAGCAGCGATTTGGAAAATGCTTTGATTCCCAGCACCTACAATTAATAAATTTTCAGCATCTTTTCTAGCTAAATATTTGGCTCCTAGTGCACCTGCTGCTCCTGTTCTCATACCCGTAATATAGGCAGCGTCTGTCATGCCAAGCGGTGCCCCGGTTTGCGCGTCAAATACAGCAATCATACCAATGAGTGTAGGAATTCCTTTTTCAGTATTATCACCAAACCAAGTGACTGTTTTATGCCCAAAAAGTTGCTTGTTTTTTAAATAGCCTGATTTAATATCTAAATCTGCTCTACCTGGAGAGAATTCATAAAATACAGTTGGCCATACATCTGTTAGACCTTCATTTTTTGCTTTATAAACACTTTCCACCACTTCAATTACCTGGTGCATAGAAAGTATTTTTTGTACATCTTCTTTACAGAGTATCTGAATTTTGAACATGACAATCGACCTCCCATTAATCACTTTGAAATTTTGAGTATTCTGATATTTTGGTTGTGCATCCCTCCAGTTCAAATACGATACTCTAACAAGACAATAAAGCACTGAATTTCACTCCTCCTAAAAAGGCCCTAACGGGGTGAAATTCAGTGCTTAAATTGTTTTTACCCGGGGATAAAAACAAGCATCATATTATTTACTTGATAATCCAAAATAAAGTGAACCTTCAATCAGTAGGGGGTTTCTTCATCTCTTGCTGATTGGTAATAAAGGAACACAGGCTAGGTACCTCACAGCCTGTACCTGACACTACGCTTTCGCGCAAAAAACAGCTGTTAATACGGAATAAATTTATCATAGATTGAGAAGGATGGCAATAGGCAGTTAATTTAATCTTGTTTCTTTAGTACCTCTCAATTAATTTCTATGTTTATCGTTGTCTTTTCAAAAAAAAACAATGTTTCTAACAAAAAATAGGTCTTAGGATATTTTTTATATAAATAATCTAGTTCTAAATGCATATTTATTTGAAAATTAAAAAATATAATACATATATTTCTAATTTATTAATATATACATTAATAGTAAGTAATCTATT
>NZ_PYWN01000109.1 GCF_003049505.1 Metasolibacillus meyeri
ATAATGTACCTCCAAAATAAAATATGTATGTCATTACCTATTATACCGAATAAATAAAGAAAAAGTTTCAAAAATTTATTGGCATACTAAAAATGATATAAAGTGAAACGTCAACTAGTGAGCTTTTTGATGCACAGGGCGTGCGGTTGTTGACGTTGAGCTTTCGCAACGAGGAAAACATGTGCTAACGATGCGCTTACGGTTACTGTGGGGGAAAAGTAATAGCTTCATTTTACAATCCAGCTTTGGCGCATTAAACTAAAAGAAGGAGGGATTTTAATGCATAAAACAGAGGATATTTTAGCAGCAAAACAATTTATTATGGATAAAATTACCGGACAGCCAACAATCGGTATGATTTTAGGCTCGGGTTTAGGACCACTTGCAGATGAAATCGAAAATGCAGTAACAATTCCATACAATGAAATTCCGCATTTTGCTAAATCTGGTGCGATTGGTCATGCGAATGAGTTAGTTATTGGACAACTAAAAGGAAAAACAGTTGTTGCAATGAAGGGGCGCTTCCACTATTACGAAGGCTTCACTTTAGACGAAGTGACATTCCCTGTACGTGTAATGAAGGCATTAGGTGTTAACAATTTGTTAATTACAAATGCTTGTGGCGCTGTGAATACAAGCTTTAAGCCTGGCGATTTAATGTTAATTACAGACCATATTAATTTAGTTGGTACAAATCCATTGATTGGGCCAAATAACGATGAGCTAGGAACACGCTTCCCCGATGTGTCACAAGTGTACAATCAGGAATTACGTCATATTGCACAGGAAGTAGCAGAAGCACAAGGCATGACATTACAACAAGGCGTTTATGCTTGGTGGAGCGGTCCTACTTATGAAACACCAGCGGAAATTCGCATGATTCGTACATTAGGTGCTGATGCTGTAGGTATGTCTACGGTGCCTGAAGCGTTAGTTGCGGTTCATAGTGGTATGCAAGTATTGGGCATTTCATGCTTAACAAATATGGCATGTGGCATTTTAGACCAGCCTTTAAGCCATGATGAAGTAATTGAAGTAGCAGCACAAGTAAAAGAGAAGTTTATCCAGCTAGTGAAAGAAACAGTGGGAAAAATATAAAATAGTTATGCTTTATACAAGCGAATTGCAGTTTTATTTAGCAATTCGCTCTTTTATTATATCTAAATACACTGTAGACATAATAAGTTCATTTTTATTTTAGAAAATTCTGATATTTGTATATTGCTAATGAATTACTGTGAAACTATAATGGGTTTATTAACGATTTGTTTTAAGGTCTTTTCTCATAGCTTGAAAGGCCTCAATTTTGTTTAATGTAGGCGAAGATATACATATTACCTTGATTCAGTAGAAATCTTATCTGAATAGGTAGCGTTCATTCAAAGGGTGTTCAAGCCGCTTGATGAGGACGAGGAAATCTGTTTATAAACGTCATGTACCTGAGCAACAAACACTGTGCGGCAGATGTTACAGACTTTGGCTCCTTTCATAAATTTGGATAAAAGAGCTTGAGTAAATGCAATAATGTAGCATATAAAATTGAATAGGAGGGCTGTGCTATGAAGCGAGTCAGTCTTAGAAAAAAACTTATTTTCTCGTTTTTATTAATTCTTTTAATTCCATCGATAGTAATTGGCTATGTATCTTATGAAAGTGCAAAAAATCAAATATTACATGAGCGGCAAACAAGTGCGGCTGAAAGTGTTCGCATACTTGATGCGAATATTACAAGTATGCTTACGCCTAAAATCCATGATATTGAATATTTTGCTAAGAAATTTAATGCGGTGTCTTTAAGACAAGAGCAACGTGATGAATTGAAAGCGCTATTGAAAGAATATATTAATACACATCCTGAAGTTGAATTACTTTATATCGGTACCGCAGATGGCAAGATGATTGATGAGCCTGTTCATCAATATGATAGTGATTATGATCCTCGTAAGCGCGACTGGTATCAGCAAGCTATGGAGAATAAAGGACAAGCATCTGTATCACCGCCGTATGTTTCAAAATCTACAAACAATGTTGTTGTCTCAATTATGATGCCATTAACTGATAACTCAGGAGTTATGGCGTTGGATTTGAATATAGATGTTCTCAACGATATTGTGAATGATATTAAATTAGGAGAAACAGGCTACGTATCTTTACTAGATAGCCAACAGCTCTATATTGCACACAAGGATAGAGAAAGTGGTACAGAGATCACAGAAAGCTATGTGACAGATGTTTATGCTCAAGATATGGGAATTGTAAAAGAAAGGGAACGTTACATTTTATTTAGTACAAATGAATTAACAGGCTGGAAGGTTCTTGGTACGATGTTTACTGTAGAGGCAAAGGAATCAGCCGCTAAAACATTAACAACGATTATTATCATTGTGGCACTTGCTATTATTATAGGTGGGGGATTTGTACTATTAATGGTTCGTTCCATTGTTTCTCCAATTAAAGAATTACAAGCAAATGCTCTGAAAATCAGTGAAGGGGACTTAACAACGTTTATTGATATTCATACAAAGGATGAAATTGGACAACTTGCAGAGGCTTTCGTATCAATGAAGCTTAGCTTAAAGAAATTATTACAGCAATTAGAGCAAAGTGTCCAGCAAGTACAAAGTTCTGCGCAAAATTTAGCTGCGAATACAGAGCAAAATATAGCAGCTTCTGAGCAAGTAGCACAAGCGATGCAGGAAGTGGCAAGTAGCACAGAACGGCAGACAACGGGCATTGAGGAAAATGCAATTTCCATTGAGGAAGTGGCAAAAGGGATTGTTGAGGTAACAGATAGCACGATGCAAGTGTCTGATTTATCGGGCTATGCGATTCAGTTGGCAGATGAAGGAGGGCAAGCTGTACAACAAACAGTACAACAGATGCAGTCCATTCATTCGTCCGTAGTGCAATCAGATGAAACAATTAATTCACTTTATGCTCGCACAAAGGAAATTGGCTCCATTTTAGAAATTATTACAGCTATTTCAGATCAAACAAATTTACTCGCATTAAATGCTGCTATCGAAGCAGCAAGAGCAGGTGAGCATGGTAAAGGCTTCGCTGTTGTTGCAGATGAAGTGCGTAAGCTAGCAGAACAATCACTTCAGTCAACGAATCAGATTGCTGAATTAATAGTGGCGATTCAGCAAGATACAGCACAATCTGTACAGTCGATGGATAAGGCGACAGCAGATGTACAAGAGGGCATACAGTTAACCGCACAGGCCAGTGAGAAGTTTGCAAGTATTGTGGAAAGCTTGCAGGAAATCGCGCCAAAAATCGAGGGTATTTCCGCTGCTTCTGAGGAAATTTCCGCAGTTGTAGAAGAAGTGTCAGCGACTGCATTAGAGCTATCAGACCATGCGAAGTCAAATGCTGCAGCGTCAGAGGAAGTTGCTGCATCGACAGAGCAAACATTAGCATCAATGCATGAAATGGCAGCGGCAGCTCACACATTACAAGAAATGTCAGACGAGCTGCGCGGTTATATGGAGAAGTTTAAATACTGATAGCAATAAAGAAATGCGAGAAATCAATGTTGTTCATGATTGATTTCTCGCATTTTACCTATTCCTTGGTAGGGCGTTCAACTTCAACGACGATAGGGTCAAGCTCGACTATTTCTAATGGAGCGGTACTGTTCATATAGCGTGCTTTTGGTCGACCTAGTGCATCGTGTTCATCTGCATCAGATAGTCGAATGAAGGGTGTAATTGTTAAAGTTGTAGCTTGTGGGTGAAGCCTCTCTAAGATGGTGAAGCCTCTGTTTAACATATACCAATTAGGCTTTTCTCGTCGATATGCTTTGAAAGGATGACCACCACCGGCATGATAGCCTTGTTTATATTCATTTCCTAAATTATCTTCTACTTTAATATCCGCATTATACCAGTCCCATTGTTTATTCAATTGATCAGATATAGTATAATTATAGTAAATATTGATGGAGGCTGGTGTGTAAATGATTTTTTGTAAATTGACATCAATATCTTCATTTTTCGTTTGTAAATTGATAACTTGCTGATAATTATTTTCGGCAATTGCTTCAAATGTAAAGCGCCAATTGCCATCAATAGCTTTTTGATTCAATGATGGATCGGGGTGAATTGTTGCGATATTTACAATAAATTCTTGATTTTCAATAGGTAATATACCACTTTCAGGCGGTTCTAATAACTCGCTCATAACCTCAACGTAGTTTTCTATATGCCATTTCATATAGAGCGTTCCTTCATAACGATAGTTTTCCATTTTATGGATTATGCCATTCCCTACAAGAAATGATTTATCGACGTCAGGTGAACTGCCCGGGATATGCTCTGGGCCTGAAAGACGAGGCTCATCTCCTAAATCTCTATCGCTCTCTAACTCGTATGAAATATACGCCATTGTTCCATCATAAAAGCTACTTTTTAATGTAATTTTAATACCTTGATCTTCTACAATTAAATTTAAAGCTGGTGTATCCATCGTTATATTTGGAAGTACTTGTTCAGGATTCCAGAGCTTGTTTAGAAAACCACGAACAAACGGTATATTTTCCCCCATTGACGTAAAAGACAAACCGATAAAGGTGCTTGCTACAAAGACGGCTGCTAGTGCAAGAGCGGCAAACCCACTTCTCGATTTCTTTGCTTTGGTTATTTTGCTTTTTACCTGTTTTTTCAGTAGCTTTTTATCAAATGCGGTTACTTCCATTTCTTCAAATTGCTCGACATCTATATCAACCTCATTAAAGATTTTATATATGTCCTTCATTTAAAACGCCTCCTTTACTTATTTGTTGTTTTATTTTCTTTTTTCCGCGATAAATACGATTGTCGATAGCCGATTTTGTCATCTGTAGTTGTTCGGCAATTTCCTCTGTTTTAAAGCCGAGTAAATAACGCATTATGAATAATTTTTGGTCGAGAGAATCTAGTTCACGTAACATGTCCAATATTTGCTGCTCGCTTTCGAACGCCTGAGCAAAATCTTGTGATTGATCTGCGAGGCTATATTCTAGCGTACTAATGTCGCTTTCATTTTTAGCAGTTACTGTGCGGTAGTAGTCAATCGCTTTGTATTTGGCAATGACACATATCCATTTTTCGAATGCCGTTGCATCACCTTTGAATTTTTTAGCGTTTTTCCAAATAGCGAGCAAAATATCATTGAGACATTCACCAATCATTTCTTGCTGCTGGATAGAACCTAATGTTTTACAGACAACGCCCTTTAACCTCGGTAAATAGTGGTCAATCACATAATCGAGTGCCTCTTCCTTACCTGCTTGTAAATGTTTAATAAAATTCTGCTCATGGATTCTCATAGTTTCTCCTTTCTCGTAAGATGCTTTTACTATATAGAACGAGTAGCTAGCTCATTTTTTCGCAAAATTTCTAAAATAATTGTAATATAGAACAAAATATACCATAAGGAGTGGGAACGTTGATTGAAGTAAATGGGCGTTTTACAAATGCAAAAATATATACGAATACAGCACAGCAAGCTGCGATTGAGCAAATACAAGAGCTAACAGATCAAGCTTTTATGGAAGGGACAAAAATTCGCATTATGCCTGATTATCATGCTGGTAAGGGCTGTGTTATTGGAACGACGATTCAATTGCAGGAGCGTGTCGTGCCGAATCTTGTCGGTGTCGACGTAGGTTGTGGTGTTTTTGTAGCACAGGTAGATACGTCCGATATCGATTATGCGAAATTAGATACGACGATTCGGACATATGTACCAAGTGGTCAAGACTTGCATGCAGAGTTATCACCTGCACGTCAATTTGAGGAATTTGAACGCGAAAACTTTATTGCGGCAGGCATGAAAGATGACTATACGAATTTATCGCTCGGTACGTTAGGGGGAGGCAATCATTTTATAGAACTCGCAAAAGATGATGAAGGGAAATATTATTTATTAATTCATACAGGTTCTCGCTATGTTGGGGCAAAGGTGGCAAACTGGCATCAAAAGAGAGCTTTTGAGACAATGCGTCATCAGGATGTTACAGCGATGATTGGAGAGCTTAAAGCAGAGGGACGCGAGCAGGAAATTCAAGGTGCTATCGAGGCTTATAAAACGCAAAATCCTGTGATTCCAAAGGATTTAGCTTATTTAGAGGGACAGTATTTCCATGATTATATTCACGATATGAAAATTGCCCAGCGCTATGCTGTCATTAATCGCTGGACGATTGCCGAAACGATTGCACAGCATATGGGCTGGGCATATACAGATACATTCGATACGATTCATAATTATATTGATACTGATACGATGACATTGCGTAAAGGAGCTGTGCGTGCAAATAAGGGGGAAAAGCTTGTTATCCCTATGAATATGCGTGATGGCTCACTCATCTGTATCGGAAAAGGCAATGCGGAATGGAATTATTCAGCACCCCATGGAGCAGGGCGAGTTTATTCGCGTCGCACAGCGAAAAAAGAGTTAAATATGATCGATTTCAAAGAAACGATGCAAGGGATTTGGACGACATCCGTAACGGAGGACACACTGGATGAAGCACCAATGGCGTATAAGCCAATGGAGGAAATTACATCCGTTATTGGTGAAACAGTCGATATTATCAAAGCGATTAAGCCTGTTTATAATTTTAAAGCGAGTGAGGAGCAGCGACCTTACATGAGGAGACCATAAAGATATATTCGAACATGCCCTCAAACTGGTTGTGGATTATGCTACAATTGCCGCAGCAATATCTAGTATTAAGGAGAGAAGAATGTCGATAATAGCGCTATTTTTCGCTCTAACGTTTCCAGTTGTTACATTAAATTAATAGCATTTAGCTAGTACCCTGCAGTAGGGGAGGAAGTGGGCAATTTTTGTTGTAGTCGGCTATATATTTATATGGTGGACGGCTTTTTCTTCAATTAGAGTAACCGGGCATTATTAATTACGTCTAAAGCTTTTCAAACGCGCCTGAAAAGCTTCTCTTCAAAGTAAATAAGCTTAAAGCTGTCAGAAAGCCTATAGCCTCTGACAGTTCTAAGCCTAGGGTTTTTAAATGTAAGCAAGTATCTTTATTAAAAATCAGTGAATATTTAGAGGGATTTGTTTAGGGAAATCAGCGATTCTAATTGGATAATAGTCTTCTTGCTCTTGTAATACTTCTCCAGTGAGTGTCACGCGCATGCTGTCTATTTCGTCTATTTCAGTTAAGCCTAATGGCAAAATAATTTGAGCATTTGCAGGGATGAATATGTTTTCAATATTTTTTCTTTTGGAATTCATCAATAATTTTATATGTGTTTTCAATTCATAAGTACTCATATTGTGCACTAATAAAACGTATTTTTTCACTTCAACATATAAAATTTCGTTTATTTGGAAGGCTGCTTGATTTTGATTAATAATGCACTGATCTTCGAATTGAATTTCTACTGTTCTAGTTTCATACATACTAAAATCCCCTTTCTGTATTCGTGTTAAATACATTTATGGTAAAAATTTATACCCCATAAAATGAGGACAGGTGTCGGGAAATGCAAGTATTCGCTTGCTTCTCCGACACCTTCATATAAGTTAGTCTTGTTTGAACATAAATCCTTAATATTTCTTATAGCATAACAAGGATTTATTTTAAAATATATAGGTATATCACGCATTTTTGTTGTGTGATATACCTATTGACATTCTTTCATTAAATCTATATTTTACTAATTAATACAGATGTTAGATTAGAGGTCATTCATGTTATATCAGCGTATTAGTTTATTAGTTATTATATTTAGTTTATGGCTCTTTGCTTTGGTGGAAGGCATTGCATTTAATTCATGGGATAGACAATTTCACGCTCTTCCAGCTATTAATAACGTAGCATTATTTTTATATAACCATGCAACGGATTTTGTAGGATTTTTATTTTTAATTACAGGCTTTTATGCGTATATGAAGAAGCCGCAAGCTGTAGTTATCCAGCGATTTTTTCACTTAATGTGCGCAGTAGGATTAGCTATTACCTATGCAAAGGCATCTGCCCATGATTTATTTATTCCAGCAAGAATAGAAGCAATTACGTTAGGGCTAGTGCCATATTTTTTAGTTCGTTTTATAGAATATTTTCCAGTGCCCAATTCGACGAAGCTTTTGCGAGGACATCAATATATCGCTTTATCTGTGGCAATATCCATTGTGGTTGTAGATGTATTTCGAGAGGAAATCTTTTGGAGTCCTTATTTTGTACGTTTTGCATTAATTATTAATGTTCTACTAGCGGTGATTATATGTGGTTACTATATTGGAGAGAAATGGTTTTCGCAATTGAAATGGCTACAAAATCAGCTTCTCGTTTTATTCGTTAGTTTATTGTTATCCTTTGCACCTATTTTATTTAATTTAATACAAGCAGCTATTTTCAACTATCCGACAATGCCATTTGCATTTTTTGTTATACCTATGGGGCTTTTTCCGATTTCCTTAGCATATTTATTAACAAAGCAGGAAATAGTAGATTTTAAATTGGTATTGAAGCAAGCGACCCCAGTGTTAGCAGCATTTGTACTCACTTTATTGATTATAGCGCAGTTTTTTTCCCTCCCCTCTGTCTATATCGTAGGCTTTTTGATTGGTGGGGGCGTGTTTGTTTTACTTTATCAAGCAATGAAATATATAGAAAATCGCTATGTTGAAAAAAAGCTACGAGCTATTCAACAGGAAAAACAGCAAATTTTGAAGCAGCTAGATACAAGCACCTTTTTAACGATTTATGCGGAGCGAGTCGTACAGTTAATTCATAAAATACTTGAAATTGAGGGGGCTGCTGTTATTTGGTCACAGCCAGCACTAACTGTTTTGTACGATTCAGGTGTATTTCAACATTCACAACTAGCACAGCAGGATATCCATCGTTTATTGAAGCGGCAGCAAAGTCATCATGAAATACTAAAGCAAGCACCGTATTACACCTTGCCTTTGACAGATAGTGTAAACATCGTAGGGATGATTGTCATTGGGCAGAAATTGAACTTTACAAGATGGGACAATGAAGAGCTAATTTTGTTAAATAAAATTCATATGGAGGCAAAGGAATTATTTTTACAGGCACAAGTTATAAGGAAAATGGACAAAGCTGTCTATGAATCCCAGCAAACAAGCTATCAATATCAGTTATTGCAGGCTTTAGAGGATGAACGAAAACATTTGTCGATTTTTCTACATGATGAAGTACTACAAGATTTATTATTTGCTTTGCGAAATGTACGCGCACACCATTATGAACATACAGAGCAAACATTGCACCAAATGATTGGTGCTATACGTGCGATGTGCAACGATTTATATCCAATTATGGTGGAGGAGATTGGGCTTGCGTTAAGCTTACAATCCCTACAGGCAAAAGTGGAAGGACAACATGGTATCAATGTACATATTAATTATGAGATAGAGGATGACCAAATTTCTTTATTATTGGCGATGCAAGTATTTCGTATATTGAAAGAGTTGCTAACAAATAGTATTAAACACGCGGAGGCTGAAGATGTGATGCTGACTCTTTCTGAGCATAACAGTAAATTGCACATAACGGTTGAAGATAATGGCTGTGGCTTTGATGTGCCTAATAATATGATGCTGTATGCAGAGCAGCATTTTGGGTTAGTAACAATTCAGAAGAAAGTGGAACAATTGCAGGGGACTTTCACGATTACATCACAGCTTGGAGAAGGTACAACAATTAAGATTGAACTACCAGTAAAGGAAGTGAAATAGATGGGTATGAATGTATTGCTAGTAGATGATCATGTGCTTTTACTAGAAAGTTTGAAAACGATAGTAGAGACAGAACCAAATATTCAGGTTGTTGCAGCGATTGCAGATCCTTCTTCGCTTTTAGAAGAAGTACAGCGTTTAAAGCCTGATATTATTTTGATGGATATTCGTTTAAAATCACATAATGGTTTAACATTAACGAAAGAAATTTTGCAGCAGCTACCTGACATGAAAATCATTATATTATCTGGCTATGATGACGATGCCTATATTCATGCAGCACAAAATGCAGGGGCGAGAGGCTTTGTGAAAAAGGAGCAATCAAATGAGGAATTGCTCACTATTGTGAAGGCGGTCTATGAAGGGGCGACGCATTTCCCGTATTTTGAAGCAAGCTTATTAACACCTAAAGAGCGAGAAGTGTTACAGCTTGTCGCATGGGATCAAACAAACGAGATGATTAGTAAAGAGCTCGCTATGAGTAAACGAACAGTAGAAAATCATATATCTTCTATTTTGCGAAAACTTCATGTTGATACACGATTAGGCGCTGCGGTTACGGGAATTGAGCAAGGGTTAGTGAGTGCGAAAAGGTGAATTTAGCAAGCCACATGGAATCGAACTTTTTGATTTCGTGTGGTTTTTTATCAAGGAACAATACTATACTTAGAAAGTGAGAAGCAAGCGAATTTCTATGAAAAAGGAGATAAAACGATGACCAAAACTTTTGCGGATAGAGTGTGTGAGCAAGTCAAATTGAAAAAATCGCATGCGGTTGTAGGGCTTGACCCTGTCATCAATCGTATTCCTAGCTTTATTTTGAAAGAGGCAGAATTGCAATATGGGAAAAATCCGAACGGTGCAGGCTATGCATTTTATGAATTTAATAAAATGATTATAGATGCGGTATGTGATAAGGTAGCCATTGTCAAACCGCAGCTTGCTTATTATGAAGTGTATGGGGCAGCAGGAATCAAGGCATTTTGGAACACAGTAACTTATGCGCAAGAAAAAGGTTTGCTTGTTATTGCAGATGCGAAACGAGGAGATATCGATTCAACGGCGACTGCATATGCTACATCCTTTTTCGATGAATTACATAATGAGTGGAAAGAGCAGATTCGTGTCGATTCATTAACGATTAATCCATATTTAGGTGATGATAGCTTGCAACCGTTTATCGATTCAGCTACTCAAAGTCATGCAGGGCTATTTATTTTAGTGAAGACAAGTAATCCTAGGTCTGGAGATATTCAAGAATTAGTTGCCAATGGACGAGAGGTAGCTGAAAAAGTGGCAGAAATGGTGAATGACTATGCGCAACAAACATTAGGAGACTCAGCTTATTCACCTGTAGGTGCGGTTGTTGGGGCAACTTATCCAGAGGCGCAAGCAAAATATAGAAAATTAATGCCGAATTCTTTATTCCTTGTACCAGGCTATGGGACGCAGGGGGCAAAAGGAAAAGATATTGTAAATGCATTTAATGAGGATGGCCTAGGTGCTTTAATTAGCGCATCTCGTAGTATTATTTATGCATATGAGCAAGCAGATGAAGTCAATCGAGATAGTGTAATGTATTATGTCAGCAATGCTGTAGCAGCGATGAATGAAGATATTAACACAGCATTAAGTGAAGTAAATAACTTGCAGTGGTGATTTGAAGTTAGATAAAGAGCCAAAGTAAGCCCAAACAATTTCACGATTGCTTGGGCTTTTGAAAATTATAGATTTTTTGTATAGAAAGCATGCAGTTTCTCAACAGCCTTTGTCACAGGTTCTGGCTGGTCGTATAAATCGTAGTGTGATGCTCCTTCTACGATAAATAAATCTTTATTAGTTGATGCAGCTTTATTGTAAAGCTCATGTCCATCTTGATATGAACCGAATGCGCCTTGTATGTCGCCAACAATAATTTGTAATGGCTGTGTAAGTAATATATCAGCTAAATGGAAGGCATCAAAGCCGATTACTTTTGCCATACTTGTGAACTTTAATTTGTTAGGCGAGTTTGAACTTTGACCACGTGATGTTGTGTAGTATTCGACAGCTTGTACAATGTCAATATCTTTAATACCTGCTTGTGCACATTCCTCTTGATTACGTGGAATCCAATTTGTAATCATGGATTCTGCACCGCGAGCCTCAGCTGTACGTTGCTTAGCAATTGTTTCTAATACTTGAATAGGGTCACCTTGGCGATTAATACGGCCGATATTTGCACCTACAACTGTCCCGACAGCTTTAATACGGCGCTCTGTCATAGCAGCATTTGCCGCGTAGCCACCTCCAGCACATACACCTAATACACCGATACGTTCTTCATCTACAAAATCTAATGTCGTTAAATAATCAACAGCGTAAGAAATATCTTCAACACGTGCCGCAGGGCTTTCAGTATAACGAGGCTCCCCACCACTTTCACCTTGATAAGAAGCATCGAAAGCAAGTGTTACATAGCCTAATTCAGCAAGCTTTGCCCCATAAATGCCAGCCGTTTGGTCTTTACAGCTACTTCCTGGGTGTACACAAACAATAGCGGGAAGTGATTTATTTTTTTCTGCGTTTTTAGGTACGTTTAAAATACCTGCAACTTGTATGCCATTTGCATTGAACTTAATATTTTTGTTCGTTACTGTCAATGTTAAAACCACCTTTGTTTTTATATACACTTGAGTAATTTAATACTCACGTGTATAATTATCTTAAAATATTTAGCATATTGCTTCAATGACCACATTTAAACGTATGAGTGTTAATACGCATATGTATGAATGTGTGTATTATTTAAGGGGGAAGTTTGGTGGATAGAAGAATTATCAAATCGCAAAAGGCGATTCAAGATACATTTTTAAACTTATTGATGGAGGAGGGCTTTGATGCGATTACAGTTAAACAAATTGCAGAAGAAGCCAATATCGGACGGAAAACCTTTTACCTACACTATTTAGACAAATATGATTTGCTAGATAAAATTATTGATGAGCATTTAGCACGGTTAAGAGAAATATGCGATCAGAAGCAAGAGAAGGGATTAGTAGAAGGCACAGTCATATGGTTTCGCTATTTTGAACAGCATAAACCACTTTTTGCAGCATTGTTTAGCATTCATAGTACAAGGTCATTTCAAGATAAATTATTGATATTTATGATGATTGAAGTGGAAAAAAAGCTACATGCCCAGAATGTGGAACAGCAAATTATTGTGAAATTTTTAGCAACGGCTGTTATGGGCGTGTTGGAATCGTATATATTGGAGGAGTTTAATGCGGATGTAGACAGCGTTGCGACACGTGTGGGAGAATTGATGAAAATGCATCTTTGAATGTGTTTTTTTGCAGAAATAATTATACTATAAAAGTATTAGATTCAGCGTTAGCATACGGTTTATTTTTAATGATTCAAGTAAACTTAGTATTAATTCCAGTTGATTTATTCGTCAATCAAGTTGTAAAGCGAACGAATTTCAAATGGGGGAATGTGAAAACAGTATTTGACTGTGCGTTATTACTGACATCTGTATTAGTTGGCCTAAGCTTCTTAGGAGAAGTACCATTTATTCGTGAAGGTACAATTATTAATGCCATTTTAGTAGGACAATATATTAAGTTATATTCATTTATTGCTAGAAAAAATATGGAAAGAAAAACAGGATTAATGACACAAGCAGTTAAAAATTAAAGTGTAGCTATTATTTTCTGAAAAATTAAAAAATACACACTCTTCATTTAGAAGGGCGTGTATTTTTACTTTATTCATTGCGTAAAAGTGGCTGTGTGCTACAGCGGAAGGAGCCACCGAAACTTCTTGAAATTTTAAAGTCGATATACTCAACTTTTATACCACGTTTTTCAAGTGCAGCACCGATAAAGTCAAATTCGTAGTCTGTAATATAAACATGGTCATTAATTGGTAAACCGTTTGTTGCAAGGTGGGATGCTTGTTCAAGTGTTACATTGATTTTATCCCAATGTTTAAATTGTTCTGGAATACCGTTTAAAAATGCTTCCTCACAAGCGATAATTAAGCCTTCACGCACGATGCTTAATGCGCAATCAAGATGCAAAATCGTATGATGCAAAGGTACCTCGATTACTTCATAGCCAAAATTATTCGTTAAATTTTTTAGCCATTGCACACCATTGCTATTTGAAGCAAGACCAGAGTTGCCGACATAAATTGTTTTATCCAATACTAGCACATCGCCACCTTCTAAAAATGGTCCTTCCTCTGAATCGTGACCTAATGAAATGTCGGGCTTTGGAGTTGAAACATAAAGGCAGCGATGCTTATTTGCCTCTTCTACTAATATATTGCGCATGGGTAGTATCTCATTTCGACGATGCGGGAAGCGCAGTGAGCCTTCGATTAGCATATTGCCAACTGTAAAGAAAGGGTCTCTAGTAAAGAAGTTGCTGTAGCCATCCGCAAGACCGAGTTCTTTTTCATAATCTGTTAGCATGCGTGGTAAAAGTACTTCTACCCCATATTTTTCTAAAACCTTCTTTAAATTCGCTCGTTCCTCTTCCCATGCTTGTTGTCTTTCAGGAAAAATATCCTTGTAGTTTTTCCCATCGATATCTACACCTTTATATAATTCAAGGCTCTCCGCTGTTAGAAATTCATCATCCACTCCATTGTTAACTGCTGCAAAGGCAAATTCAGATTGTGCTAAAACTACTCTTTTTAACGGGGCAAATTCGCTTTTTACAAAAATAGAAGTCATCTCTTATTTCCTCCTTAATTCCTTCGGTTATATCGCTAGTTATCGTAAGGTATATAGTTACAATATAGTCAAGCGGGATTTTTATTATGTGGCTGGAGAGATAGCTTAGATTTTGACGAGAAAAAAACTTCAGAGAATTCGCTTCATTATTAAGAAATAGCATAATCATGCAGAACTATTACAGGTTAATAAATCAATAATATTGTTAGACTAATTATCCCGAAAATAAGATTGTTTGTAAAAATGAGGTATTCTTTAGATTCTTTATTAATTTTAATTGAAAAAAATAAATTTACAATTGAGCTAACAATTAAAAAGAGAAATGGAGTTTCTATGAAT
>NZ_PYWN01000110.1 GCF_003049505.1 Metasolibacillus meyeri
CTGATTTGGAGCCACTCACTTTCAAAGATTTTTTCATTTCTTACTTGACTTTATGTAGTTAGTCTTTCTTTTATTCACTAAAGCCAAGTGGAAGAATAGAAAAAAGCGATATTAGGACAGAGCCTAACATCGCTTGGAAGTCGGTTTCTATCCACATCCCTACGCAAGCGTTAACTTACAGGTTCAAAGAGTCAATACAACGAGTGTACAATCTCAGCCGACTTCATCGGCCCCCCTTGTGGTTATTAGTTTATTAATTTGTTAGAACAACTTTATTGTACTGAATATATTTTTGTATTTCAATACGTTTTTACTATTCAACTACAGGCTTTTTCATAAAGCCTACAATTAACGCCGTTACAATTGCGCCAATTAATACCGCTAATAAGTACATGAATGGATTTCCTTCTACCACAGGGAATACGAATAGACCGCCATGTGGTGCTGGAAGACCGATACCAAAGATCATTGTTAATGCTCCTGCTACAGCCGAACCAATAACCGATGCTGTAATCACGCGTACAGGGTCTGCCGCCGCGAATGGAATTGCACCTTCTGTAATAAATGATGCCCCCATAATGTAACATGTTTTCCCTGCGTCTTTTTCACTTTTCGTAAATTTGCTTTTGAAAAATGTTGTTGCCAATGCAAGACCTAATGGTGGCACCATACCACCTGCCATAACTGCTGCGTGCGGTGCAAAATTCCCCGCATCAATCATCGCGATACCGAATGTAAATGCTGCCTTATTAATAGGACCACCCATATCAATCGCCATCATTCCACCAAGTAGTAAGCCAAGCAATACTAAGTTACCAGTTCCCATACCGGATAAAAATACTGTAATCACTTCATTGATTCCTTTTACTGGCTCAATAATTACATACATCATGATAAGCCCTGTAAATAAAATACCGAATAATGGATATAACAATACTGGTTTAATTCCTTCCAGTGACGAAGGTAGTTTACTAAATAGTTTTTTCAAGCCAAGCACTAAATAACCTGCTAAGAATCCAGCAATCAATCCACCTAAGAAGCCTGCTCCACCTGTCGCAGCCATCAAACCACCGACCATACCTGGTGCAAAACCTGGTCGATCCGCAATACTCATTGCGATAAATGCAGCTAATACTGGAATCATTAAGCCAAATGCATTGCCACCACCAATTATATTTAGTGCTTCTGCAATTGGATGATAGGACGGGTCATTCGGATCAAACGCTTCAATACCGAACATAAAGGAAATTGCAATTAAAATACCGCCACCAACAACGAACGGTAGCATGTTCGATACACCATTCATTAAATGTTTGTAAAAGCCTGTTCCTTTGCTACTTTCTTCACTTTCTTGCTTGCCTGACGCTTGATAAATCGGTGCATCTTGCTTTACTGCTCGCTCGATTAATTGCTGTGTTTTACGGATGCCATCCGCTACAGGAACTTGAATAACATGCTTGCCTGCAAAGCGGGCCATGTCCACTTGCTTATCTGCTGCGACAATAATCGCTGTCGCATTGGCAATTTCATCTGCTGTCAGCGCATTTTTCACACCTGTTGAACCATTCGTTTCAACTTTAATGTCAACGCCCATTTCAGCTGCTTTATTTTTTAATGCATCTGCTGCCATATACGTATGAGCAATGCCTGTTGGACATGCTGTGACAGCTAAGATTCTCCCTTTAGACGAAGCTTCTGTCTGCGCTGGTGCTACTTCCTCTTCCTCATCTTCATGGTCTTGACTATCTATCAATGCTAAAATTTCATCTTCTGATTGTGCTTTCATCAATTGCTCACGGAATGCTGGATCCATTAATAGCATAGATAAGCGTGATAATGTCTCTAAATGTGTGTTATTTGCACCTTCTGAAGCAGCAATCATGAAAAATAAATGGCTAGGCTGACCATCTAATGCTTCATAATCAATGCCTGCCTGTGAGCGTCCAAAAGCAAGTGCGGGTGTACGAACCGCATTCGTTTTCGCATGTGGAATGGCTACGCCTTCACCAATACCTGTCGTGCTTTGTGCTTCACGTGCTAAAATTGCTTCTTTATAGGCTACGGTATCTGTTAATCTGCCTGCCTTATCCAGTTTTGCTACTAACTCATCAATAACCGCTTCCTTCGAAGTAGATGATAAGTTTAAAATCATTGTCTCTTTTTTCAACAGCTCTGTAATTCTCATTCTTCTCTCCTCCTTACATCGTTGTTAATTTAATTTGAGGAAGTAGTTCCTCGACCTCTGATTGCGTACATAACTCTGGTGAAAATGCTGTTGCACTACCCGATGCTACCCCGTAAGCAAATGCTTGCTGCACATCACCTGTACGGAAATAACAGCTTAAAAAGCCTGCTACAACCGAATCGCCTGCACCTACTGAATTTTTTAGCACGCCTTTCGGCACATTCGCATAAAGTGCTAAGTCTTTGCTAAATAATAATGCTCCTGCACCAGCCATTGACACGATAACATGCTGCGCTCCCATTTCAACAAGACGCTTGCCATAAGGAATTGCCTCTTCTATCGTTTCAATCGTCACATCAAACAACTCGCCAAGCTCATGATGATTTGGCTTTATTAAAAAAGGTTTATTTGGTAAAACATTTAGCAACACTTCTCCTGTCGTATCAGCAACGATCTTTGCTCCTTTTTTCGTCGCAATTGACGACATCGTTTCATAAATTGTTACGGGTAAAGACTGCGGGATACTTCCTGCTAACACAAGTACATCATCAGCAGTCAACGCATCAATTTTATTTAATAAGTCAGCCAATTCTTGCTCTTGAATCATTGGCCCTTGCCCATTAATTTCTGTTTCTTGACCCGTTTTTAGCTTAATATTAATACGTGTATCTTCTTGCACCTCAACAAAGTCTGTGACAATCCCTCTTTGCTTTAAAGCATCCGCAATATAATCACCTGTAAAGCCACCTACAAAGCCTAATGCCTTATTATTCGTTCCTAATCGCTTCAGCACTTGTGACACGTTAATTCCTTTACCACCAGGGAATTTCGCTTCTTTTTGAATTTTATTCAATACCCCTACTTCGAAATTTTCTACTTCCACGATAAAATCAATAGATGGATTTAATGTCATCGTGTAAATCATGCTTTAACCACCTTTACATTTGTTTGTGCTTGCAAAGCTTTGTGCAAACTTTCCTTTATGCCATTTGTAATAATTGTCGCTTCCTGCAAATCCGCTACTTTCGCAAAATACACTTCATTGAATTTTGAATCATCTACTAATACGTAAGCTTCTTGTGCTAGCCGAATAGCTGTTATTTTAATCATTGCTTCTTCTGGATCTGGCGTTGTATAGCCATATTCCAAATGCACACCATTTGCCCCGATAAAACATTTATCGAAGCGGTATTGCTTCAAACTAATGATTGCACCTTGCCCAATCATTGCCCTCGTTTGATGCTTAATCGCTCCACCAATCAAATACGTTTTAATATTATTTTCTATTAGTAAATCAAGGTGATAAGCACTGTTTGTTACAACAACTACCTGCTTCTCCCGTAAATATGGAATCATTTCATAAACCGTCGTTCCTGCATCTAAATAAATACAGTCTCCGTCCTCTACTAAACCTGCCGCAAAAGATGCAAGCGCTTTCTTCTTGTGGAGGTTTTTGGAGGATTTTTCAGAAACACTCGGCTCAACTAACTTCCCTTGTAATCTTGATGCTCCGCCATGAATGCGTTTTAATACTTTTGCTCGCTCTAGTTGAATTAAATCTCTTCGAATTGTTGATTCAGAGGCATTCGTTATATCCATTAATTCCTGCATTGTGACAATATCTTGCTGCTTTAGTACTTCACGAATTAAGCGCTGTCGTTCAACTGTTAACATCTCTCCACCTCCTACATGTTCTTACCTATATATTAATTCGAATTTTAAGATAAATCAACAACTTTCTTTCAAAACCATTCAAAATAAATCAAAATCATTCATTTTAAGTTATGTTTTTTCATGTTATTTTAATTTTTTTTCTAATGAATCAATAATTATTGAAACTTCTGTATATATTTATACGTATAGATATTAAACTTTTAAAGGGGATGAGCTAATGGAGAATCGTAACATTTTAAGTGCTCTGAGCTATTTAAGTATTTTCTTTGCACCATTTATAGCACCGATTATTATTTGGCTAGTTTCTACAGATGACACTGTTCGTTACCATGCAAAACGCGCACTCATTTCACATATTATTCCGATTGTACTAGGTATACTATTTGGTGTCTTCTTTATCTTTACGACAATTTTTGGAGGGGCTCAAGAAGACGCGACTTTCTTTTTCCTAGGCTTTGGTGGCATGCTGCTTTATGGTCTATTGTATTTAGCATTCGTCATTTGGAATATCGTACAAGCCGTACTTGTATTCCGTAATGTTTAGTAAAAGGGGCTAGTTGGGTATACTAAAAACACCAATACAAGCTGAAATCAAAGGAGCGAATCAATTATGAAACTTGGCAAAATTGTAAAAACAGCTATTAAATGGGCGCCTGTTGCTTATCCAATTATCAAAAAAATACTGAATGATAAAAAACAAAAACCAGTAAAATAATTTAGAGGCTGTTGGAATTCGTCCAACAGCCTCTTTTTTATATACATTTAATGTAAGTATTCAACTCAAAATTTTCAAGCTATACACCTGGTACTTTAATTGTTGTTTGACTAAAGCCTTCTTTTAATTTTTCAACGTGTAAAACTGCTGGAATCGCTGCCTTCAAGTCTGTTACATGTGAAATAACCCCAACCATGCGCCCTGATTTTTGTAAATCGATTAATGTATCAATGGCACGCATTAAAGATTCTTCATCAAGCGAACCGAAGCCTTCATCGATAAACATCGTATCAATTTGTACATTGCCCTGAAAGCTTTGAATAATGTCAGCCATGCCTAATGCTAAGCAAAGGGATGCATTGAATTTTTCTCCACCTGATAAGGATTTCACATCGCGTGTTTGCCCTGTGTAGCTATCATATACATCTAAACTCAATCCACTTTGACGTCCATGTGCCTCTTGACGCTCCGAGCATACTAACTGATATTGTCCATTTGATAAATGTTTGAGACGGTGATTGGCTGCCTCTGTAATTTGCTCTAAATACCCGATTTGTACATAGCGTTCAAAGGAAATTTTTCTTTGATTTTGCCCACGTAATATATTATACAACGCAATTACTTCATTTGCTGTTTGTGTTAATGTATAGATTTCATCTGCTATTTGTAATAGCTTATCTTTATATTCTACGCACAGCTCTTGATAATTTTTCGAGGCATTCGCTGTTCGCAACGCATCTTCATACGCCTCTTTAAATGCTAACAATTGCTCTGTAGCCGATGCTACATCAGCCTTTTCAGCATTTGCTAGTTGCTCCCCTTCTTGCTCAACAAATATTGCTAAGGCATGCAGTTCCTTCGTATAAATCATATATTCCTGCTGCAATAGTTGTATTTGCTGCTCTGTACGTCGGCACTGAATGAATTCCTCTTCTGTCGTAAATCCTAGCGCCTCTCTTCTATCGTTAAATTGCTTCGTTACAGCTGTAAGCTTTTGCTGTAATTCTTCATAGCTTGCAGTTGATAATGTATGTGCTTCCGTTACCTTTATATACTCAGCTTGTATCTCATCATAGTTTTTCTGTGCATTATTTAGCGCTTGCTGCAATGTTTGTAACATTTGTTTCTTTTGCTCCAACACTTCCTCTAATTGTGTAAGACTACTCATTGTTGGTGGTATATACAGACGCTTTTGCTCTAAAACCGTTTGCTGCTGAAGGATGGTGTTTTTTAATTGCTGTAACTGTTGTTCATTACTTTTTTGCTGTGGTTCAAGCTCCGTAATGGCAAGTTGCAAAGCCTTCAATTGTTGACGATTCATCACCAGTTTTTCTGCTGATTGTTGCAATTGCACGATTTCATCCTTATTTTGCTGATAGCGCGCTCTATAAGAAAGAGCCTCGCTACTTTCTGCATCGAACTGTTGAAGCTGAGTGTGCAGCTGACTTTGTTCTTGTACCGCAATATGATGCTCTGTCGTTAATTGCAGGACTTGTTGGTGAAGCTGAGTCGCCTGCTCCTTCAATTGCTGTAAATGCTGTTGATCTATTTGCTCACTAGCATTTTCGTTAATTGTAGGATGGTCTACGCTTCCACAAACTGGACAAGGCTCTCCACTTACTAATTGTAGCGCTAACATATGTGCTTGATTCGTTAGCCAGCCTTTCATTTCTTCATCATAAAGCTTTTGCACTTCTTCATATTTTTGCTGTATATATGAAAGGTTTTCGGCGAGCTGCTGCTCTGCTCTATCCGTATTTGCTAACTTTTCAAATAAAGCAACTACTTCCTTTAGATGCTGCTGTTGTTCTAATCGCTCTGGTAACCTCGCTACTTGCTCCTCTTGCTGTTCAATAACATTTTGTTGTTCATTCATTTGCCACTTCAAATTTTCAATCTGCTTATTACGCTTATCCATTTCCTGCTGTTGCTCACTAAGCGTTCGTTGATAGTTTTCTATAGAACGAGTTAACAGTGCGATTTCCTCATAAAGCGGCTTCGTCTTCTCTAGCTCCACTAGCTCCTGCTGATAGGCTAGTCGTTCCGCTTCTCGCTCTTTTTCTGCCTGCAATTTTGCATATGCCTCTTGCTGTGTTTCCTGTAGTTGCTGCTTTTTCGTAAACAATATTGCTAAATTGGTAGCTTTATCCTTCACTTCCTCCTTAAGCTCTGTGCACTGTTCAGCAATTGGTATAAGTTGCTGTGCCTTAATAGCTGCCTCATATTGTGCCTTCTTATTTTCAAAAAAAGCCTCCTCCAGCTTCTTCGTAGCAAGCTCCTGCTGTTTTTTTTCGAACAATTCAATTCTTTCGTTTAGGCGCTGCCATTCTATGACAATCTTTTGCTGCTCCTCATGCTTCGCAAATGCTTGCTTATAATGCTTAGCATCTGCATCTGCCTGCAATTCATAATACTGCAGCTCCTGCTCCAAAGCCTCATCTATTTGATATAAATTCGCTTCGCCTTGTAACCGTTCAAAAAGCAATGAATCGCGCTTTGGCAATGCGCCTGCAAGTTGTTCAACATAGCTTTCGCTACGTGCAATCGCCATTTTTTGCTGCTGCTCCGCCTGTTGCTTTTTCACTTCAAGTTTCTTAGCAATTTCTCCATAACGCTCCGTTTTAAAAATTTTGCGTAAAATCGCCTCTTTATTATCCGATTGTGATGTTAATAGCTTACGAAACTCCCCTTGTGGCAACATAATAATTTGACTAAATTGGTCATAGGTTAAGCCAATAAGTTCCTCAATTTTTTTGTTAATATCCGTTACTTTTTGTCGCTCTACAGCAGTTTCCTCTGTTCCATCCCTGTGCACACGCATAAATTCATACGCTTCTCCGCTTGGTGATTTACGCCCTTTTTTAATATGCGCTAACTGACGCTTTACACGATATATATTACCGCGCACTTCAAATACTAGCTCCACGGCTGTATGTATATCATCCTCAGCAAAATCACTGCGCACTGATTTATTTTCTTTGCGGTCTTGTCCACTTGCAGTACCATACAAAGCAAAAGTAATGCCATCAAAAATTGTCGTCTTCCCCGCACCCGTTTGACCAGAAATAACAAACAAGCGATGCTTTTGCAGTTCAGTAAAATCAATGACTTCCTTTTTCTTAAATGGACCAAATGCTTGAAGCGTTAAACGAATTGGTTTCATTTCACTGTTTCCTCCTCGCGTTCTTCCATTAACAACTCCTGCAATGCCTCATCAAATAGCTGAAGTGCATGTTGCGAAGGTTCCTCCCCTGTCATTTCCTTCATAAAACCTTGAAATAATGTGCGCTCATCTAGTTGATCTCGCATTATTACTCGCTCTTCATCTCGCTCAACGAATATCGTTTTTCTCTCTACATGCAATGCATTTTTATAAACCGTGCGTAGTTGCTCCATCGCCCCTATAACAGGTGTCGTATCCGTTAAGCGAATAAAAACATAATCCTCACTCTCTTTATGCTGTAAAATCTCTTGTAACGTACCTTCTACCATGCGTAAATCTCGACGAGGGATAAACGGACGTTTCGTCACAGTTACTTTACCATCAGCCATCAAATCAATGACAAGGAATCCCTTTTCATGAGATGCTTCAGATGCAGAATATTTAAGTGGCGAGCCTGCATAACGAATTGTTTCATTCAACACATAGTGGGCGCGATGTAGGTGTCCCAATGCTGTATAATGAAATGGTTCAAAATAATGCGCGTTCACACACTCCGAGCCACCGATTGCAAGTGGACGTTCCGAATCGCTCGTATTATCTTGCTTATCGCCATTTGGTGTTACGAAAGCATGGGCAATCGCAATATGCCGTGCATTGGTATCTAAATTAGATACAATGTGTTCAATTGTTTTTCTCATCGCATCATCATAGGTGAGTATCGTTTCATCCTGCAAAACGGTCTTTACTGTTGCAGGCTCTGCAAATGGAATAAGGTGAAAATGTACTTCGCCATGTCCATCATTTAAGACAACAGGCTGCTGTAGTTCACTAAAATCACCTACAATGTGTAGCCCTGCCCGTTGCATGAGTTGTCGCCCAAATTGTAGGCGAGTAGGACTATCATGATTACCTGCGATAGCTAGAACCGGAATTTTTCGCTGTAATGAGATTTTACTCAATATGTCATCTAATAAATCTACTGCATCCACTGGTGGAATTGCACGGTCATACAAATCACCAGCGATAATAATCACATCTGGCTGCTCTTGATCAATTGCAGCTATAAACTGCTCCAATATGAAGTGCTGGTCCTCCGTCATATAAACACCTTGCACAAGCTTCCCTAAATGCCAATCAGCTGTATGGAAAATTTTCATTATCGTTACTTCCTCTCTAAATCATTGCTTTTATTTTAGCATGATGTTTTTTTGGAGCAAATTAAGATCAACAAATTCAAATCAGATGGCACATATCGATAAATTTAGAATTACTTTCGAATAAAATCAAAAGTAATAATTCGCTCAATCAATGTTGATTTTCGCACATTAAGCAGTGAAATTCGCACACAAGATATTCAATTCAAAAATAGAAGTTATACAACGCTCCATCACCCAATGCCAAATTCATAGCAAAACAAAAGCTGTAGGGACAACAACTCCCTACAGCTTTCCATTTTAATAATTTGGTTGCATTTTACCGTTCGTAATATCTTCCATATAGTGACATGCCACTTGATGTCCCTCTTTCATCAAGTTGGATGTGCGCAGTTGCGGCTCCTCTGTGCGGCATTTGTCTGTCGCAAATGGACAGCGTGTATGGAAACGGCAGCCATTTGGTGGATCAATCGGTGATGGCACGTCACCTTTTAAAATAATACGATCTTTTTTAGCGTCTGGATCTGGTACTGGAATTGCTGATAATAATGCTTTCGTATATGGATGCTGTGGATTTTCGAATAAGCTCGTCTTATCGGCAATCTCCACAATTTTCCCTAAGTACATTACGATAATTCGGTCTGAAATATGACGTACTACCCCTAAATCGTGGGAAATAAATAAATATGTTAAGCCATATTCATTCTGTAATTCCTCTAATAAGTTTAGCACTTGTGCTTGAATTGATACGTCCAATGCAGATACGGCCTCATCACAAATAATAAGCTTTGGGTTTACAGAAAGTGCCCGTGCAATACCGATACGCTGACGTTGACCACCAGAGAACTCGTGCGGATAACGATCTGCCTGATATGGACGTAAGCCCACTGTTTCTAAAAGTTCTTCGATACGTGCACGACGCTGGTTTGGCGGCAAAACATTTTGAATTTGCATCGCCTCACCTAAAAGACCTGCTACTGTTTGTCGTGGATTAATCGACGCGTAAGGATCTTGGAAAATAATTTGTAAATCTTTACGGAACTTACGCATTTCTCTCTTTGAAATTTTCGTTAAATCTGTGCCTTGGAATTCTACAACACCTTCTGTAGGCTCTTCTAATCTCAGAATAGCACGTCCAGTTGTTGATTTACCACAGCCAGATTCCCCTACAATACTTACAGTTTCACCTTCATAAATTGTAAATGAAACGCCATCCAGTGCTTTTACATGGTTTACTGTACGACCAAGAAAACCACCTTTAATAGGGAAATATTGCTTTAATCCCTCAACCTTTAACAGTTCTTTTTTCGCCATATAGCGTCACCTCCGAATCGCCATCCCACTCATCTGAATACATCCAGCAACGAATTTGCTCGTTATTTGCTACTCTTTCAAGAGTTGGTGGCTTACTATGACAGCCCTGCGTAGCTACTGGGCAACGCGGTGCAAAGCGACAGCCTATAGGCATATCATGCGGGCTAGGAACCATACCTTTAATCGGAATGAGTTTTTCTTGATCCACATCGTGACGTGGCAATGAATTTAATAGTCCTAATGTGTATGGGTGCTTCGGATTTTTAAATAGTGAACGTACATCCGAATATTCCACTACTTGACCTGCATACATAACAGCTACATAATCACATGTTTCTGCGACTACACCTAAATCATGCGTAATCATGATAACAGACATGCCTAAACGATTTTGTAAATCTCGAATAAGCTCTAAAATTTGTGCTTGAATCGTTACGTCAAGTGCAGTTGTTGGCTCATCTGCAATTAAAATTTCCGGATCACAAGCGAGGGCCATCGCAATCATTACACGTTGACGCATCCCCCCCGAAAGCTCATGCGGATACTGCTTTACACGCTTCTCAGGCGAAGGAATTCCTACAAGCTTCAACATCTCTACAGATTGTTTCATCGCCTCTTGTTTTGAAATCTTTTTATGGATAATTAATGTTTCACTTATTTGTTGACCTACTGTATAAACAGGGTTCAACGAAGTCATTGGCTCTTGGAAAATCATTGAAATTTGATTTCCACGAACATCGCGCATTTGTTTATCCGTCAGTTTTCGTAAATCCTTTCCTTTGAAAAGGATTTCACCTTCTTTTATTTTTCCGTTTTTCGCAAGAAGTTGAAGAATAGATAAAGATGTAATACTTTTACCTGATCCTGACTCTCCTACAATACCAATCGTTTTCCCTTTTGGTACGACAAAGCTAACGCCATCAACAGCTCGTACCTCGCCACCATCCGTAGTAAAAACTGTTTGTAAGTTGTTTACTTCTAAAATATTTTCTAATTGTTGTGTCACAATGATTCACCTCATTTCACTTTAAACTAATTCAAGTCGATTCGTTTATTTAATAATTTGTATGAAACATCTACGAGCAAGTTTACAAGTACGAAAATAACCGAAATGACGAGTACGGTTCCTTGTACAATTGGGAAGTCCCTTTGCCTAATCGCATCAATTGTTAAACGTCCCATTCCGTTAATTGCGAAAATTGTTTCTGTTAATACCGCTCCTCCTAAGAAACCACCAAACTCAAGCCCAATTACTGTTACAACAGGAATTAATGCATTTTTAAGTGCATGACGGTAAATAACGATACGCTCTGAAACCCCTTTTGCACGAGCAGTACGAATATAATCTTGTCCAATAACTTCTAGCATAGAAGAACGTGTCATACGAGCGATAATCGCTGCTCCCCCAGTACCTAAAGTAATAACTGGCAGCACCATCTGTCGCCACGATTCTCCCCAACCAGATGGTCGCATGTGAATAATATCGAACAACCACTTCGGCATGTCCGTATCGAATGGTAAATTACCTAATGCGAACCATTGAATTAATACTAAGCCGAGCCAGAAGTTCGGCATCGATAAACCAAATAATGCGATAATCATAATGAAAATATCTGTCAATGTGTAATGACGTACAGCAGACACAATACCTGCAATTAACCCGATAAATACGGCTAAAATCGTTGAGTATATTGCTAATTCAACAGTAACCCAAAATCGTGTTGAAATTTCATCCATTACAGGACGTCCTGTACGCACTGAATTTCCTAAATCACCTTTTATTGCGCTTGACATAAAGCGTCCATATTGGACGTATGCCGGATCATTTAATCCTAATTTTTCACGTAAATTTTCAATTGTTTGCTCTGAAGCTCCCTCACCAGCCATTACGCGTGCAGGATCCCCTGGAATAAGGAACATCAATGAAAATACTAAAATCGATACCCCAATTAATACTGGAATCGTTTGTAACAAACGACGAATAATATATTTTGTCATAGCTGCCCCTCCTTTATTGCTTCATTTTTGGATCTAGTGCATCACGTAGACCATCTCCGAATATATTAAATGCTAATACTACAATGACAATCATCATACCTGGGAACATTACCATATGACCTGCGTTATGCATGTAAGTACGCCCATCATTTAACATCGCTCCCCATTCAGGATCAGGCGGCTGTGCACCTAGACCTAAGAAAGCTAAACCAGAGGCAGTTAAAATAGCTGTTGCAATACGCATCGTTGCTTGAACAATAATCGGCGACATAATATTCGGTAAAATATGTAAGAAAATAATACGTCCATCACTTGCACCGAGCGCTTTCACAGCATCTATATATTCCAGCTTTTTCACTTGTAGCGTGGAGCCTCGAACAATTCGGGCAAATGCGGGTACGGAGAATATACCTACCGCAATAATTACGTTTGTTAAGCTACCACCTAATACAGACACGATTGCTAATGCTAATAAAATACCTGGGAAAGCTAGTAAAATATCCATTATACGCATTGTAATCGTATCTACTATGCCACCATAATAACCTGCGACAATTCCTAATACGACACCAATAACGCCTCCAATAAATACGGATAAAAATCCAACTTTCAATGTAAGCTGTGTACCGAAAATAATACGAGTAAATATATCTCGACCAAAATTATCTGTTCCAAACCAATGCTCTTTTGATGGTGGCTGGAGTTTATTCACTATGTTTTGTGCATTAGGGTCTGTTTTTAAAAACAGCGGTCCGAATATACCAACTAATATGATGAATAAAATAATTAAGCCTCCAACTACTGCAGCCTTATTTTTCAGCAATCTTTTAGAGAAGGTTTTAAAAGCTTCTACTCGTGGATTACTTCTTGTTGCGTTTGTAACTTTTTCAGTTTGCACGCTCATTGTGATCACCCTTTCATTAATCAAATTCTTCTGATTATTTGATTTATTCTTGTGCCTTAACTGCCCTCATTCAGATTTTTACAAGCACATGTGAAAAAATCTATAACACCGACAAAATCTCATCTTTATTCAGCAAGAGTTCATGCCTACATTTATTAAATATTGGTCTCACTACATCATTGCAGATGTTAACAAATATTTATTAGTGCTAATGCCTTGCTTTCATAAAAAGAAAATATATGCATTTATCACTTGTGGCATAAAGCTTGTTGCTACTACTATGCATACGCTGTTATTGCATTTTCACAAAAGAAATTGCTCTTGCGATTACTCGTTGCAGAAAATATTGCTGAATCAAAGATAAAGATTACTTAGTATGAATAACAGTATATATATGAATACAACGCATTTTCAATAGTTTTTTAATTGTTCTAAAATATAATATTACTTTTTGCCGAATAATTACTTTAATAAAATTCGCTGTTTTTTATTATTAAAATCCTAATAAATTCACGTTTTGAAAGGGTTTTCATTACTCGATATTTGAAGTAATAAAAAGCATTCACGACAAGAAGTTAAAAGAAAAATCTTTATTTTTAAACAATTTATTGCCTGCAAACAAATAGGTGTGGTATATTCTAACCAGAGATTACAGTCTCGTAATATTCTAGAATAATTTTTGAAGGGGGATTTTCCACATGGCATTTTCAAAAAAGTCACTATGGCTACTTTTCTTAACTTTAACGCTAACGCTTGTTTTAGCAGCATGTGGCGGTAAATCAGAAGAATCAGAAAAAGGTAATACTTCAAATGAGGGAGAGGGCTCTCAAACAGAAGGTACTACTGAAACAGAAGCTGAGGGCGGTGGCGATTTAATTATTGCTGAGTTATCAGATGCCTCATCATTAGACCCACACGGTTCAAATGACGTTCCATCTTCAAACGTCCAAGGTCAACTTTATGAAACTTTAGTTGTTCGTGATGCAAACGGCGAACTAGCTCCTGGCTTAGCGGAGTCATGGACGCAAGTTGATGATTTAACTTGGGAATTTAAACTACGCACTGGCGTAACTTTCCATGATGGTGAAGCTTTTAATGCGGAAGCAGTAAAGAAAAACTTTGATCGTCTTTTAGATCCTGTAGTTGCTTCTCCACGTGCATTTTTATACGAAATGGTAACAGAAGTAAATGTGATTGATGAAACGACTGTACAATTTGTAACAGAGTACCCATTCTCACCATTACTTGCTCACTTAACACATAACGGTGGCGGTATCATCTCTCCAAAATCGATTGATGAAGACTATGCAGCAATCTCTGGTGATACACTTGCAGGCTCTGTTATCGGTACAAACCCAGTTGGTACTGGTGCATTCAAGTTCGTATCTTGGGTACCAGGTAACGAAATTAAACTTGCTAAAAACACAGATTACTGGGGTACACCAGCACATGTTGATAGTGTAACAATTAAAGTTATTCCAGAAATGGCTACACGTGTTGCTGAGCTACAATCAGGTAATGCGCATATTATTGGTACTGTTGAACCAGCTCAAGTAGCAAATGTTAATGCTTCAGGTGTTGCATCAGTTGATGAAACAGCATCGAGCTCTTTAACATATGTTGGCTTTAATACAAATAAAGCACCATTTGATAACCCGCTTGTACGTCAAGCAATTTCAAAAGCAATTGATCGTCAAACTATAATTGATGGTCTTTATGAAGGCTTTGGTATTCCGGCAATCAGCCCACTTTCACCAGGAATCTTTGGCTACACAGAAGATGTAACGCCAACAGACTTCAACATTGAAGAAGCAAAAGCTTTACTTGCTGAAGCAGGCTATGCTGATGGCTTTAAAACAACACTTTGGACAAATGATAACCCAGTTCGTCAAAATGTTGCTGTTGTTTTACAAGATGCTTTAAAACAATTAAACATTGATGTAAGCATTGAAGTAATGGAGTTTGGTGCATATTTAGAGAAAACGGCTGCTGGTGAACATGATATGTTCATCTTAGGTTGGTCAAATAGCACAGGTGATGCTGACTACGGTCTATATGCATTATTCCACTCTACACAGCACGGTGACCCAGGTAACCGTTCATTCTATTCTAACGCAGAAGTTGATAAGCTATTAGACGCAGGTCGTCGTGAAGCAGATCAAGATGCACGTTTAGGTCTTTACAAAGATGCAATCCAACTGATTTCAGAGGATGCACCTATGGCATTCGTTTTACACCCATCTATTTTAACAGGTGTATCTGACAAGGTTACAGGCTTCCGTGTAACATCTGACAGCATGTATCACTTACAAGATGTTAAAATTAACAAATAAGTAATTAAGTAATAAGGCTGTTTGGAGCTCATGCTAACACATGACGTTCCAAACAGCCTTCACTTTTTTATTCAAGAGGATTGAAGAGTCCATATATTAATAAGGGCTCATTCGCAAATCCTCCACTAAATCTTTATTGCTTTCATTCATTTGTAGGAGCTGTTCAAACCCAATTGGATTGGGCTCTGGTAGCATAGCTTTGTTTAAAAGCTTCCCACTATATTGTGCTAAAAATGCATTAGCCATCACTAAATAGCCTTCCATCGTGGGATGGACATCTGCATAATTCGGTAAATATTGATTAAAGTTTTGCTCAACTGCGATAAAATATGCTCCATGTGCCTCCGCTTGCTGCTGCAAAATGTCATTTAGCAAATCAAGTTGTTGTGCTGTTCCAACTTTTTGTGTTTCGTGTACATTGGGATATGGAAAATAATAGCCCATCACATAAATTTCAGCATTCGGTGCAACATCCTTTAATTTTTGTAAAAGCACATCTACCTTTTGCCGTACTTGATTTAATGAAAAGTCAGCAGCTAATTGGGAATACGTTAATGTGCCAGCTTCTGGCCGATGCTGAACAATTTGCAATAAGTCATTCGCACCTGCTGAAATCGTAATTAACGTCGCCTTTGACAATAAGCTTTGTGCATCAGGTTGCTCGATACGCTGCAAAACATTCGCTACTGTATAGCCTGGAAATGTTAATTCCTTTGAATAAAATTGCAGTTCTTGGCTTAATTTAAGTGCAATTAAATCGGTATAACCTGTATCAATTTGGCGGTAAGGCGTTTGCCCTGCTGCTAGAGAATCACCTAATGGAATATACACTTCCTGTGCTTGCACCTTTGTGGCACCAACTACTAGCAAAAGTAACACAAGCCATTTTTTCATCTTTAAAATGCCCAGCTTCCTTGACGGAAAATTGGCTCTAATGTGCCGTCTTCTAATTCCCCATCGATATTCATTTCACCACTGCCAATCATAAAGTCCTCATGCGTAATCGATGTATTAATACCTAGTGATTCAAGCTGTCCCTGTGCAAGCTCGCGACCACCTTCATAGCATGTCGGATATGCTTCACCAATCGCTAAATGGTTTGATGCATTTTCATCAAACAATGTGTTGTAATATAAAATATTTGATGCTGAAATTGGTGACTCATGTGGAACTAAAGCAACCTCTCCTAAATAAGCCGAGCCTTCATCTGCACTAATTAGCTCTTGTAATAATTCATTGCCAGTCTCTGCTTGTGCCTTCACGATTTTACCGGCTTCAAACGTCAACATAAATTGATCAATAATATTGCCTTTATAAACAAGTGGCTTCGTATTAGATACCGTCCCATTTACACCGTATTTCGCTGGCAATGTATATACTTCTTCTGTCGGCATATTGGCAATAAATATTGTACCTTGTGGTGTTTTGCTGCTCCCGCATTGCCAAATATGTTTGTCTGGCAGTTCAATTGTTAAATCGGTACCTGATGCTTTATAGTGTAGTTTTTTATACTTTTTACTATTTAATTTAGCTGCTCTCGCCTCTAAGCTAGCTACATGGTTTTGCCATTGTTCTACCGCATTCCCTTGCCCGATATGCACCGTTGCAAAAATGGCTTCCCATAAAGCATTTATTTGCTCATTCGCTGGTAAACTTGGAAATACTTTCGCAGCCCATTTTGCAGATGGCACAGCAATAATCGACCATGCAATATCATCATTCATCACTGCTTTTCGATAGTTAACAAGTGCATTGCCTGATGCCTTTTGCTGTGCTGCAAGCTTCGTTACATCAATACCTGCTAATAAATCTGGATCTTCTGCATCAATCCATAATAACGCACCTTGACGGGCAATTAACTCTTCACGTTGTGCAACAATCCACTGTGGAAACTTTTCAATTTCCTCCGTTGTTGTATGCTCAAAAAATGCACGCTCAAATGCTGCATCGGTTAAATTAACATGCACACGTCCTGCCCCAGCTTCATAGGCTTTTTTCACAACTAAGCGCGTAAATTCAAGCGTATCTGTTGATGTGTTAATTAATAAATATTGACCTTGTTGAATATTGACACCGACACGCACAGCCAGTTCTGCGTATTCAGCTAATTTTTCCTCAAATATCATCGTACATTCCCCTTTTACTTATTGAATTTTTTCCCTTTTTTCTCATTCGATGTAGGTGCAGCAATTGTTTTCGTATTGCCTTCAATAAGCTCCCCTTTATGCCATACTTTTTGCACCGCTTTAAGCTCTAATTCACGCAGCCATTTTTTATATGTTTTTTCATCTCGATATGATAATAGTGTCAATACTTCACCATCAGCGCCCGCGCGCCCTGTACGCCCAGAACGATGCGTATATTGTTCAATTGTACGTGGAACATCTACATGGAGTACATGCGTCAAACCTGAAATATCTAACCCTCGTGCTGCAATATCTGTAGCGATTAAAATGCGTGCCTCCCCTTTGCGGAATGCCTCCAGCGTTTTTTGACGTTCTTCCTTCTTCATATCAGAGTGAAGTGCAACGATTGGCGCATCTTTATAGGCTAATTTATTTTGCTTCATCAAGACTTGGTCGATGTTATTAACAAAGGCTAATGCACGTACACCTGAAATATTTGATAAACGACGTAGTAAATCGGTTTTATCGCGCTCATCTACTTTTACATAAGAGTGAACAATTTTGCCCACCTTCACCATATCTTCAGGCTTAATTTTAATATGTATCGGTTCAAACATGAGTCGCTCCGCTACAATTTCAATTTCCTCCGTGATTGTTGCTGATACGACGACAACTTGGCGTCCAAACGCTGCACCATCAATAAATGATTTCACAACAACGCGATATTCACGGCTTAATAGCTGATCACATTCATCAAGCACAATCATTTCAACTTCTTTTAATTTCAGCTTTCCTGCACGGGCTAGCTCGTTTAAACGTCCAGGTGTACCAACAACAATGGTTGGCTTCTTTTTTAATTTCTCAATTTGGCGTGCGGAGTTCGCACCACCGATTAATTGTTGCACGGTAATATCCGTTCCTTCAATCCATTCACGAATAACATTAACAATTTGCATTGCAAGCTCTTGAGATGGTGCAACAATCAGTGCCTGTGTTTGCTTTTTACTACCGTTGACCTTGTTTAAAATTGGTAGCACATAGGCTAATGTTTTTCCTGAGCCAGTAGGTGATTCTGCTACAATATCTTTGCCATCTAACATCGCAGGAATCATTTCTTGCTGGATTTTCATTTCATGTTCAAATGTCCATTTTTTTTGTAACGTTTCATTCAATAATTGAATCGCCGACATGATTATACCCACCTTTATTTTACTTACTGTATTAGTAAGTGTATCATATTTCCTCACAAAAAATAGGCTAGCGGGAGGAGCAGATGTGAAAAAAAGCTCCTTTTCTCTAGCCTCATCTTTTATAATATTTGGTGCTTTTCTTAATTTGATACCTCATAGCCACATGCAATAATCGCCACTTCAGCAAGTACCAGTAGCGAATCGATATAACGGCTACCTAAACGTAGCTCTTTATTAATAATCGATAGCTCCGTGCAACCTAAAACAATAAAATCACACTGTTGCTGTAGCATCTCCTCTTCAATTGGTCGCCACAGCTCTTTACTTACTGTTTTACCTGACTTCACATAATCATAAATAACAGACATCACTTGCTGTTGAACTTCCTTTTTCGGGATAATTGGCTGAATATCTACTTCCAATAATGCTTGCTGATACACTTCAGCAGCAAGTGTACCGTCTGTTGCTAAAATACCGACACGTTTTGCCCCAAGCTCACGTGCACGCTTTGCCGTTTCTTGAATCATATGTACTATCGGTACAGGACAAGCTCCTTGCATCTCCGCATAAAATGTATGTGCTGTGTTACAGGGGATACAAATTATATCTGCTCCATATGCAGCAAGCTTTTTTGCATCTCGTTGTAAAAAAGGAAGAGGACTTTGCTTCGTTTGATCTAAAATATAGGCAGTACGATCAGGAATCGTCGTATCGTTATCAATGATGATATGAACATGCTCCTGATCCGTACTTGCCTTCGTGCGGCGTACAATCATTTCACCGATAAACATTGTCGCAAGTGGACCAACACCACCAATAATGCCAAGTGTCTTTTTCATCACTCGCTCAACCCTTTATTGTTAAAGTATTTCTTATATTTACGGTAATAATTTAAGCTGTTGAGTGTCAGCTTTGACCAACGTTTTATATTCATATCTTTATTGTAAAATAATGAATTTGTAAACTTACCTTGGCGAATCAAGCTTTTCGCTTCCATCTTCATTTTTTCATTTGAAGCATATTTAAATAATACACCTTTCGGAATAATCATCCATAAATGTGGATTATCTGCATATGTTAGCTGCTGTTTAATGTTCAGCATATAATCATCTGCTACATATTTCATTAAATTATAACCTGCTGCTGTTACATAATAGCTTGAACGCCCATTACGTAAATTGATTTCAAATAGCTTATATTGCCCATCACGCGTATCGTACTTCATATCGAAATTGGCAAACCCTGTGTAACCAATATCCTCCAAGAAGATGCGAACTTGATCCATTAACTCTTTATCAAACGTCGTAATAATCGCCGCGTAGCTACCAATTCCCTCTGGTGAATGCTCTTCTAGTATAGGGTTTCCTAAACACATAAGCTTCACCTTTCCATCTTTTCCTACATATGCATTCAGCACACGCATATAAGAATCATCGCCTGGAATAAATTCTTGAATAATCAATGTGTCCTGATAGCTCGATTGATAAATCGCTTTTAAAATGGCTGTTTTCTCCGCCTCATCATGCGCCACGAACACTTTCTTTTTTCCTGGAAATGAGCATGCCCAGTATGCTACTGAGTTCGAAGCTTTAATAATAATTGGGTAGCTAAAGGGAGGTTCAAATTGCTCGTAGTTTTCCACTGTGACCGTCGTTGTACCTGGATATTTAAAGTCATATTTATCACACATTTTATAGAAGTTTTCCTTCAATAAAATTTGATCCATTAGCTCTTCATCAATGTATGGTACTGTAAAATATTGCTGTAGTGCAGGCTTATTTTTAATAATTAATTTCGCATAATCATCACCACATGCTAATAATAAAAGTTTTTTGCCTTCATATTGCTGTGCGATTTTTTCTAGTGCAGGTAAAAAAACATCCTCTTCGTTTAAGCGGTCAATTGCTTGGAATTTTAAAATATCGCTATCTTGTGTAGCTGTTAAATGCGAGCGTCCCAATACAAGCGGACGAATACCGTATGCCTCAAAAAAAGAACGGGCCATACCGTAAGCATTCATATCTGAACCTAATAATATTGGTAAAAATGGTTGTTCCATTGTTTTTTCAACTCTCTTTAATTTTGTAGTATACGCTTTAGTGTATCATATTTTAAGCATTCGTTACGTAAAAAACTCCCTACAAAAAGCAAAAACAAGTTATTATATGTATATCCAAAACATTAAGGTGATACGATGAAACAATCTGCCGAGCCGTTACAAGCATTAGAATTAGAAATCAAGCAAACATTAGACATACTCATCCATTTAGCATTAGAGGAAAAACACGCTGAAATGAATAGCTCTTTTGCGAAATTGCTCGCAAAAGTACAAGCAAGAGGCCTAATTGATTATCAGCTAAACGTACTCGTTGAGCCACAAACTTGCGCGACTGAAACATGCCTTTTATTGCAAAGCTTGCAAGAAGCAAAATCAAAGCCGCGCAAAAGACATAAGCTACTCACACATCGTATGATTCTCAAAATATGGTTGCGAAAAAACCCGCTTTTTAGAAAAGAATTTCTACCCCAAATGTTTTAAAGAGAGCAATGGGACAACCTACCTATTGCCCTCTTTAACTTTTCAACTTAGCTTGTCGATGTTGCCACTGTTCAAACCAGCCCGTTATTTCTTTATCAGGCTCTACTGTCAGCTGCTCTTTCAACGTTTGCTTGAGCAATGTATATTGCTGTTCAACAGAGCTTGCATCACCGATCACGTCATATAACTTCATTAACGTAAAATAATGTGATTCTTCATCTACATTTAGCTTTTGCAGTTTCCTAACAACTGCAATTGCGGATGTATATTTCTTCTCGTTTATATAAAATTTACTTAGCTGTATAGCATGCTCAAGCCACAACCGCTTTAAATACTCTCGCTCACTTTCCACCCAAATATAATCACAATCACTTAATAAATGTTCCTCATATGCGTTAACTACTTGCTCATGTTGCTTATATGTATCAATCGAAAGGGGTGGTAATGCTTTCAGCTGCTTCATCCATTCATTGACATCAATCAGTATATTTCCTAGCTGTAGTTGATAGCCTGAATCAAATACTGGGCTTGAAATATGAATATCCTCTAAATTATATTTTTTTAGTGTGTGACGAATTGTAGAAATCGTTGTATATAACTGATTAACAGCTTTATTAACATCTACTCCAGCCCAAAACATCTCGAGTAATGTGTCTCTTAAAATGGTTTTTTCATGATTTAATACCATGTAAGAAAAAATTTCCTTCGCTTTCGCTGTACGCCACTTCATAGCTTGTATTTGTCCATTTGCTAATACAACTTTTACCCCTCCAAAAAGCTGAAGTGAGATGCTATTATTTTTGGTAATATGCTGATGACTATAGATAATAGTTTGTAACCTCTCCATTGTTTTATGTAATCGTTCTTTGCGTACAGGCTTTAGCATATAGTCAATTGCATGTACATTAAATGCATCGATTGCATAACGGTCATATGCTGTAATAAAAACAATTTCGACATCGGGCTGAATCGCTTGTATTTTTTCTGCAAGCTCTAAGCCATTTAGAGCAGGCATCTGAATATCTAAAAATACAACATCCGGCTGTAATGTTGCTATATTTTTTAACGCCTCTAGTGGATTCATAAATTCACCAACAACTTGAATTGGCCGTATTTCACAATTGATTAATAATTTTTTTAAGTGTTTGATTGGTAAAGCTTCATCATCTATAAGTATGACTCTCATGAAATGCCCCCTCTTGCTCATAAATCTCAGTCTATCATTTCGAATAGTCGTTGCTGTCATCACTAACCTATTACTTTGCCACCTACCCTTTCGAAATGGTAAATAAAGCAAAATGATATTCTCCTTTGCAGTAAGAAAGTTATAAGAAACCAAAAACAATAATAAAAGTATTAATTTGTAATTTTTATGCTAATATATTACCCCTTGGTAAAGCCTACTTTTTAATGTAACATATATACTATATCGGACT
>NZ_PYWN01000111.1 GCF_003049505.1 Metasolibacillus meyeri
CAGTATTTATTATTAGGGCTATCTATCAAATAGAATTTGATATTTTAATTTTATAAAGCACAATACATTTTCCAAATCAAAAAGCATAGTGGAACATAAGGCTCCACTATGCTTTTTGATTATTCCTCATACATATCCTCTTCTTCCATTTGGAAGCGATTATAGCGTTGTTTAAATACGCGGTAAATATGTGTTACGAACACTTTTATCAGCGCATATGTTGGTAGCCCTAAAATGACACCAGGTACGCCGAATAACGAGCCAGCCGTTAATAACACAAAAATAATGGTAATGGGGTGAATGCTTAACGATTTCCCCATAATTTGTGGCGAAATAAACTTCCCTTCAATTAACTGCACGATTGTCCAAACTGCAGCCAGCTTCAAAATCATAAACGGCGAGTCAGCTACGATGGCAATAATCGCGGCAGGTGTAATCGCAATGACAGGGCCTAAGTACGGTACAACGCTTGTTACCATCGCTAGTACGCCTAATAGCAATGCATATTCTAAACCGATGACAAGGAAACCAATTGTCACCATTGCTCCAATACAAATAGACACTAAAATTTGCCCTTGAATATAAGAGCTAATTTGCTTGTCCATATCATGCAAGACATCCCCTACAAATTTGCGCATGCTTGGCGGTGTATTGCGCAAAATAAACTTCGGCATTTTTTCGCCTTCGTACAGTAAATAAAAGAGGATAAACGGGACAATAACTAAGGACAACACTAAGCCTGTTAATGCAGAAACAAAGCCTGTAATGCCCGTTGCTACACTTGTCGCAAAGCCTGTTGCGAAATCCTTTACTTGTGAGACAACATCCTCCGTCAAGCTTGTAATCATTTTATCGTACTCCAAGTTAATCATGGAAAAATACTCATTCAAGCGTGAATTGTTCAGCCATGACACAATATTTTCAACAAATGCCATGAAATAAGCTGGAAACTCATTCATTAAGTTGGTAAATTGATCACGTAAAAATGGATAAACAAGCACAATGCTTAACGTTAAAGCGCCAATTATAACTAAATAAATAATTAAAATCGCCCATATTTTAGGAATTCTCCACTTCATTAATAAGCGTAAAAATGGTCGTGTTAAGTAATATAAAATAACGCCAAGTACTCCTGGCAAAATCACGACTTCAAATAATACACGTAGCGGCTGGAAAATAAATGAGATTTTATCATAAATAAAAATAACGCAGCCGACAATTAACAGAATAAGCAGGAAAAATAATAAATTCTTTCCACCTAAAAAGCGAATAAAACGTGTCGAAAAGAAATTTGATGTTTCTTGTGGTAATTCCTTATTTTGCGTATTTGTTTTTTTCTGCTCCAAACAACCACCCCTGCTAATTGTCAAATTTTCTGAAAAAATAGTTGTGCTGTCATTTTATCATGAATTATCAGCTTATTTCATCTGTAAAAACTCATGTAGTAGCGCTTTATTTTGCGCTTTGTCAATTTCTAAAACAGAGCCCGCATGTTGATACGCATTAAATGTATACGTTCCCTCTGCAGGAACCGTCATTTTGTCAATATTTATACCGCCACCTGCTGCAACAGATAACGCCATTTTCAACTCCTCAGCCGCTGTTAAATCCGTTGTTACATAGCCTTGTGCTGCTCCAACAAACTTCGGCAAATTTTTCGCATTGGCAATGGAAAATAACTCATCTTTTAACGCATCCATGACCTTTTGTTGACGCGCAACACGACCGAAATCCCCTTCCGCATCTTGTCTAAAGCGCGCATAGCCTAATAGCTCCTTCCCATTTAACTGCTGTGTGCCTTGCTTTAATGCAACACCGATAAATGCGGACATATCTTTTTCCACATCCATCGTAATGCCATTCGGTGCTAAAATATCAATCATTGCCTCAAAGCTTTTAAAATCAATGACCGCATAATGATGGATGGGTACATCAAACATCGCAGTTAATGTATCCTTTAATAATTGCACACCGCCTAAATAATAGGCTGTATTCAGCTTATACGATTGATAGCCTGGAATATCCGCATAAATATCACGCATAAACGATACGAGCTTCATCTCGTTCGTATCGCGATTCCACGATAACAGCATCATCGTATCCGTACGTGACTTCTCTTCCCCGCGGCTATCGACACCTAAAATTAAAAAGTTTTCAATTTCTCCTTTTTTCGCATCCGCCGCAAAATCCTGCTCTGGTAGCTTCGTCTCACTTGCCAGCTTTTGCCCGCTCAAATATTGCTGAACGCTATAAGCAGCACCCCCTAGCAACAATGCGATGACAGCTAGAAAAATAAGGCGCCCTGTTCTAAATTTTTTTCGTTTATGACGTGTTTGGCGTCGTTCCAATTGCTCCATAAAATTCTCCTTTTAACGATTGTATCAGTTCGATTATACTATTTTTTCCACGCATTACATATGTAATTATTATTTTAGACGATTGTTGTTGAAGAAAGTTCAAATATCTTGTCGATAGTTTTTCACACATGATACAATACAGGCTAATGAAAGGGAGGAATACTAATGGAAAAAGCAACATTTGCAGGTGGCTGTTTTTGGTGTATGGTCAAGCCATTTGACCAGTGGGACGGCATACATAAAGTAACAAGTGGCTATATGGGTGGCCATGTGGAAAACCCAACATACGAGGATGTAAAAGGCGGACAGTCTGGTCATTTAGAAGTGGTGCAAATTGAATTTGATGCAAGCATTTTTAGCTATGAGCAGCTTCTTGACATCTACTGGATGCAAATTGACCCAACGGATGCAGACGGCCAATTCCACGATCGTGGTGAATCCTATTCAACAGCTATTTTTACGCATAGCAAGGAGCAGCAAGCACTTGCTGAAAAATCAAAAGAGGCTCTAGCAGCAAGCGGTCGCTTCAAAAAGCCAATCGTCACAGTCATTCGAGAGGCAGACACTTTCTATATAGCAGAAGACTATCACCAAGATTACTATAAAAAAGAACAAGCGCATTATAAGGAAGACCGCGCTAAATCAGGGCGAGACGAATTTATCGACACACATTGGCAAAAATAAAGGATGTGAAGACATTTGAACAGTTCAACACGTGCTGCGCTAAAATTCGCGTTTCCCCAAACGCTTCCGATTTTAGCGGGCTTTTTATTTTTAGGCATCGCCTACGGAATTTTTATGAATTCCTTAGGCTTTCATGCCATTTATCCAATTTTAATGAGCCTCCTGATTTTTGCAGGCTCGATGGAATTTGTAGCAGCGAATCTACTACTTATTTCCTTTAACCCGCTAAGCGCATTTTTCCTTACGCTCATGGTCAATGCAAGACATTTATTTTATGGTATATCTATGCTCGACAAATACGGAAATCTTGGACGCAAAAAATGGTATGTCATTTATGGTATGTGTGATGAATCTTTTGCAATCAATAGTACATTGAATATTCCGAATCATCTGGATAAAGGAAAGGTCATGCTATTTGTCACGCTGCTCAATCAAATTTATTGGGTAGCTGGCGCAGCAATTGGTGGTATTTTCGGTTCATTTATCACGTTCAATACAGAAGGTTTAGAATTTGTAATGACGGCACTTTTCGTCGTTATTTTTATCGAAAATTGGTTTAGTACGAAACAGTACCATAGCGCACTGTTAGGCCTTTTACTATCAGCGATTGCCTTAGCGATTTTCGGTGGTGAACGCTTTATTATTCCTGCCATGCTCGCAATTTTAGGCATATTAACATTGCTGCGTTCAACTTTACAAAAGAACAAGGAGGCGACGCTATGACCATTGTACAGCAAGTAATTACAGTCGGTGTAGTTGTACTTGGCACAATGTTAACACGCTTTTTGCCGTTTTTCATTTTTCCAGCAAACAAGCCAACATCTGCCTATATCCAATATCTTGGTAAAGTATTGCCTGCTGCCGTTATCGGCATGCTCGTCATTTATTGCTTTAAAGATGTTCGCTTTTTATCTGGCCATCACGGGCTACCAGAAATTTTAGGCGTCGCTGTTGTTGCTGGTTTACACCTTTGGAAACGCAATATGCTATTATCGATTGCGGCGGGTACAATTTTTTATATGGCGCTTGTGCAATTTGTGTTTTAGGGGGATTTTTAAGTGGATGAAAATAGTAGTACGAAAGTAACGATTCGCCCACAAGATATGAACTACTCCCTGTCAAGTAGACAATTAAATCCGCCCATTTGATTCG
>NZ_PYWN01000112.1 GCF_003049505.1 Metasolibacillus meyeri
ACGTAGAATAAACTTTTAAAAACGTAGAATAAACTTTTAAAAACGTAGAATAAAGAGCTGTCTGGAAAGGCGAGACCTTCCCAGACCAGCTCTTTATTCTATTATATATTGCTTGTACTTTTGATAATCTGCTTCCTTCAACTCAATATGAAGCAATGTTCCGTGTTCCTCATACGCTGTGCTAAAAATGGTTGCACGCTCATTTAAATATGAAACAACCGAGCCTGCTTCATAAGGAATGAGCATTTTACATACGATATAATCCGCAAAAATATGTTGACGAACCATCGTTATAAGCTCCTCTAAGCCAGCGCCCTCCTTTGCAGCAATCCACAAGTTATCCCCACTCATAAGTGGATATTCTACGCCTGCTAAATCTGACTTATTATAAACATAAATTGTTGGAATATCTTCTACACCAACCGCTTGTAATGTCGTGTTTGTCACATCCATCATAAAACTGTATTCCGCATTCGATACGTCTACAACATGTAATAGCAAATCTGCCTCCCGTGCTTCTTCGAGTGTTGAACGGAATGCCTTTACTAAATGATGCGGTAGCTTACTAACAAATCCAACTGTATCTGTTAATAAAAATGATTTACGATCCTCTAGCTCAATATGGCGGACAGACGTATCTAATGTAGCAAATAGCATATCTTTTTCAAACACTTGCTTATCCTCTTGCTGCCCTATTTTAGCTAAGACCTGATTCATAATAGTTGATTTTCCCGCATTGGTATAGCCAACAATTGATACGACAGGCACTGCATTTTTACGGCGTTGCTTGCGCTGTGTTTCACGCTGTGCCTTGACATGCTCTAAATCACGGCGTAATTTCGCAATTTGATCCTCAATTTTTCGACGATCCAGCTCAAGCTTTGTCTCCCCTGCACCACGGTTTTTAAAGCCTCCTCCAGTACCACCACCTTGGCGTGACAGCGAGGCATGTAAACCCACCAAACGTGGTAGCATATATTGCAATTGTGCGAGCTCTACTTGCATTTGTGCCTCTTTCGTTTTCGCGCGACGGCTGAAAATGTCCAAAATAAGCATTGTTCGATCGATAACCTTACATTCTAGGTCACGCTCCAAGTTGCGAATTTGTGATGGTGACAATTCATCATTAAAAATAATAATATTCGCATCTGCTTCCTCATAAAATGCTTTAATTTCTTCGATTTTCCCTGTGCCTACATAGTGAGAAGGTGTAACACGCTCTAAATTTTGCGCCACGCTACCTATTACTTCTACATCGAGTGCCTGTGCTAAATTCGCCAGCTCCTCCATCGAATAATCAAAGTGCTCATCGTTTTTTAAATTGACACCAACTAATATTCCGCGCTCTTGTATGCTTTCAATTTCTTTCATCGTTGTATCGTCCTCCTAGTTGCCATAATCCTAACATATCACATATGTTCAAGGCTATTATGTTGTGGAGTATATAAGAAAAAAGCTGTAGGAAAGTCGGACTTTTTCATCCAACTTCCTTACAGCCTCCTATTTTCTTTCTTCTTTCATCAATCGAAGTGTTTCGTCGAACTCTGCCTCGATTTGAGGATTCTTCTTATATGTTGCAAGAGACACGACAACTGCAACAATTAACGCACCGAAGAAACCTGGTACAATTTCATAAAGTGCATCTGACAATGCAGGGATTCTTCCCCATACAAACGCGATTACGGCACCTGTCACCATTCCAGCTAATGCACCGATATTCGTTAGCTTACGCCAGTAAAGTGATAGTAAAATGATTGGTCCAAATGCAGAACCGAAGCCAGCCCATGCAAATGACACTAATTTTAAAATAGAGTTTTCAGGGTTCCATGCTAATACAACTGCAATAATTGCTACAACTAGTACAGCTAAACGTCCCATAAAGACATAGTGCTTATCACTTGCAGATTTATTAAACAAAGCTTTATAAATATCTTCTACAAGTGCAGAAGATGTTACGATTAATTGTGAAGAAATTGTACTCATAACTGCCGCTAAAATCGCAGCAAGCATAATTCCTGCAATGAATGGATGGAATAATAATTGCCCCATTACGATAAACACGGTTTCCGCATCTTTTAATTCCCCTAAACTTGCGGCATTTTGTTGATAATATGCGATACCAACTAATGCTGTTCCAATCGCACCTGCTAAACTTAAAATCATCCAACCAATACCAATACGGCGCGCTTCCTTCGTTTCCTTAACAGAATTAATCGCCATAAAACGTACAATGATATGTGGCTGACCAAAATAACCAAAGCCCCACGCAAGCGAAGAAATAACACCTGCTACAGTTGCAGTTGATGCAAATAAGCTTAAATGCTCCGGATTTACAGATTTAATGGCTTCTACTGTTTCACCAATACCTCCCGTATAAAATACACCAAATAATGGAACAGTGACTAATGCTAAAAACATGATTAAGCCCTGTAAAAAGTCTGTGTAACTTACAGCTAAAAAGCCTCCAAATAGTGTATAACCCACCGTTACGCCTACAACAACAAGTAATCCTACATGGTAATCATAGCCGAAAGAGCTATCAAAAAATTTCCCTCCTGCGACCATACCTGATGACACATAGAACGTAAAGAATACTAAAATGATAATACCTGATGCAATACGAATTAATTTTGTATTATCGCGAAGACGATTATCTAAATAACTTGGAATTGTAATCGAATCATTTGACACCTGTGTATAAACACGTAAACGTGGTGCCACAATCAACCAGTTTAAATAAGCACCGACCGTTAAACCAATCGCAATCCATGCCTCCACTAAACCTGACAAATAGATGGCTCCTGGTAATCCCATCAATAACCATCCTGACATATCGGCTGCCCCTGCACTTAACGCAGTTACAGCAGGGCCTAATCCGCGCCCACCAAGCATATAATCATTTAAGTTGGTAGTTTTCTTATATGCATACCATCCGATCACTACCATGGTTACCATGTAAATAATAATAGCTAATAATTGAAATCCGTGATCTGACATACGTTTCCCTCCTTTAAAAATTACTTTCTGATAGAGAATTTCCATCAAAAAGCCTTATAATAAACATATAATTTATTTCATTGTAAAACAAGCAGTATTTCGAGCAACTCCCTCATTTCCTGCATAAAAAAACTCCTTTCACCTTTGTTAACTCTTGAGCAAACTTCTCAAGCGCATATCTGGCGCTGAAAGGTTACTGAATCAAGATAATTGCTCATTAAACTTAAATTCATTACTTGTTATACCCATTATCTTTAGCTTTCACACAAATAGTTATGTTACACTAATTTCAATTTTATTAATAAAGAAGGTATTGCTATGGAATTCCAACAGATGAAAGAACAATTTTTAACACTTTTAAATAATCAATCATTAATCGCTGCAACAATTAGTCAGCCTCGCTTAAAATCAAATGAAATCAAACGAGTGAAACTAAAGCCTATTGAGCTAAAAGGGATTTATACAATTCAGCTTGAATATCAATATGAGCGTATTTTAAAGCATGAAAACATCCCTTTAGAGGCATTTGTAGCACAGTTTGACCTATTGCTTGAGCAATTTCGCCAAATTCATGCACAGTTTACTGACCAAAATGTCCATATTCAATTATCAAAGAAAAATAAAGTATTATGGAAATCAGAGCAAACACAAGCGAATAAAAAAGCCGATTTAGCACATAATCGAAAAAAGCAGTATTTATTAGATGATACGACCATTCATCCATTCCTTGTTCGTCTTGGCGTACAATCTGACAATGGGACGATTAAAAAACAAAAATATGATAAATTTAAGCAAATTAATCGCTTTGTTGAATTTATTGATGATGCGCTAAGCTACTTGCCAAAAGACCGCCAAATTCGCATTTTAGACTTTGGCTCTGGTAAATCTTATTTAACATTTGCCCTTTATCATTATTTAAAAATCGTGAAGAATTTAGATATTCATGTGACGGGGCTTGATTTAAAAAAGGAAGTCATTGAAGAATGTAATCAAATCGCGCAAGATTTAGGCTATAATGACTTGCAATTTTTAGTTGGTGATATTCAAGATTTTAATGATGAAACGGCTGTTGATATGGTCGTGACATTACATGCATGCGATGTAGCAACAGATATGGCACTTGCTCGCGCTGTAAAATGGGGGGCGAGCGTTATTTTAAGCGTGCCTTGCTGTCAACATGAACTAAATCGTCAATTGCAATCACCAGCGCTGGAAATCATGACACAGCACGGGTTAATTCGCGAGCGTTTTGCCGCATTGGCAACCGACTCCATTCGCGCACAACTCTTATCGCTTGTTGGCTACGAAGCACAACTGCTTGAATTTATTGATATGGAAAACACACCGAAAAATATTTTAATTCGTGCTTACTATACAGGTAAAAAGCCTACTCCCGAAGAACGCGCTAAATACGATGACTTTATTCAATTTTTACATGCCCAACCATTTTTACAAAAAGAACTACAAAGTTATTTGTAAATCATTTATACCCTCACCTCGTTCTCTAAAATCATTACGACATCTGCTGAAGGAAAATAGAGTTGCAGCTCTATTTCCTCAGTTTTCATTACTAGGCGTAAAATACCAACAGCACACAATTAATTTCTACCTTTTTTAGTTATAGAAGGAAATATGTACCCACACACATAATTTACATTGCCTTTACAATCGAGATTTGCTTATTGTATACGTTATATTGTTATTGCATACAATATGGGCAAAAACCCTATTATATCAACATTTTCGATAGATAGGCTTGGCCACCATTACGCATATATATGAAATATGAACAAAATAAATATTACAGCAATGTAAAAGTTGTAAATGCAAAAATAAAATTATATTGATTTCGTTAAGCTTTTGTTATTATTAGGAGAGAAAATTTTCAGATATGCTTAGGAGGCATCCCATGTTTAGTTCAAAGAAATCAGATCCATTTTTTACAGCACTTCATAAAATTGCTGAAAATATGAGAGAAGCTGTTCATTATGCAAATAATTACCGCATCGAAACAGTAGCAGACTTAAAAGAAATTAGCATTCGCATGAAAGAATATGAAACATCTGGCGATAAATTAATTCATGAATTAATCGTTATGTTAAATAAATCATTTATGACACCCATTGAACGTGAAGATATTTTAGCACTAGCTATCCGCATGGATGATGTTTTAGATGGAACAGAAAGCTGCATTGCGCACTTCGAGATGTTCTCATTAAATGAAATCGACGATTCAATGCGCGATTTTTTAGGCTATATCGTAAAAAGTGCTGATGAACTTGTAAAAGCAATGGAACTTTTGAATAAAAAAGATTTAGTCGGTATGCGTCAACACGCAATTTTAGTAAAAGACTACGAACGTCAATGTGACGAAGTATTACGTTCATCAATTAAAAAATTATTCCTAAACGAAAAAGATCCAATTCGTTTAATTAAATTTAAAGATATTTATGAGCAATTAGAAGAAGTAGCTGATCATTGCCAAAACGTAGCGAATACAATTGAAACAATCATTATGCGCAACGCATAACAGTAGGAGAAATAACTAATGGAAACAATATTAATTCTTACCATTTTAGTCGTTATTTTTGCCCTAGCATTTGACTTTATTAACGGCTTCCATGATACAGCAAATGCCATTGCAACTTCCGTATCTACTCGTGCCTTACCACCACGTACTGCGGTATTAATGGCAGCGATTATGAACTTTGTGGGGGCGATTACGTTCGTTGGTGTAGCAAAAGCAATTGCCAGCGATATCGTTGACCCATTCGCACTATCAACACCAGGTACACCACTAATTGGCTCTGTCGTTATTTTAGCAGCACTATGTGCAGCGATTACGTGGAATTTATTAACTTGGTACTATGGTATTCCATCAAGTTCATCACATACATTAATCGGTTCAATCGCGGGTGCCGCGATTGCTGCTGCTGGTTTTGGCATTTTAAATTACACTGGCTTCATTAAAATCCTTCAGGCACTTATTTTCTCGCCATTTATTGCTTTAGCAGTCGGTTTCTTAATGATGTCATTGTTTAAAGTCGTATTCAAAAACATGAACCTTTATAAAACGAATAAAGGCTTCAGAACAATGCAAATTGGTACTGCGGCATTACAAGCATTTACACACGGTACAAACGATGCACAGAAAGCGATGGGTATTATTACAATGGCTTTAATCGCTGGTGGACTTCAATCAACAGATGAGGTACAAGGATGGGTACGTTTTGCCTGTGCACTTGCAATGGGTCTAGGTACTTCTGTCGGTGGTTATAAAATTATCAAAACTGTTGGTGGTAAAATTATGAAAATCCGCCCAGTGAACGGAGCAGCAGCTGATTTATCATCTGCAACCGTTATTTTTAGTGCCACATTGTTACACTTACCAGTATCAACAACGCATGTTATTTCCTCTGCCATCATGGGGGTAGGTACTGCACAACGTGTAAAAGATGTAAAATGGGGAACAGCCCGTAAAATTGTTGTTACATGGGTTATTACAATGCCAATTTCAGCGATTATGGCGGCAGGCTTCTATTTCTTATTAAACATTTTCTTTTAATGATAATAAACCCTTGCATGCTTAGAGGATTTTCTAAGCATGCAAGGGTTTTTCTTTAAAAGTCGAAGACAAATTTAACTTATATACCCTAATTATGGTATAATTAAGAAAACATTTTTATTTTAAAGTAGAAGAAGGTTGAGTAATTTTGAAAAATAAATATATGTTTTATTTTATTTATCCATGTTTTTATTTGATATTTAGTACTATATATGAATTATCCTCTGAGCATGGAATTCAGTGGCATAAAAATTTTTCCATTTTTATTGTTTCTATAATCATTATCTGCTTATTAATACTTTTTAATAAATGGGTTAAGGAACCTTATCAACATAGAAAAGAAAATTAATATCCTGCTTTCCAAAGTCCTTTATCTATAATCATCACTGCAATAAAGAAATAGACTTTCTTAGCAGCTTCTTAAATTGCTAAAAATGTAACTTCCCTCTTACTTAAAAACCCTATAAACTCTTAAGTAAGAAAGGAGTTTCTATTATGCAGAAATTTTCTATTTTCGTTACGAAGTATGCGAAAGCAATTGTGAGTATTTGGATTGTCTTTTTCCTAGTCATGGGCTATTTTGCCCTACAGCTACCAAGCAAGCTACAAGGTGATGGCTTCTTTGTAAAGGATGACCATAGCAAGACGATGCAGGAATTAAGTGAAACATTCGATTTGCCAGCTAAAACTATTTTTGTCTTGTTTGAAAATAAAACAGATGATGAAATAACAGTCGCTCTTAACAAACTAGAACAAGTTAAATCAATTCAAGAAATAATCTCTCCTATTGGCATAGAGCAATTGCAAAATGGGGATTTTTCTTATGCTTTGCTGCATTTTGGCAATGATGTGGCAGACTATTTTCCGGTAGTTGATGAAATTCGTGAAATTTTATCCTATGACCAAGATATTTCAATTACAGGCGAACCTGCCATTTCAAAGGATATAAATGTAGCAAGCCAGAAAGATCTAATGCAGGCAGAGGCAATCGGCTTACCGATCGCATTAATCGTCCTCCTACTAGCATTTGGCACAGTTGTTGCGTCGCTCTTACCAGTGATTATCGGTGCTGCTACGGTCATTGTGTCCTTCGGTGTATTAACATTATTAAGCGGTACATTCGATTTATCCATTTTCATTTTAAATATTGTCCCAATGCTTGGGCTCGCTTTAAGTATTGATTTTGCTTTGTTATTTATTAATCGCTACCGCGAGGAACGCCATACCAAAAGCATAGAGCAGGCTGTTCAAATTGCGATTCAAACAGCTGGGCGCTCCATCATTTTCTCAGCGCTATGTGTCATGATTGGACTCGGTGCAATGGTTGTTATCAAAGTGGAAATTTTCCAAAATATCGCATTAGGTGGCTCAATCGTTGTTTTTTTAGCGATTGTTTCGGGTTTAACATTGCTACCCGCAACGATTATGCTTTTAGGTGATCGCTTAAATAAATGGCGCATTTTACGTGTTACACAAAAAGCAACGAAATGGCAAGCATTTGCTGCCTTCGTTATGCGTAGACCATTGCTCATTATTGTTGTAGCACTTGCTTTACTTGGTGCCGCCATCATTCCGGTGAAAGATATGGATTTAACTATTCCATCAAAGGAGTCTTTGCCAACCTCTTATGAATCCCGTGCAACATTTGATAAGATGGAAAGGGCATTTGATTTCGGCGCAGATGCTGTCGTTTATTTGCTAGCAGAGCGCTCTAACGGTTGGGATAATGAAGATGGCTTAACAAAAATGCTGGATATTCAACAACAGCTTCAACAAGAAGCGCTCGTTAAAAAAGTTGATTCGCTCTTTACTACAGCACAAATCGATGCTGTTGAAATATGGCAAGCTGCTAATATTGATCCAAAGCTACAAGCGGTGCAAGCACATTTTATTCAAGAGGATAAAATGTATATGGCGGTGTACTTAGATGCAAATGGCTCTTCGACGGAAGCACAAGACTTTGTGCGAGAATGGAAGGATAAAGATTTAGGTGTTCCCTTTACACTAGCAGGTGCACCGAAATTCAATCAGGAAATTTTCGATGAAATTGCTAGCAAAATTGGGCTCGCTTTAATCATTATTATGATTACTACATTCATCATTTTAATGATTGCCTTTCGCTCAATTTTAATTCCTGTAAAAGCGATTATTATGAATGTAATTGGACTGGCCTCGACATTCGGGCTCATCGTTTATATATTCCAATACGGTCATTTAGGTATTGAGGCTGGAACCGTTGTGCTGATTATGCCTGTAATTGTTTTTTGCTTAGTATTCGGTTTGAGTATGGATTATGAAGTATTTTTAATTTCCCGCATTCAAGAGGAATATTTGAAAGGCGCGGATAATACAACGGCGACGGTTGATGGACTTGTTTCCACAAGTAAAATTATTACGTCTGCTGCTTTGATTATGATTGTGATTACGGGGGCGTTTGCTTTTACGGATGTTATGCCTGTTAAACAAATCGGTGTCGGCATTGCGATTGCTATCGCCATTGATGCAACGGTTATTCGTTTAATGCTCGTACCTAGCTTAATGAAATTATTTGGTGACTGGAATTGGTGGTTACCTTTCGCTAAGAAAAAATAGGGGAATAGTAGCGACTCGCTCGCAAGAAAAAGCGCATGAAGCCAAAATTGACTTCATGCGCTTCATTTTACTTAAAAATACCTGTATACCAAGCTTTTGCAGCTTGCACTTCTGGCATTGTTAGCTGATGGCCATCGTGGAACCATGCCGTTTCTACATTTGCACCGTGTGCTTTTAACATTTGCTCTAATTGCTCCGATTCCTGTGCTGGGCACATAAAATCATTCGTTCCAGCGCCAATCCACACATCTACATGTTGTAAGCTGGGAATTTGAGCATCTCGATTTGGCACCATTGGGTGATGTAAAATCGCTGCACGCAATGAATTTTCATGATGGAATAATAAGCTACCAGCAATATTCGCTCCATTTGAATAGCCAATAGCAATAATTTGATTGTGATCGAATTGGTAATCCACTGATGCTTGCTGAACGAAATCATGTAGCTCCTTTGTACGGAAAAATAAATCCTCCATATCAAATACACCCTCGGCAACTCGACGGAAAAAGCGTGGCATACCGTTTTCTAGCACGTTGCCACGAACGCTTAAAATATTCGCATTCGCATCAATTTCCTTTGCTAAACCGATTAAATCGCGCTCTGTCCCACCTGTACCATGTAGCAATAATAATGTACGTCCATTTGTGCCATGCTCAAAAATATGCTGCATGCTTTCCACCCTCTCATTATCTCGAATTCAAGACAATTATAGTTGGTGCTTGCTCTGGTGTCAATAAACTTGATTCATCCGTTGTTTTCGGCTCACCCTCTGGTTGCTTCGGCTCATAATATTTGAAAAATAGTAGCATAGCAATAACAATAAGTAGCGATACGCCAACGATTATGCCAACAACCGTTAGCGCGAATTTCTTTCCATCCATTTATGGCTCCTCCTTATTTTGAAGGTCTAAATCCTTCTTCTCGTAAATAAGCTACAGCTGCCTCGCGCGTACCGAAAGCTTCCTCTAAATTATCTTGATGATAAATAGCCCATGCGCGATTTTCATAAATCAGCTCTAACACAGCACCCTCACGTGAACGCCAGCTTTCTACAATCGGCTCTTCTTCCATATCTTCAGATAAATAGCTGATTGCAGCTGCAACAATATCGCGCAATGCCTGTTCATCATAATCACGAATATTCACAAGACCTTTGTCGCTCGCCTCCGCTTCATATTGAAGCAAATCACCAACGAAAACAAAGCCATTACCATTTGGATGTAATTTTTCCACAACAATTGTTTTTTCATATAGGCTATTTTCAAAATGATAATTTACACGTTTTAATGAGATTTCTTTTTTTGTTAATTCAGGGAATGTTTCAATAATCGCCTGCTTTTGTTCAAATGTTAGCATATACTGCTCCTTTATAATGTTTTTGTCGCCGCATCTTTAATTTTCGTGCGCTGTTCATAAATATTTTTAACTACAACTTTAATGACCGCATATGTTGGAATTGCGATTAAAATTCCAATAAAACCAGCAATATTACCTGCTGCTAAAATGATGGTAATAACCGTTAATGGATGGATATCGAGTGATTTCCCCATCACGTTTGGTGTAATCAAATTACTCTCGATTTGCTGTGCAATCAGCGTAACGGCTAATACCCCAATAACTAAAATTGGCTTTTGGATAAGGGCAATAATCAATGCCGGAACTAGTGAAATCCATGGTCCAATGAATGGAATCATGTTCATAAAGAATGCGAGTATCGCTAATAATAATGCGTAATCTAATCGAAGAATTAAATAACCTATAAACATCATTGTTGCCAGTAAAAAACTGATTAACACTTGTCCTTGTACATAGCTGCGCAATACGGAATCAATATCTACTAATGTTTTCTGAATCCACGTGCGACGTTCACCGCTAAATAAGCTATAAATGCGAGGAGCAAACTTCTCATGGTCCTTCAACATAAAAATAAAGAAAAAGGGGACAAGAATAAGCGTGAATGTAGCGGATACGGCTCCACTAACCAATGTCACAATCATTTTACTTCCTGTTACCGCAATATCTTGGATGGAATCTGTAAGATTGTTCACAAATTCCTCTACTTGCGGTGGCCAATGGTCTTTGTTTGTGACATAATCCGTTGCCTCTTGAATTTTTTCACCAATATCTGGTGCACTCGCCACTAAATTATTTACCTGTTTCGAAATTGGTGTACCGATTAAAAATAAAAAGCCTGAAATTCCCGCTACTAGCAGAACCACAATAATAATTAAACTGCCCCATCTAGGCACACCGCGTCTTTCAACAAAGCGCTGTATAGGCTCTGTTACATAATAAAGCACCCCACCTAATAATAGTGGGATAAAAACCGTTTTCAAAATAATTACAAGCGGCTTAAAAAGCGTGCGGATTTCCATAAAGTATTTCACAATCAGTAGCGATAATAGCAAGCCAATCCCTACTTGAAACCATAATTTTTTTGTCATATTTCCACCTCGTTCATCATCTATCTACTAGCAATAATCGCATATAGATGAAAAAAATACAATCACTGAAGGCTATCTGAAAATTCATTTTTAAATACGGTGCTTGCCAAAAATGCCAAAGTCTCTTCTAAGCAACTAAAAATTTAGTACTTTTCAAGAACATAAGCAAAAGCTTCAAACAGAAGTGTCCCAAAAAACTTTTGAAGCGAGTGTTTTCAGGTTATCCAGTTCAAAATAATGATTCGCTCGTAAGATAGGTGATTTCGCACAATCAATTACGCCTCGGCGTAATTGTGTCGGGATTTTGAATTGTGCTTGCACAATTGACTCCTTTCAAAATCCCTGACATCCGCCGGAGGCT
>NZ_PYWN01000113.1 GCF_003049505.1 Metasolibacillus meyeri
GGGGACTTATACTAACTTGCTTTCATCAGTGATAACTGGCGCATCACCCCAAACTGCTAAAATAGCATTTACTTGTGATTGTGGCAACTCATCTACAACTTGCTGACGACCGTTAGGGCTATTTGCATATGCGCGTCGCCATGCATCCCCTATTGGATACTGTTGTCCCTGATACTCAATGAAAGTTTGTCTTTTTACAGACACACCGCTCTGTGTTAAGTTATCTAATGTATAATGTTCATTCATGTCATCTTCCACCTTTTGTTTAATTTATTTCATAAGCTCCTGAAATGCGTAAAAACATATCATTGCGTACTTCGGATGCTGTAATGGATACAATATTTCCAAGTTGATTTAAAACTGACAAAAATAACCTTCCATTAGCTTCGTAGGAGGTCATCAATTGAGTGTTTGTTACCCATACTTCAGTATTCATCCCATGTGCTACCCCTATCGGAAAAGATGGTTTTCTTTCACCTTGAGCTTTCGCTAGAAATGGTAAACCAGCTATAAAAAGGTCTCCTTGTAGACCATTTTTATCCTCAGTAGCAACTACTAAATCAAAAAACACCATTTTTTCAATTAATTTATAATATCCTGCTCTGGTAAGATATATAGGGTTACCATTAGATACTGAGCCTTGCAAAACTGGCGTGAAAATACCACTTTCTATTTTTAGTCCATGTACACCGTTTGCGGTATACACATCTTTGTCCAAGTGTG
>NZ_PYWN01000114.1 GCF_003049505.1 Metasolibacillus meyeri
CATGGCGATGAATTCGGAATTTGTCGGCTTTGATTTTAAATGATGCACCGTGTAGCCGAACATTTCTGAAATCGATTCATAGTTGCCGCGATTCCATGCGACTTCGATGGCATGACGAATGGCACGCTCTACGCGTGATGGTGTTGTATTGAATTTTTCAGCGATATCTGGGTACAAGATTTTTGTTACAGAGCTCAGTAGCTCGATATCGTAATACACCATTTGAATGGCTTCGCGTAAATAGACATAACCCTTAATATGCGCTGGTACACCAATTTCTTTAATGATAGCGGTGATTGTCGTATCTAGCTGACGCTGATCCACCTTCTGTGCACCTTTAGGCTGTAATATGCTTGTACGCTGTTGCTTTGTCGGCTCAGGTATATGCTTCGCGCATTGTAGAATTTTTTGCTCTAACTGTTCAAATTCAAAAGGCTTCAACATAAAATAGGAAGCGCCATAATTCACAGCTTGCTTCATTACATCTTCTTGTCCAAAAGCCGTCAGCATTATCACTTGCATATTCGCTAAGCGATCTGCATTATACAATGTTTCCAGTACGGCTAAGCCATCAAGATGCGGCATAATAATATCCAAGAGCAGAACATCTGGTTGTACCTCTTCTAACATTTTAATACACACTTTACCATTTTGTGCAGTCGCAATTAATTCGATATAAGAATGATTTGTGAAATATGCTTCCATCGCTTTCAACAAATCTCGATTATCATCTGCAATTGCAATTTTTACTTTTGACATCTATAAAGCCCCCTTAAATAATTAATTTCCACAGTTTCCCCTATAAATTACCCCAATTTGATTATGGAGCACCGCTTTTGAGTTTTCGACATAAGGAATGAAAATCCTTTATTATGTAGCAAAAATAAGTATGAAGCTATAGAAATTCCTTATATATTGACAAAAAGATACCTTTTTCCCCAAAATACTCATACCATCTTTTACTATTTTATCAGAAAAATTTGTAAAAGACTATACCTGAAGAGCTGGTATAGTCTTTTAGACCTTATTTTGGAGATTTTTTTAACATTTCGCCTATCGACAAAGCCGCGCCTTTTGCAGGATGTTCGACAAACATATGCGTTACCGCACCTACAAAACGGTCATTTTGGATGATGGGGCTGCCACTCATTCCTTGTAAAATGCCGCCTGTTTTGCTTAGCAATTTAGGATCTGTTACACGAAAGACGATATTTGATCCATCAATTTTATCAATGGTAATTGTAAACGCTTCAACCTTTTCTCCTTCAATGGCTGTCAGCATTTGTGCTTCACCACGTTTTATTTCCGATTCATGCATAATTTCCATCGGTTGTCGCAAACTTTGTGGTAAACCTTGTTCCCATTTGCCAAACACGCCATATACATTGTTATATAAAACACTGCCTAAGCGTTTTCGCTCTTTATTTACAATGGAAATTTTATAACCTGGCTGACCTGGTTCACTTTTTTTCACTTGCGTAATGGAAGCTAAAAAAATAGCTCCGCCAGTAAATGGAGGTGGCATTGTGAGGGCACTATCTACGATTTGATGACCAAGTGCTCCGTATTCATTCGTGGTAGGGTCAAGAAATGTAAGCGTTCCAATGCCATCTGTTTCATCTTTTAAAAAGGGCAACACATTTTGTATTTCTTCAGTTGTTAAGTTTAAAATTTTCTCTTTGTTTGCGCGTTCAATGCGTAACTCTGATGCTTTCTTGACTTCAGTAAATTGCTGTATTTGATTGATTTCCGTTCCATCAATCGCAAGTATTTTATCGCCTTGTTTCAACCATTCGCCATTTGGTAAAAGTATATCATGTGATACGTAAACAAAAGGTAATTTTAACTGAATACCAATTGATTGCCCCATAGGTATTAATTCCTTTGCGGATACATGCACAGGAATTAAAATGAAAAAAACTACTAGCAAAAGATTACGCAAATGGCACATTTTCATGTCACCTCCTTTCTCATCTTATCGATACTATGTGCGGACTTCTGGTGAGTTATGAACGGTAAATATTTGTCGTTTATCCGAACTATTTTGCATGCATATAACGCAAAAAAGCTGTCGGAAAAATGCTTGCGCAAAGATTTTCCAACAACTATTTAGGTTATTTTTTATCTTCTATTGACAATCTTTTGTGTACCAAGTCAATATTTTCTGTGCGAAAGCGTAGCGTTAGTAATAGCATGTCCTGTGCGTCAGAAAAAAACCACTGATTGAAGATTGACTTTATTGCATCGCTTGCTTTCTTGCGTCAGCAATTTCTACAAGCTCCTGTGCATGCTGCAATGTTAAATCGGTAATTTCAGCACCGCTCATCATACGGCTTACTTCCTCAATGCGCGCGCGCGCTTTAATTTCTGTTACCGTTGTAAATGTGCGGTCATGCTCGACTTGCTTTTTAATTAAATAATGCTGATCTGCCATCGCTGCAACTTGCGGTAAATGCGAAATACAAAGCACTTGTGAGTGAATAGAAATAGCTGCAATTTTCTCAGCAATTGCTTGTGCTACACGTCCACTTACACCTGTATCGACTTCATCAAAAATAATGGATGTAATGCCATTTGTTGAAGAAAAAATCGTTTTTAAGGCAAGCATCATGCGCGATAATTCACCACCAGAAGCAATTTTTGGCAATGATTTCGGCGGCTCCCCAACATTCGTTGAAATATAAAATGCGACATAATCTTTGCCATATGCATCAAATGTGTCAAGTGGCTCAAATTTAACAATAAACTTCGCCTTTTCCATATGTAATACCCGCAATTGCTCCATAATCGCTTCGCTTAATAACAACGCATGCTTTTTGCGAATTGTCGTTAATTGTTCTGCTAATTGCTGCAATTCATCTTCCATCTGACGCAAACGCTGTTCATTTTTTTGAATCGTTTCGTCATGATTCATAAGCTGCATCAACTCTTCGGAAATTTTGTCATAGTACGCTAAAATTTCCTCAACAGTCGTACCATATTTACGCTTCATCGTTTGATATTGCGCTAAACGTTGTTCAACTTCATTTAAGCGATTTGCATCAAATTCCAATTCATCTAACACATTTTTGATTTGATAGCTAGCATCCTGCAATGCATAAAAGCTCGTTGTTACAGCCTCCGCAGCCTCTTTAAATTGCTCATCTAATGAAGCAATATCATCGAGCGCTGACATCGCATTGCCGATATAATCTAAACCATGTTGCTCGGCTGAAATCGCCTCATAAGCAATGCTTGCTCGCTCAAAAATTTTATGGAAATTCATTAAACGTAGACGTTCTTCGCTTAATGCATCCTCTTCACCAAGCTTCAACGCAGCCTCTTCCAGCTCATTCATTTGGAATTGATATAAATCAATGCGCTGTGCCATTCTTTGCTCATCTAAGCTAAGCGCAGCTACTTCACGCTTTAAATTACGATATTCTTCATATTTTTCATTATATGTTGTGAAAAATGGCGAAAGCTCCTCAGATGCGAAATGATCCAATAAATGGATATGTTGCTTTTCATCCATTAACTCTTGATTTTCATGCTGGCCATGTATATCAATTAAGCTGCCACCAATTTCACGTAAAACGTTCGTTGGCACAAGCTTACCATTAATACGACAAACGCTTTTTCCGTTATCGTTAATATCACGGCGTAAAATAATCGTACCATCTTCAAATTCAATACCTGCTTCATCTAATTTAGCAAAAACTGGATGACGCTCATCCATAATATGAAACAAACCACCAAGCTCCGCTTTTCTAGCACCATGACGAATAAATTCATGTGAACCTCGACCACCTGCAAGCAAATGAACAGCATCAATAATAATCGACTTACCAGCGCCAGTTTCACCCGTTAAAACAGTTAAACCATCCGCAAAGCTTACTGTTAAGTCATCGATAATCGCAAAGTTTCGAATACTTAGCTCTCTTAACAAAAAAATTCACCTCTTACAGCATGTCTAATAGACGTTCTTTAATCATTTCTCGGTCTGCTTCTGTACGACAAATAAGCAAAATTGTATCGTCACCTGAAATTGTACCTAATAGCTCGTCCCAATCTAAATGGTCCAGTAAGGAAGCGATTGCATTTGCGTTTCCTGGTAGCGCTTTAACAACTAAAAAATGAGATGCACCATCAATGCTGACAAAGGCATCCGCTAACGCACGACGCAGTTTTTGAATTGGATTAAAACGCTGATCCGCAGGCAAGCTGTATTTATAACGCCCATCTTGCATCGGCACTTTTACTAAGTGCAGCTCCTTAATATCACGTGACACTGTCGCCTGTGTGACATTATAGCCTGCTCCTTTTAGATGCAGCACTAAATCATCCTGTGTTTCAATTTCATTATTTGTAATAATGTCACGAATTCGAATATGGCGTTGACCTTTATTCATTTTCCTCACCTCTTATGAATAATTATGTATTTGTATTAATAACACTACCACTTCATCCATAAAAGTACAAGAAAAATAGGTATAGACAAATCAAAATGTTGTAACACATTGATGCCTCTACCTATTTTCAATTTACTTCATTTTTAATTCACTATGTGCTTGCTCAACAATTTGCTCAAAATTTGTAAAAGGCTCAATTGTTTCCCCATCTCTCGGATGAACAAGATGGAATAAAAATTCAATATTGCCTTCTCCTCCTGTGATTGGTGAATAGGACGCATCTTTCACAATAAAGCCAGCAGCCGTTGCCATATTCGCTGTATTTTGCAATACTTCTAAATGAATTTCCGGCTCGCGCACAATACCTTTTTTGCCAACCTTTTCTTTACCAGCCTCAAACTGCGGCTTTACTAAAGCCATCACATCGCCACCTGGCAACAATACTGTTTTTAGTACAGGCAAAATTAAGGATAAGGAAATAAACGATACGTCAATTGTCGCAAAATCTGGCAATCCTTCTACTAAATCTTCGGGCTTCGTATAGCGGAAATTCGTTTTTTCCATAACCGTTACGCGCTCATCCGAACGAATTTTCCATGCTAATTGGTTGGAACCCACATCTAATGCATAGCAATGGCGCGCTCCATTTTGCAGTGCACAATCTGTAAAACCACCTGTTGATGAGCCGATGTCTAACATTAGTTTTCCTTCGACTGACAGCTCAAATACTTCAAGCGCCTTTTCAAGCTTTAGCCCACCTCGACTCACATATTTCAATTGTGAGCCTTTCACTTGTAGCGGTGCATCAATGGTGATTTTTTCTCCTGCTTTGTCGATACGTTCCTCATTTGAGTAAACGAGTCCTGCCATAATGGAGCGCTTTGCCTTTTCGCGCGTTTCGCAAAGCCCACGCTCCACTAATAAAATATCTACACGTTCTTTCGGTTGCTTCGTCATACAGTTCTCAAGCTTTCTTGCTGTTTTAATTGGATTAACTTTTCCAGACGATTGACAGCTTCTTCTGCTGTCACATGTATTTCCGCTAACAATTCATCTACATTGCCATGTTCAATAAATTCATCTGGTATACCGATACGGTCAATAAGTGTATTGTAGCGATGGTCAGCCGCAAATTCTAATACAGCACTACCGAAGCCACCTTGTAATACTGCTTCTTCAATCGTTAAAATCGGTTTATTATCTTGCATCAGCTCATGCAACATCGCTGTATCGAGCGGTTTAATAAAGCGTGCATTGACAACCTTCACGCTCACACCTTTTTGCTCCAACGCTTCTGCCGCTTCAAATGCCATGGCAATCGTCGTACCAAATGTTAAAATCGTTGCGTCTGTTCCCTCACGTAATACTTCCCATGTACCGATTGGAATCGCTACCATTTCCTCATCAAGCAACACACCAATTCCATTGCCACGTGGGTAACGTAGCGCAATTGGCCCATCATTATATTCAAGTGCCGTTTTCACCATATGCTGCCCTTCGTTTTCATCCTTTGGCATCATTAAGACCATATTTGGAATGTGACGTAAAAAGGCAATATCGAACACGCCTTGATGCGTTTCACCATCTGCGCCAACTAAGCCTGCTCGATCAATGCCGATAAAGACATTTAAATTTGGTCTCGCAATATCATGCAATACTTGATCATACGCACGCTGTAAAAACGTTGAATAAATTGCTAAAAACGGCTTCATTTCCTGTGTTGCAAGTCCTGCGGCCATCGTTGCAGCATGCTGCTCTGCAATCCCTACGTCAAAGAAGCGCTCTGGGAAATCGCGTTGAATACTTTCTAGTTTAGATCCAACAGGCATTGCTGGCGTAATGGCCACAATGCGTTTATCCGTTTCCATACATTTATGAACAGATTGTGCAATTAAGCTGCTCCATGCTGGACCTGTTGTTGTAGATTTAACGAAAGCACCTGTTTCCATTTTGTATGGACCTGTTCCATGCCAAGTTCCAACTGTATCATCTTCAGCAGGTTTATAGCCCTTACCTTTTTTCGTAATGACATGTACGAGTACAGGACCTTTTACTTTTTTGGCATAGTCCAATGTTTTTTCTAACGCATCAAAATCGTGTCCATCAATTGGTCCTAAATATTTAAAGCCAAGCTCCTCGAAAAAGACACCTGATACAACTAAATATTTTAAGCTATCTTTCACTTTTTCTGCTGTTTGTGCGAGCTTACCTCCGACAACAGGAATTTTATTCATTAACGACTCCAGCTCTTCCTTCGCCTTTGAATATTCCTTCGCTGTACGTAAGCGCCCTAACACGTTATGCAATGCGCCAACATTTGGTGCAATAGACATTTCATTATCGTTTAAAATAACAATCATATTCGTTTTTTCATGACCGATATGATTTAATGCCTCTAGTGCCATACCACCCGTTAACGCACCATCACCGATAATTGGAATGACATAATTTTTATCCTTTTTAATATCTCGCGCAGCAGCCATACCCATCGCAGCTGATAAAGATGTTGAGCTATGCCCTGTTTCCCATTCATCGTGCTCACTTTCAACACGTTTTGGGAAGCCGCATAAACCTTTAAATTGACGTAATGTATCAAACTCTCCAGCACGTCCTGTTAAAATTTTATGAACGTACGCTTGATGCCCCACATCCCATAAAAATTTATCCTTTGGGCTATTAAACGTCTTATGCAACGCAATCGTTAGCTCCACAACACCTAAATTCGGCCCAATATGCCCACCTGTTACAGAGCATTTTTCTATTAAAAATGAGCGAATCTCTGAAGCCAATGCTTCAAGCTGCTGCTGATTTAAATTTTTCAAAAAGGATGGATTAGTTATTTTAGTTAAATCCACCTCATCCACACACCTTTACATTTAAATATTCACCGTATTGTGATTCCTTTATTATAACAGCGTCCTCTGTCTATGTCATAAAAAACGCTGTTTTCCTACAATAACAGATTGTTCTTTTTTCTTCAAAGCTAAGTCACTTATTTATTGCGCTTAACAATATAACTCGCAAATTCGCGAAGTAGCGTGCTGTCTCCTGCTAAGCGATCCAATGCAGCAGTCGCTAATTCAAAATGCTCATTTAATTTTTCCTTGGCGCCTTCTAACGTAAGCAGCGCAGGGTATGTGCTTTTCTCACTTGCTACATCTTTCCCCGCTGTTTTACCTAGCTGCTCAGACGTTCCTTCAATATCTAAAATATCATCTTGAATTTGGAACGCTAAACCAATATGGTGTGCATAGTCAACTAACGCAGCTCTCTCTTCAGCCGTCGCACCAGCTAAAACGGCACCCGATTCGATGCTAAAGCGTAGTAATGCACCCGTCTTATTGACATGCACTTGCTCAAGCTCCTGCAAATTTAATTGGCGCTTTTCGCCATCCATATCTAGCACTTGGCCACCGACCATGCCTTCTGCACCAGCAGCGACGCTTAATAAATGAATTAATTCAATTTTCACTTCTGCTGCAATCGGCATACGCGCTAAAATGCCAAAGCTCAATGTGTTTAACGCATCCCCAGCTAATGTTGCTAGTGCTTCCCCATAAACAACATGGTTCGTCGGCTTGCCTCTGCGCAAATCATCATCATCCATACATGGTAAATCATCGTGAATAAGCGAATACGTATGAATCATTTCAACACACGCACCAACTGTATAAGCTTGTGCAACATCTGATTGAAAATAATCACAAACAGCCGCAACAAATAATGGACGAACTCTTTTTCCACCAGCTTTTAATGAATAAAGCATGGAATCTTTTAAAGCAGCAGGTGCTTGTATTTCTTCTACTAAACGAAACATTTCTTTTTCAATAGCTGGTGTATGCGTTTCGATAAATGTTGTTAATTGCATCCTTTAATTCTCTCCATTCCCCGCTTGAAACGGCTGTTTATTGCCATTTTCATCAACGATTGAAATTAGCTGCTGCTCTGCATGCTGTAATTTATCATTGCAAAACTTGGAATATTCCATCCCTTTTTTATATAGATCAATGGCTTCCTCTAAAGGCACTTCACCTTGCTCTAATTTACGAACAATATCTTCCAATTCCGTCATTGCCTGTGCAAATGTTAAATTTTCCATCCGTCATTCTCCCTTCTTGAGCGAAACGCCTGTCACCTTCGCATGAACAATTCCATCTTGATAATGTATTTCAATTGCTTCATCCATTGTTAACTGTGCTGCCTCTTTAATTACTTGCCCTTCACGATATGTCAAATTAAAGCCTTTTTCCATGATAGCTAGCGGATTTAAAGCAGCAAGCGTTCGAATCGCAGCATGCAATTTGGAATTCTCTTCATTTAAGCGCTGCTGCACTGTGCGATTTAGCTCACCATGTAATTGCGACAATTTTTGTTGTTCCATTTGTAACGCTCTTTGTGGGGAGAAAAGCTGCATTTTAGTAAATGTTTTCTCCGCTTCATTGCGTTTTTTCAGCATATAAACATTCATCGCTTGCTGGAGCTTCATATCATTATGCGTCAAACGCTCAATAAAAGGGCGATACAATTTTTCAGGCGTTGCTAACGGGTATGATTGTTGATATTTCTGTAGACGATTTCTTTCAAAGCGAAGTTGCGCTGTAACCACCTGTTGGAGCCTTGCTGCATTCGCTACAATACGCTCCTTTAGCTCATGCTGATTTGGTACAGCTAGCTCAGCTGCGGCTGTTGGTGTCGGTGCTCGTAAATCAGCAACAAAATCGGCAATTGTCGTATCCGTTTCATGGCCAACAGCACTAATAATCGGAATACGGCTTTCAAAAATGGCACGCGCCACAACCTCTTCATTAAATGCCCATAAATCTTCAATTGAGCCACCACCACGCCCAACAATTAAAACATCACACTGCGCTTGCTGATTCGCTAATTGAATATTTTTCGCAATATTTGCCGCAGCGCCTGCGCCTTGTACAAGCGTTGGATAAATGCATATTTCCGCCTGCGGGTAGCGGCGTCCTAACGTCGTACAAATATCGCGAATCGCCGCTCCTGTTGTCGCTGTCACAACACCAATCGCTTTTGGGTAAGATGGTAACGCTTGCTTAAAATTTGGATTAAATAAGCCTTCTTTTTGTAAAGCTTCCTTTAGTTGCTGGAATGCGACAAATAGTCCACCAACACCATCTGGCTCCATCGTTTGTACATAAAGCTGATAAATACCTGCTGTTTCGTAAACATTGACATCGCCACGAATATAAACCATCATACCTTCCTCTGGTTTAAACGCCAGCTTTGATGCCGCAGCGCGAAACATCGTTGCCTGAATACGAGCTGCATCATCTTTTAATGTAAAATAAATATGACCAGAACTATGCATTTTCACATTAGACAGCTCACCTTTTACGTATACTTCACGCAAATGAGGGTCAGCGTCAAATTTTCTTTTAATATATTTCGTCAATGCTTTGACAGTTAAATAAGAAGAGTTGCTCAAACTACATCTCCCCTTTCTTATTTATTTACCTTGTACAGTTTAACTCGAAACATGCCAAAAAAATAGTATGCTAGGCAAATTGTTAGCATACTATTTTTATTTTTTACTAATTAACTGTTTTTGCTGCTGCTTGTACGGTGTTTGCTAATAGCATTGTAATGGTCATTGGACCAACGCCACCTGGTACTGGCGTAATGTGTGAAGCGATGCCATCCACTGCCGCGAAATCAACATCCCCACATAAATGATTGTCCTCATCACGATTAATGCCCACATCGATGACAACTGCGCCTTCTTTGACATGCGCTGCTGTAATAAAGTTTGCACGACCTACGGCTGCGATTAAAATATCTGCCTGCTTTGTGAACGATGGTAAATTGGGTGTTTTTGAATGTGTATAGGTAACAGTTGCATCTTTTTGTAATAAGAGCTGCCCCATTGGTTTTCCCACAATATGGCTGCGTCCAACGATGACCGCATGCTTCCCTGCAATTTCAATGCCGCTATGCTCTAATAATTTCATAACGCCATAAGGTGTGCATGGCAAATAAGTTTCTTGCCCAAGCATCATTTTCCCTACGCTAATCGGCGCAAAGCCATCCACATCTTTGTCAGGAGAAATTGTCGCAATAACTGAATCTTCATTGATATGCTTTGGCAACGGTAGCTGCACAAGAATACCATGAATATCCTCACGTTCGTTTAATGCACGAATATGCTCAAGTAATTGTTGTTCCGAAATAGTTTCTGGTAAAGCGATCAACTCTGAATACATACCAATTGCTTCACAAGATTTTTGCTTGTTCGCTACATATGTTTTGGATGCAGGATTATCTCCTACTAATACAACGGCTAAACCAGGTGTTACACCTTTTGCTTTTAGTTCGTCCACTTGTTTTGCCACAGAGCCTCGAATTTCTTGACCGATTTCTTTTCCATTAATAATTGCACTTGACATACTACAATTCCTCCCAATTCACTATGCTTGTTCTATTTTGACGCCTCATTGTTTTCATCTAATAGTAAACATGATTATCTGTTATTGCTCGGTAAATTTTGAAAGCACACCGTTCACAAATTTGCTTGATTTTTCATCCCCAAATACTTTACACAGCTCAATCGCTTCATTTAGTACAACACGATTCGGTGTTTCGGGCATAAATAGCAATTCATAAACAGCTAAACGTAATACTGTTCGTTCAATTTTAGGTAGACGATTTAATGTCCAATTTTCTAATTTGTCACTAAGCGTTGCATCGATTTTTTCCTTTTGTTCAACTGTACCTCGAACGATTTGCTCCAAAAAAGCATCTGATGGCTGCTCCTCTAAAACATGTTCTATCGCTTGCTCAACTGGTAAATCTGTACTATCTAACTGAAATAGCACTTGCAAAGCCTTTTGACGTGCATCATGTCGCTTCATGCATAAAAAACTCCTTCATTATTCAATTACACCTCTCTATTTAAAGAGGTTTTCCTTTAATTTAATAAGCATTCACTAAACTAAAGAATTTGTAAGACACTCAAGATAATATCACGTCTTATCATAGCATAATTTCCCTGTCATAACACAGTTTGTTGCAAATTTTAAAAATTAAAACGCTTTCATTTTATCTAACGTATTTCAATGTTGTTAATGTTTGGCTTTCTTTGCTAAAATAGTATTAGCAAGAAGGAGGCACATCATGTCATATACTATTTTTCTACTATTATTTGCAATCGTTTTAGGAATACTCGGAGGAATTTTTAATTTGCCATTTTGGCTAATTATCGTAGCTATTTTAGGATTAAGCCTTATTCGAATTGGCTATATCTTTTATATTGTTCGACTTTCTCAAAACATCGAAACGATACATACGTTTTTAGAAAAAAATAAAGCGCAACCTGTTTACCGTTATTTGCTGACAGTTAGTAGCGGCTCTATGTTAGAGCAAAGAAAGGCTATCGATACCATTTTAGAAAAAAATAAATCGCAGGTGATGCAGGCAACTTATAAAATGAATCGGGCACTGTTAGTAAAGGATTATACGCTTGCGATGCAAGAAATCCAACCAATCGCCGAAAAACCTTTAGGGCAATATTGCATCGCCATGATTTACGCTTTACAGGGCGAGCATCAGCAGGCTGCACAAATAGCATTACAGCAACCGTGGCAGCATGCGACAGTCGAGGCAATTATCGCCTATAATGAAAAGTCTCCACAGTATGAAGAGAAAAAGCAACAAGCTATCAACTTAGCACGTGGCATTCAACGCTATATGAATCTTTATTTTTTCAAAGACTTGGAAAACATGCCCTCTGATTAATCGGGGACATGTTTTTTTATGGGCGATTTAAATAAATCGGGCGAATTTGCCTACTAATTGGGCGAATCATTACTTTTGTCCTGCGCAAGCAATTCATCTGCAATCATCAACAACTTTTCTAAAGGAACTTTATCTTCTGTTACTTTTATTTGACTAATCGTGATAAACAGATTGTTATGCATAAACAATAGCGAAAAACCTTCGTATAATATTGTTCTAGTAACTGTTCTTTCCTATCCGTTTCATCCACTTCTCCTTGATACATGATTATTTTCAATACATACCCTCCCACCTTTCTACTAAATAAGACAATTAACTGGCATGGAATGTGACATAAAAAGTGAAAACAAGTGCTTTTTCTTTACGTATGACCTGTCCTTTTTGCGAATATACTAATAATAGGTAAAGGAGGATTGCCATTTATGTTATTGCTCTTTTTAATTAACCATTGGGCATTTTTTATTTTAGTCATGATTTTAATGATTCTTGGAGGACTTTTCAGCTTTCTACTTCCACGTGTTCCATCGATTATTTTCCTAGTGTTTTTTGCAGCAATTAGCTTTGGCTACACACGACTCTTTGACGCAGCCTACTTCACAATACCAATTCTTCTGATTACCTGCATTTTTACCGCCATTCCGATTGTACTCGTTAAATATACATTGTATTTACAGCAAATAGGGGAACGCTTAGAAGCTTCTTCATAACTTTATATCAAATCATTTGATTTTATGGTATAGTTTTGAAAACAATTAAGGGCGATACATTTTGTTTTCATTCACAGTAGATAAAGAAATTTCAATTGAAGGCATCAAAAGAAATGGACAATGGCTCTATGACCATTATGAGGATATCGTTACCTATAGCCTATTAGCAAAGGATTGGCAAAAGCTCGTCAAATGACGGGCTTTTTTCTTTGTCACAAAACCGCCACAAAAATAACTTAATTTTCTGATTATTTTGTTGACCTTTCAAATCTGTTGTAATACAATACGATTATCAAATAAAAAATATATAACAGTTACTGTTTAGGAGGAATATAAAATGTTAGAAAACGTAGTGGAATTTTTCAAAAACTTACCTGAGAAAACTTGTGTGCAATGTGGTAAAAAGCTAGAAGAGCAAAGCGAATGCTATAGCCATAGCTGTGAGCATTGTAATAATCATTAATCACCAAAAGCTGTCGGCCATTCAACCGACAGCTTTTTTCAATTCATTTGCATTCTTCTTTTAAACATTAAAATTGCCACAACGAATAGCAAGGCTCCGTAGCCTAACACCCAAGTTAAATGAACAAATAATTCGCTCCCACTGTCATTGATAATCGCCTTTCCGATATCTACCGCATGAACAAAGGGTAATTTATAAGCAATTGCTTGAAAAGTATCCCCTACTAACTCAAGACTAAACCATGTGCCAGATAGCCATGCAACTACATTTGTCAGCAAGCCACCGCAAATACCTGCGACTGCCTTTTCATTGAATAGACTCCCACACAATAAACCGATGCCAATAAATATGATGGAAATAGGCAAGAGCATAAACCATGCTATGATTATTTCTGTAGATGCCTTCATCCCAAGCAATATCGCCACACCATAACAAATGCTTCCTTGTGCAAGTGCCATAGGAATTAATGGTAGCGTGTAACCAATAATATAATCAGCTGCTGTCATCGGCGTTGTAAAGAGGCGTGCTAGCATGGAGCTTGCTCGATCATTAGCGATTAATTGTGCGGAAAAAAGCGACATAAAGGATAGGCTGAACACTGCAATCCCCGGTGTTAATTGCTCAATTTGAAATAAATCATTCGGTACATTTTTGCCGATAGCGGTTAGTAATAATAAAATAATAACAGGTAAACCGATACCAAAAATTAAGGTTAGTGGATCACGTAAAATTTCCTTTGCTGTACGACTTGCAAATACAAGTGCTTTCATCCAATCTCACCTCCTACAATGTTAACAAAGGCATCCTCAAAGCGCTGCGTTCCTGTTCGCTGCATTAATTCCTCGGCCGTTCCTAGCGCCTCTATATGACCAGCTTTCATAATGCAAATATGGTGTGCTAAAGCTTCCGCCTCCTCCAAATAATGTGTCGTTAAAATCAAGGTCACCTTGCCTTTTAAATGTTGAATAACTGTCCAAAGCTCACGCCTCGCTAAAATATCTAAGCCTAATGTCGGTTCATCGAGAAATAAAATTTCTGGTTCACTAATTAATGCCATTGCAATGCTTAATCTGCGTTTCCAACCACCTGACAATGTTTTGCTGCGCTGTTTTTCTACAGGGCGAAGCGAAAATAATGTCAGCATCTCCTCCACTTTGCGCTCTGCTACCTTTTTATGAAAACCATGAACACCTGCCATCAGTCGTAAATTTTCACGTACAGATAAATTTGGTGCAATCGCTGTTTCTTGTGGCGAAACGGCGATGCGTTCCTTGACCTTTTGCTTTGCAGATAAAATGCTATTTCCTAATAAAAAGGCATCACCCTCTGTTGGCTTTATTAAGCATGACAACATATTAATTAATGTCGTTTTACCAGCACCATTCACACCGAGTAGAGCAAAAATCTCCCCTTGCTGAATCGTTAACGATAGTGGATGAACCGCTATTTTTGCACCGTATGCTTTGCCCAATCCTTGTACATCAATTGCGACTGTCATTCTTTATCCTCCTCATTAATCCGAAGTGCTTCCTTGAAAAATTTTTGCGTGTAGCTTTCTGGAACAATCGCTAATCCGCGGTCCTCATCTCCCAGAATAATGAGCGAATCACCTACTTCAATTTTAAATAAATCCCTTGCTTTTTTTGGAATAACAATTTGCCCTCTTTCCCCAACGATCGCAACACCAAACAAATGCTTTCCTTTTGGTGCAATGCCTAACCCAATCTCATCTTGATGATTCACTAAATCATCAAGTGTCACATCGTATAATTTGGCTAGTGCCATACAGCTTGCCATATCAGGTATCGACTCCCCTTTTTCCCATTTCGCCACAGCTTGACGCGATACATTGATTTTTTCTGCTACTTCTTCCTGTGTATATTGATGTTTCTTTCTCAATTGCTTCAAATTCATACTTATCATACTTTTCACCCCTTTATGTTTATTATTTCTGATGATGACAATACCGTCTACCAACTGAACATAACATGAATGTTAAGATGAGTTGCTTTCTTATTTTTTCATTTGCATTCTTCTCTTAAATAGTAAAATTGCCACAACTACTGAAGTAAATTGATTACTAAATGATCAAGTAATCCCACTGCTTGAGGCCGCAATCTTGAAGTAGGTAGATTTTTTCAATAAATTGGTAATTCAGTATACATTACATGGCAAGAAATTGTGAAACAATAACTCAAAAATTTTTGTGGTGACAGCCTGCTGACAAAAAAATTTGATGGTTCCTGCTATGTAGGGCGAAACTTAGAAACGGACGGGTTATGAACATGCTCCTTTTCTTAGTTGAACTGCCGAATTTACAGTGGTGATGAAACCAACAAAATTCTCATAATAAAAAGGAAAGCTCTGTTTTCCTTCCAGATTTTCATTGCATTTGTCTATATTTTTATTTTGTTATAATTCAATTGCAATATGAATTAATCTTAGAAAAAGATGATAATAATTTATGTTGATGTTCATTCTCATACGAATACCTAACAATAATATAATTTTTATTTGTTAGATGTTTTCATAGTAAAAGAATTAATAATTTTTTGTTTAAAACCCAGTTATTATGTGTCTTTATTTGTCTTCATTTGTCGAAACCCTTGATTATAATTCACATCTATATAACAATTATATACAAATAAGGAATAATAAGTTTGATTCTAATGAAAAAATATAAATCTTATGTTAGTATTGCTTTAGTAAGTACGTTACTTATATCACCTTTTGGAAATGTTATTCATGCTCAAAAAATGGAGGAAAATTCATACGAGCAACGCGCAATGTCTGATGTATCTAATTTTCAAATTGAAGATGAAAAATACGGAACTTTAGATATAAAGACTGTTAATAACGAAGAAAATGTTATTACGGAAATTTATAATGGAAGTGAATTCATATCTAGGACAATTCTTCATAAAATAGATGGCAAGATTGAGGAATTTGATAATTTAGGCAATAAGCAAATTTCTAATATTGATGATTATGTTAAAATTACTGATACAGAAGATATTGAAAGTCCAGAAACAGAATTAGATGATAATAACCCATTAACGTAAGGCATGACTTATGCTTATTCAATTCCTGCGGGTTATAGCTTCCATAAAAGTGAATACAGCTCCGCTTGGAAATCCACTGGAAATTTGTACAAAAAAACAACTATTTCATATGGTAAAGAACATATATTTGAATTTTCAAAAGGAACTAAAGTATCAACAGCTATTACTATTCTTACAACAATCGGTAACTTCAATGTAGTAGCAACACTTATATCTCTAGGGATAACAATAATTGGTGCAACAATTGATATGTATGCTACAGGAAAATATAAAGTTAGATATACAAAAGATGATATTGTAGTTGTTTGTAAAAATGAACTAGGTTTAAGTACATATCAAACACAAGTGGATGCATATGTTTATAGTTCTACAACTGGAAAATTATCTATAGATAGAATAAGAGTAGATGGTGATACTCGTTCACATTCTGATATGATTCATGCAGGGATTTATAACGTAATGATTTTCAATAATTAATTATGAAGTAGGTGAAGAACTATTAATTTTAAAACAATTATTTTAATTATTATTGTGATTATTTGTGTAGGGTATTTTGCTTCAGAGAAATATAATGCATTTCAGCCAAAATCGAGCATTGATTTAATAAGAAAATTAGATAATATTAGTATCGAAGATTATCATAAATATGCTATAGACTTGACTGAAGA
>NZ_PYWN01000115.1 GCF_003049505.1 Metasolibacillus meyeri
AGCCTCCGGCGGATGTCAGGGATTTTGAAAGGAGTCAATTGTGCAAGCACAATTTAAAATCCCGACGCAATTACGCTGAGGCGTAATTGATTAGTGGAAGTTGTTCAAAATATGGTTGAAACATATATTGCTCATCTAAATAAAGAACCGGTGCGATATGATCAGCTAAACCTTGAGCTACCAATAGATTATACATATGTAGTTCATTTTGGCTTTGTGAGTAGCCGATTGGATGCAAAAATGTTTTAATGGCGACATTTGTAAAGCGATATACTTTTCTTGTTGAGCCTACGCCAATGAATTGCGCTTGTCGAAGGACTTGATTGATGTTTTGCGTAATATGTGTAATGTCCATGTTTAACTCTTCTTTTTTCTCTAACTATACCACTAAATACTTATATTGGTAAAGTGGATTGGAAAATAGAATATTTGAAAAACTACGGTTTATTCACTTATAATTAAGACAGACAATAAAGAAATGGGGTTTGAAAATGGATGTAAAACACCCAATTGGACAATTGCAAGTTCCAGAAAAAGTAACGATTGAGAATATTCAAGGATGGTTAAAGGAAATTGCAACGTATACAGTGCGACTGGGGGAAACTGTAGGTTCGTTGAGCGATGAGGAGTTAGAAAAAACGTATCGTGAAGGTGCATGGACAGTGCGTCAGCTTGTGCACCATATTGCAGATTCTCAGTTGAATATGTATCAACGTTTGAAGCTCGCTTTAACAGATGATAATCCGACAATTCCTGCTTTTAATGAAGAAGAATGGGCGATTCAACCAGATACGAAGCTTCCTGTAGAATGTTCTATTAAAATGTTAGAGGGAATTAATGCACGCGTTGTTTCTTTAGGACAAACTTTAACAGAAGAACAATTAAATCGAGTGTTTACACATCAAATAAATGGTGAAGTGCCAGTTTCAGCAAAAATTGCGAAGCTAGCTTGGCATGAAGAGCATCATCTAGCACATATAAAAATTGCATTAACTGAATAAGTAAAGTTAAACCGCAATCATATCATAAAGGATTGCGGTTTTTCGGGTAGACTCCTAATTGATTATAAGTAAATTTACGAAAGCAATAAATCTGTTACATGCCCTATGTATCAGATTTGTTGCTTTCATTCTCTTTATGAGAGGATATAATGTAAATAGATGGGTGTAACAAGTGTATAACATGTTTGATGTAACAGCTTTGTTGCTTTATTCCTCTTTCTCAAGAGGCTATATTGGAATGGTAAAGGAGAGGTATTGAATGTCATTAGGAGAATCGCTAAAAAATGCACGAGCAATGAATAATTTAACTCAAGAGGATGTGGCAAAAAAGCTATATGTGACGAGGCAGACTGTTTCGAGATGGGAGCAAAATAAGACTGTGCCGAATATTTTTGTGCTACAGGAGTTAAGCAATTTGTATGGATTATCCATTGATGATTTACTCTCTGAAACAAAAGAAAAAACTCAGGAGAAAGAAGAGGGAAAAGCGATGAAAAAAATCAATTGGTTCGCATTATTTGGTGTTGTTTGTTTTAATGTTGTGCTATTTTCAGGCGTTGCTATTGCAGCGATTGGGCTATTAATCGCACTTTGGGCAATTACTTTGTCATTTGTTGTGTCTCCGCTATTATTGTTAGGAGCTAACGTAACAGGTCTGCAAAACTTTGAAATGTTACAAACTGTATTGAGTGTTATTTTATGTGGTGTTGGAGTTGTTTTGTATCCTTTCTCCAAAAAGGTTACACATTATTTAATAGAGTTCTTTTCTAAATATGTTAAGTATAATCAAAAGACGATTTATAATTAAAAAGAAATATAAATTGTCCGTACATCAAGTCCATTCCCTCATAGTAGTGTGTGAGGGAATTTTTAGTTTCCAGAAAAAGTATATTGGCGGTGATAAGATATTACAAAACCTTGATGGCAGTTCTATTTTCAACAGTAATCATTTCGCCCTAGTGAGAAGAATAGAAAAATTCTAAGTAAAACACAAATAGCTTATTATGCTTTTACAGCAATGGCTATCATTTTATTATTATTATTCAATTATTTTATATAAAGGTAGTCAAAAATGGATGAGGGGAAACAATCGGTTTCCCCTCATCCATTTTATTTTTTCTCATATAAGTTTAATAACGTGATAACTGCTTGTTCTAGCGTGTAATTGCTTTGAGGTAAAAATAAATTATTCTCGATGTCACTCATAATTTTAGCAAGCTGCATATGGTAGACGCTTTCCTTCGCCCAAGTAGATATGTCGCTATCATCATTGTAAAGCGTTGGCTGACCATCTTTAGAATCATCTTTTATATCCATATATTGATATATTTTATGAAGAATAACGGCAGCCGCTTCACGCGTAATCGTGTCATTCGGAGCAAATTCTGTTTCACTAGCACTCTCTAAAATACCAAACTCATATAATGCACTGGACGCATCCTCCAACCATGACGATTGTATCATATCAAATTCCCAATCTGTTTTTTGTAAAAGTAGCGCGACAACAAGCTTAGAAAAGTCGTTCCATTTGATATCTGCATAATAATCTTTACGAAGCTCATAAGGGAAAATTTGTGCTTTCATCGCTCGTGCCATCGTTACATTTGTTAACGCATCCTTTTCATTATAGCTATTGCCTAACGGATTTGTTAAATCGATATAGTCAAGATAAAGATGTACTCCATCCAGATGGTTGAATATAGTATACGTATAATCTTCTGGCAAGTCTTCATTCGGCTCATATACTTCCTCTACTGGTTCGGATAAGTAGTTTTCCATATTAACGGATGTACGCCCACCTATACCATCAGACCCAATCGTGATAAAGCTGATTTCTGCTATTTCCTCTGTAGATAGCAGAGGCTTTATTTTTTCCCATGCTTGCTTGGCATGTTCTGTTACAGGTAGTGTGTCAGATGGCTTATTGATAACTTCCTCTCTTACTAGTTTCCCATCCTCTTTATAAATATGAATTTCATTCGCTGCGCTTGCCGATTCCATACGAACAAGCTCGTTATTGACAAGCGTATAGCCTTCCATCTCAGCTTCATATGAATTGATATACATTATAAAAATATTTTCTTGTTCATCATATTCGATATAATAAGCGTTTCCATAAATATTGTCCCATCTATTCTCAAGCTCGGTTTTCCCGAATTTTTGATTCATCATTGTTGTTAATTCTTCCAATGAAATGCCTGTATCATGAAAATCTATCATAGGCGAACTGAACCATCCCCAATGACTAGTAGCAGTCAATGTTAAGGGTTGTGGTAAATCAAATAATTGAATAGTTGCCTGATATTTTGCCATATTGTCATCAGAGGGTACTTGGGTGAAGTAAATACCAGTTGCTTCCTCTACCTCTTTTTTCGAACCAAACGGTATTCTCACCGTATGTGCAAGTGGATATACTGTATTGTCAATAATAGGTCGTGCTATTGCTTGATAGGTTGGCGTTTGCTCACTCATAATTTGTCGAGCAATTACTTGACCTGCATCCGCGGCATATGCGAGCATATCAGGGCTAATATGCTCGGTTGTGTCATTTTCATTATGGTATTCTCCATGTACAGCTGGGTGAGAGAAGAATAAGTTCGGGATTGCCTTTGGATGAAAAGAGGCATGGTCACTTGTTCCACCGCTGTCATATTCGCGTACTTGAATATTTTTATAGTTTTCATTGTTTTTTAATAGGTCAGATAAGAAGCTTTCTTCCCCATCAGCAGAATAGATTTTCACGTTTTGTTCCTTTTTTGCCGCTAGCATATCAAAATTTAGCATACCAATAACTCTATCACTATCAGCTCCTAGCTGTTCAACGTAATGCTTCGACCCAAGTAAACCATCTTCCTCTGCATCAAAGGCAATAAAACGTATTTCTGTGTCGCTAGGTACATTGTGTAATAAACGCGCAAGCTCCAACATGACAGCGACACCAGAAGCATTATCATTGGCTGCTGGAATATCTTTTATGCCATCATAATGCGCTCCAATGATTAAAATATCCTCCGTTTTGACCGTTGTATTTGGTGAAAGTGTACCAATAATATTAACAGCGGAATATGTGCTGAAAGGATTGTCCCTACCTTCTTTGGTCTTTTCCCAATCGAAAAATTCTGCGTCAAATGTTTGGGTCGTCACAGTAAGACCATATTTTTTGAATGTGTCTATAATGAGTTTTCTTGCAAGCTCCTTTTCTTCATTGTCATGTCCTCTTGGGTAAGTAGACAGCACTTCAATCGTTGCCATCATTTCATTTGGATTGACCGTGTTTTGGGTTGCACTTACTGTTGAACTAGTCGATGAAGCCAAAAAAATAATAAATATGGTCAACAATATATTTAGTCTCTTTTTCATTTACTACATATCCTCCTTGTCATATATGAGTTCCAATAAATTATACAGAACTACACCAATTTTTTATAATAAAACTAGAATAAGGAATTATAATATATACAATTTTACAAAAAAAGAACTATTTGAGCAATGTCTTTCTGAAACTATTTCCTAATATATCCGTATATTATAATAACAACTATATTCTGGGGAGGTAGTAATGATGAATCCACTTATTAGCACTTGGTTACAGCCTAAACGAACAGCTCGTTATGTAATTGATCATAAATCTACAGGTTATACGATGCTTATTTTGACTCTTGGCTATATTGGCTCATTATTGGCAAGCTTGCGTGAGAGTGACTTTGTTATGGCATCAGTGTGGCTTTTAATTGGAAGTATTGTGTTAGCTCCTGTTGTTGCTTTTATTGGGAATAGTATTTTGTCATGGCTATATTTGAAGGTTGGTAGCGTGTTTGATGGGGGAGCTACGTATAATGAATTGTTTAAAGGCATCAGCCTTTCTGTTATACCTTATGTTATTTTAATTCCTTTTTACAGCGTGTGGTTAATGACAGCAACGGAATCTTTAATTAACACAGCGTATGTTGGACCCATTCCTTGGTATTTCTTGCCGACTTTGTTGCTAACATTTTTTGTGAGTGTATGGTCTTTCGGTATTTCCGTAGCAACTGTGGCAGAGGCACACCAAATTTCCATATGGAAAGCATTTTTGACAGTGGTTATTCCGATTATTGTCATAATAGTTTTATTAATGCCTATTGTTTTCATTGTTTCAACATTTGTATTTTGATGATCTGGGAGGAGTAATCAAATGAAGAAACTATTATTCATAAGTTTGTTGATTTTAGTTTTAGTTGGTTGTAGCTCCTCACATAAGAAATCTAGTGAAGAGAGCCAACCTTGGCACAATTATAATGTAGAAATGCTAAAAAAAGCGTTGGTGCATCATCCTGATTTTCCAAATTTACAACCTGATGAAAAGCCTGTTGAGAGAGAGGGTATCATTTATTCTTCAAAGTTTGACATTATTCCTCATCAGCAGGATGTAAGTGATAAGCAAATTGAGCGAGAAGTAACGTCAGCAAGCTATTTCATTACGCTTATAAAAGAGCAGGGTAATGATACAAGCTACTGGAAGTATCAATATTTTCCCTTGAACGATGAAGTCATTTTAGTGGATTTAGATTAGAGGGAGCTGTGTGAAAAGTATCCACACAGCTCTTTTTTTAATTTAATCCCATGCTAAATTTCAGTTCTTCCTGTGCAAACGTATAGTAAAATGCAGACACATTATTGAAAGAGGGGACGAATTGAATTTCCTTTACTAATACATTAGCTCTTAACAATGCTTCAAATTGCTGAAGGGTTGCTTGTTGCTTTGGTGAGCAAATAATTTGCATATCGATATATTTTTCGATTGGGTAATTTAATTGTTTGCGTTGGTCTTGGATATAGCGGATGAAGTCACGCACATATCCTTCTGCAATTAAATCATCTGTTAAATGTGTATAAAGTAATACTTGTAAGGCACCGTCCTCCGCTAAGGCATAGCCATTTTTGACAAGCGATTCAGTTAATAAATGGGATTGCTCTAACGTGACGGCTTGTTCTGTAAGCTGAATCGTTAAATTTCCTTCACGCAGGAGCGTATTTTTTTCTGCAGCTGACATTGTTTCCACATAGGATTTCACCGCATTAACTTGCTTGCCAAACGCAGCACCAGCCGCTTTGAAGTTTAGCTTCAAGCTTGTTTCGACGAATGCCTCTGTAGAAGGTAGCCATTGTATGTTTTTAATATTTAGCTCATCTTGAATGATTGCGTTACAATTGCTTAGGTTTTGAGAGGAGCCAATGATGATTTCGGCTAACGGTTGCTTCACCTTTAAATTTTCCGTATTGCGAATGCTACGGCCTAGCTCGACAATTTTGACGATTGTTGCCATTTCCTCTTCAAGCTCTACATTGATACACGTTACATTAGCAGTCGGGTAATCTTGTAAATGCACGCTTTCATTGTGAAGTTGCATATAAATATGCTCTGTGATAAACGGTGTAAATGGTGCGAGTAGCCTACATACGTCACTTAACACTATATGCAATGTATTGAAGGCAGCTCTTTTATCGTCGGAAAAGCTAGAAGCCCAAAAGCGTTGGCGTGACCTGCGAACATACCAGTTACTTACATCATCCATCAGCTTCGCAATTTCTCGACAGCCTTGTGTAAATTGATAATCATCCATATGCGTTGTTACTTTTGCAATTGTTGTATGCAGTCGCGATAACACCCATTTATCTAATAATGTTGGTGTGCCTTGCCGCGAAGCGTCAAATGTGAATTGGTCGATTCCGGCATAAAGCTGATAAAAGCTAAATGTATTTTCTAGCGTATCTAAGAGCTTTGATTTTGCTTCCTGCACAATTTTTGTAGAAAAACGCTTTGGATTCCAAGGCGAGCTATCTACTAGCAATGCCCAGCGCAAAGCATCTGCGCCATAGCTGTTGATTAAATCAATCGGATCTAATGCATAGCCTTTGCTTTTTGACATTTTTTGTCCCTGCTCATCTAATACATGACCTAAAGACAGGACATTTTTGTAAGGTGCTTGCCCTTTATAAAGCGTTGATACGGCAAGTAGACTGTAAAAGAAGCCGCGCGTTTGGTCGATCCCTTCGATGACAACATCCGCTGGGAATTGCTTGTGAAAAGCCTCTTGTTCAAAAGGATAATGATGCTGTGCAAAGGGCATAGAACCACTATCAAACCATACGTCAATAACCTCTGGTGTACGCTGCATGGCTCCGTGACATTTTGGACATGTGCATACGACATTATCAATATATGGTTTATGCAAATCCTCTGGTAAAGGCTGCTGTGCCAATGCACGTAATGCCGCTACGCTTTCAGGTGCTTCCTCATGCCCACAATCCTTACAAATCCAAACATTCAACGGTGTGCCCCAATAGCGATTGCGGCTAATATTCCAATCGACTACATTTTCAAGGAATTTGCCAAATCGACCTTCTTTAATATGGTCAGGATACCAAGTGACTGTATTGTTGTTAGCAAGCAATTGCTCTTTTAGTGTGGACATTTGGATAAACCAGCTATCTGTCGCATAGTACAATAGCGGTGAATCACAGCGCCAGCAATGAGGGTAGCTATGCTCGTATTTTTCTTTATGGAATAATAAATTGCTAGCCGCTAATAGCTTAATCACATCCACATCGCAATCTTTAACAAAGCGACCTGCCAAATCAGAAATCTCACTTGTGTAACGTCCTTGTAAATCGACGACATTCACAAAGGATAATCCGTGCTCTTTAACTGTTTGGTAATCGTCCTCACCATGTGCAGGGGCGATATGCACAATACCCGTGCCGCTCGTTTCTGTTACATAGTCCGCCATTACGACAACATGACCTTGCTCAACTGAAATATAGTTAAAAGGTGGCTTATAGGCTATTTGCTCAAATTCAATCCCTTTATGCTCACTTAAAATCGTCACATTTTCACCTAATACAGTAAGAGCAAGCGATTTTGCGACAATGAAAACCTCATCATCAAGTTGTGCCTTCACGTATGTTAAATTGGGGTTCATGGCAAGCGCAACATTGGCTGGTAAAGTCCAAGGTGTTGTCGTCCAGCCTAAAAAGATTTCATTGGAATCCATTCGCTGAAACTTAACGGTTGCAGATAAATCCTTTACATCTTTATAGCCTTGCGCCACCTCATGTGAGCTAAGTGAGGTTTGACAGCTAGGACAATAAGGTGATACACGATGCCCCTTATAAAGCAGTTTATCTTGATGAACTTTGCTCAGTATATGCCAGACGCTTTCAATATAGCTGTTATCCAGTGTCACATAAGGGTGATCCATATCAACCCAGTAACCTAATTGCTCTGTAAAGGAGCGCCAAATCTTTTCATACGTAAAGACGCTTTCTTTACATTTTTGTACGAATGGCTCAATGCCGTAACGCTCGATTTCTTGCTTCCCTGAAATGCCAAGCTGTTTCTCTACACCTAACTCGACAGGTAAACCATGCGTATCCCAACCAGCTTTGCGTTCCACTAAAAAACCTTGCATTGTTTTATAACGCGCGACGACATCCTTCACTGTGCGACCTAGCGCATGCCCTACATGTGGTAGCCCATTGGCTGTAGGGGGACCTTCGTAAAAAACGAAGGAGTCACGATTTTTGCGATTTTCAATAGATTTTTCAAAAACATTTTCTGTTTGCCAATACGAGAGAATCCTTGCCTCTCTTTGCTGCAATGTTTCCTTTTCCATTTTTCTTCCTCCTATACGAATTTGTATAAAAGGCATACAAAAAACTCGTCCCTAAGTAAAGGGACGAGTTAGCTCGCGATACCACCCTAATTCTATTGAACGATCCAATAGCACTTAGCAACGTACAATCATACGTGTTCCTTTTAACGGTAGACACCCGGGGTTGCTTACTACATTTCAGCGCGCCTTCTCAGAGAGGATTTTCATGTAACAATTGAACACTGACTTTCATCACAGCGTCAGCTTTCTGTAGAACAATACGAAACATTACTTTTTCTCGTCAACGAATTTGTATGCTTTTATTATGTATTACCTTAATAGATTTTCAACATATTGTCAAATCTCTTTTTGGCTATCGGCTGTGATTTGATGAGCTATTCCAATAAAGATATTGAAAATCGCGAAGTGCGAATTGAACTAGGGTACATAATTGTATAAAGAAGCTACTTGAAAAGGTAGTATCTTTTCAAGTAGCTTCTTTGCAGATATCAAACTCATTTTTATCGTTTACGCTTATTAAAATGCCAGAATCTAAAGTAATATCTAAAGGGAAAACGGTAGATATCTTGTTGGAAAATAACCATCTTCGCCCAGGGTTAGTAAGCAATAAAAATACTTTTGCTTTTTGATCTCCCATAAAAGATAAAGAATCAGGCGCAATTTCCGTATCATCGCGATTTACAATGTGAAAAGCCTTCAACTTCTCAGCAACTGCCATTTTATCTTGCACAACTAAGCTCATTTCAGATAGCCTTTGTATGCTTTTTAGAGAAAATGGCTGATTGCTAGGTGGATTATCTTTTAATCTAGCTATGAATTCAACGATATTTCCCGCAGGATCTTCAAAATAAAGTGACTTTGCAGATAGATTAGTAAAATCTATTTCGTCTTCACCATCTTCCGTTAAAAGATCCGTACGCTGTTTAATCCATTCTTTTGCTTCTTCAAATTGATTTGAAGGAATATCACATGCAAAATGATAGTACGGGCTGCCTTTCACACCGCTACTATTGAATTCAATAGCACTGCTACCAAATTTAATTTTAAAGCTATTTGTTGTTTCGCTTTCTAATGTGAAGCCTAATTTATCTTTATAAAAATATTTTAATTCATTCAGTTTATTTGTTTTTAATACGGTATTTAAAATATCCAATATCATCGCTCCTTTGTGCTACTTGTATCAAAATACTACTATATCGTCTGTCAGTGAACTATTGTACAAAGGGCTGAATTCAGAGAAAAGCTATAAAGCTAAAATCCCGAACGCGATGAAGGTGGAGACAAGAAAGAGCAATAGGCCAAACCAATCCGCTTTTACATTTCCCCATTTTTCATAAATATAAGCTGGGAATACTTGAGCTCCAACAATACATAGTGCAATGATACCAAGATGATGTGCGCCAAAAATATAGTGTCCAAACATAATAGGTGCTGTAAATAAAATAGGCGTTATTATACCTGTAATAATCATAATTTTTCCTTTTACAACAGTCGGTTTGAGTTTTTTCTTTCTTCTTTGTATAAATAAAAGCGTTACACCAATAATAGAAAAGCTGATAGGCAGTCTCATTAAAAAATTTGAATCTTCATTATTGTATTTTATTGATGTCACGTCATACGGAAAACCCTCTACTTCAGACACATAGCGTTGCTTGAGCTCCATATCAATAACTTCATAAGGTGAAAACAAGGGGCCAGCAACGACTTTGACATAACGGCTTTCCCCATTCGCAAATTGCAATAATAAATCTTGAGAATATTCATATGTTGATAGCTCTCTCTCGATAGGCTCTAATGTTGCTTGTGCAAATAGTTGCTGTAATTTTTCGAGCTCATTGTTGTTTGTAATGATAGTGCGACCAATATACAAGGGAGATGTTAGATTCAAGATTTTCTCGGGTCTCTCATTCCTTAAAAATATTGCCTCGGTAATTGTGCCAAGTTCGCTGACAGATGCAGTCTGTTCTTTTATTTGTTGCGGTGTCTGGAGCGTTTGAATGAAAAAGAATAGGATACAGCCAAATACGATTAACACGCTATAGTAGCTAAGGCGATTTTTTTGCTTTTCCTTGTCGATAGTTGCTGAGATTGCTTGCCATCTTTTCTCTTTTATATCAGAGGATAAAGGCTTGCGGGCAACATTGTTAAAGTTTTCATCTCTCATCTTCTTCACCTCCAAGTTGTGCACTGAGCTTTTTTACGCCGCGTAGCACCGCATTTTCAACTTTTTTCTCGTTCCAATTTAAAATGCTAGCTGCCTCTTTTACGCTAAAGCCTTCTAGCTTTGTTAAGACGATGGCCTCGCGGTACTCATATTTCAACTGGCCGAGCATTTCATAAAACTCACGATTTTGTTCATTGTCTAAAAGCCAGCTTTCAGGTGCATACGTAAAATCGAGTTCCTCATGCTCCTTTAAAAAGGGAATCAGCTTCACCCATTTATTTTTGCGAAAATGGTCATATGTTGTATTGCGAGCAATGGTAATCAGCCAAGTTTTATCTTAGTTAAGCAGAAGACTCTTCCTCAATGGAGAGAGGAATAATTCCTGTTTTTCCTAAGTTCAATGGGTGTGCAAATACTTACTGAACTAAGATAAAAGCCTCCGGCGGATGTCACGGATTTTGAAGAGGAGCTTTTCGAGCGAGCTCGAAAAAATCCGGACACAATTACGCCGAGGCGTAATTGATAGGTAGCCTGTCCTTTGAACTGTGTCATACTGCGATATGCTTTTATAAATGTTTCTTGCATTAAATCCTCTGCCAACGTTTGGTGACCGACTAAAAAATATATGTATTGAAAAACAGCTTCACTGTAGTGCTTATAAATATCTTCAAAAGACAACGACTTCACCTCCATTTACTAATATAGACGTAACGAATAAGAAAATCCCTCACTTTGATATAGGAAATAAAGTGAGGGATTTATGTAGGGTATATTTCTTATAAACGAATTGAACCATAACGATGCCTTCCTTCAAAAAGAAAGCCAATTATACTTTTATAATATGGAATAAATGTCCCGTCCTCCATCATTGTAAAAATCTCTTCTTGAGAAGCCCATTTGACAGCCTGTACTTCCTCAGGCTGTAGTATCAATGCGCTCAAATCAACCTCATGCTCGATTAAATAATAATCATCAAAGCCCCGTTCAAAATTAATCGTCAATTGTGGACGAATATTTTCGAAATCATACTGAATGCCAAGCTCTTCAAATAATTCACGTGCAGCAGCCTGTTGACTTGTATCACCTGCAATGGCACTGCCTCCACAAGTAATATCCCAAAGATTCGACCAACCTTGCTTAAAGGGCTGGCGTTGCTGGATTAACATTTCTCCTTTTGAATTGAAAATACAAACATGTATAACTACATGAAACTCCCCTTTGGCTAACGCCTCACCACGTGTTGCTTGCTTTCCAATTTTCTGACGATGTTGATCATATATATCCCATTTTTCCATTAAAAAGTCCCCCTTATTGCTAAAATAGTTGAATATCAAATGCTTCAAGAAAAGATTAATATTGTAGAATTGAAGTATATCATTATAGGGAGTGGGATTAAATGCAGTTTCATATAAGGGTACGTGCAGGGGCAGTTATTATTGAAGATAATCAAATATTATTAACAGAATACAATGACCCGATTAGAGGGCTTGTTTATGATTTGCCTGCGGGTGGAGCAGAACCAAATGAATCACTTAGCGAGGCGGTTGTGAGGGAAGCGAAGGAGGAAGCTTGTGTGGATGTAGAGGTTGGCCCATTAGCGTTTGTCTATGAATATGCGCCACATCTTAATAAAAGAAAGTACGGTGATACGCATACATTAGTCATGATGTTTGAATGTAAACGAAAAGAGGGCTCCGTGCCACAGCTACCTGCAACACCAGATCCTCATCAGATGGGTGTGAAATGGTTGCCAATAGCTGAGCTACACAAAATTCCCCTCTACGCGAATATCGGAAATCATATTCAAGAGTACATTGTTAATAGAAGAAATATTGAGTTGTTGGAAGAGTATAAGTTAAACGAACAGCGCTACGTCGAATAGTGGTGTTCACACTCTTGTTTGAAGAGAAAGTGTAAAGAACATTGAACATCCCTCCATCTCGGATTCATTGAATTAGAAATATTTTAACTGAAAACTCATAAAATGGATATTAACAAAATTGTTTTTTCAACAACATAGAAACCCCGACAGTTCTACCTGTCGAGGTTTTACTTTTGGTACTTAATACCAGTATAACACCTGTCTCTTATACACATCT
>NZ_PYWN01000116.1 GCF_003049505.1 Metasolibacillus meyeri
TATCCATAGGCTGATAATTCTTTAGAAGGCAACACCTCATCAATGGGGACAGCTCTATATGCTTTCGACTTTCTTATCGATTTATTGCTAGAGCAATCATCAGGAATGCATTCGTGGCTTTTCAATTACAATCATCCTTTCGTTAATTAAGTGTTATGACTCATCTTATTCTAGGCGTTAAATTATGTTAACACCTCAATATCGACAACGTTGTAAACGTAAATAAATATTAAACACAATGAGTTCTGATATTCAGTATCTATAATTCAAAACGCATTGTATGGTTCATATCTTTGAACCCATGTTTTTTCGTATAAAGTTATAGCACCAGCACTTTCAGATAATACGCTTAGCTCCAAGTAATCTAAATTGCGATTGTTTGCCCAATTCTTTGCTTCTAATAGTAAAGCTGAACCAATTCCTTGACTTTGATATGGTTTTCCAACTATCACATCAGATTTCCAAAAAGCAATTTCTGAAAAACTAAAAAAGTCACAAAAATCCTGAACTTCTCCGAAAACTAACGAAAATCAAACCCTTTTACACTACCACAAAACATTGATATAATAGGCTTTGTGAATATATAAGAAAGAAGGCGAAAATATGAATGCTTACGATGAATACATGAGACAAGTAACACAGCCGATGCGTCAGGAATTGGTGGATGCAGGTTTTACGCAATTAACGACAGCGGATGAAGTGAATGAGTTTATGGCAGAGCAAAAGGGGACGGCATTAGTTGTTATTAACTCTGTGTGTGGTTGCGCGGCAGGTTTAGCGCGTCCAGCAGCAAACCAAGCAATTACAGAGGTGAAGCCAGATCAGTTAGTGACGGTATTTGCGGGGCAGGACCCAGAGGCGACGGCAACAATGCGTGCGTTCTTTGATGAAGTGCCACCGAGCTCGCCGTCAATGGCAATTTTAAAGGATGGGCAGCTTGCTTATTTTATCCCACGCGAAAATATTGAAGGCTTCCCGATGGAGCAAGTGCGCGACCATTTGACAGATGTATTGAAGCAAGTATGTGCGGAATAACGGTTGTTACGACGGCTGGGCGACCAGATGCCTTGTCGGAGGAGCTCGCACAGTTTGTTTGTGCAACGCTAGAAATTGAATTTGTTCCTCGGCAAAAACGTTCGGTTGCAGCGATTAGCCGTGAGCTACAGGCAAATGTCATTGTGGCGGGGAAAAATCGTTATGAGTATTATGCGAAAGGTGCGGATGCGCCTTTCTTTTTTCATCCCAATTCTGCGGCGTTTCGTTTAAAGCGAGTTGCACGTGGTGAGGTGGAGCCGTTACTTGAGGCCTGTCAGCTCACAAAGGGCGATTCCTTTTTAGATTGCACGTTTGGCATGGGCGCAGATAGTATGCTTGCGGCGTTTGTGGTGGGCGAGCAGGGAAAAGTCGTTGGGCTTGAAGCAAATCGCAATATTGCTTTTATCGTCAAGCATGGGATGCAAACATATGATACAACGAAATTGCCCTTGACCGCCTGTATGAGACAAATTGAGGTGCGACATATAGAGGCGGTTGAATTTTTACGCCAGCAACCCGCCGATGCATTTGATGTCGTCTATATGGACCCGATGTTTGAGGAGACGATTGAGGAAGCGAATAATTTTGAAGCATTGCGTCAGGCTGGAAACCATTTAGCCTTAACAGCTGAGTGGGTACAAGAGGCAGTGCGTGTTGCGCAAAAGCGTGTTGTGTTAAAGGCACATTATCAATCGCCTTATTTTGAGCAGTATGGCTTCCAACGCACCGTTCGTCCTACAGCAAAATTCCATTATGGTGTAATTGAAAAGACATCCATTTTACGTCCTAATTAAGGGGTTGTTCGAACATTTTCGAACAACCCCTGTTTTTAAATTTAATTGAGCGAATTTGCTTGTTTTGCGTGCGAATTTCACTGTTTAACGTGCGCAAACGGGCATCATGCGTGCGAACTTATCTATCTTACGAGCGAATCATAACTTTTGAACTAGTTAATTTGAAAATACAGGCTTAAGAAGAAACGAATTATAAATTTTGAATAGAAAAAGTGAATTAGGGGAAAAATATATAAATTCTTGCCTAGTTTTAATTGATTGACGAAGTTTAAAATAGGTGGTAATATTACCTCAAATCAATATATCTCGAATTCGAGATAATTTCACTTAGTATGTAAGAAATGCAAAATGTGCTTTGATATTTTGTTGCCTTTGAACATCGAGGAGGTATTTGTCATGGGATTATTCAATAAAATTTTCGGTTCACAAAAAGAGGAGGAACACACAATGACAACATTAAATATCGGTATTATTATAGGCTCAACACGTGAAGGGCGAGTAAGCCCACAAGTGGCACAATGGGTAAAGGAAATCGCAGATCAACGAGGGGATGCTAACTATACAATTATTGATATTGCAGATTATAAATTACCACTACTAGGTGAGCCGGGACAGGATGCATCAGGAGCAAAGGCTTGGTCGGAAATCGTTGCGCAACAAGATGGCTTTGTATTTATCGCACAGGAATACAACCACTCGATTACAGGTGCTTTAAAAAATGCACTCGATTATTTACGTGTAGAATGGAATAACAAAGCAGCGGGAATCGTGTCTTATGGTTCGGTAGGTGGTGCTCGTGCGGCAGAGCATTTACGTGGCATCTTGGGTGAGCTTTTAGTTGCAGATGTACGTGTCCATCCAGCGCTATCATTATTCACAGATTTTGAAAATGGAACAGATTTTAAACCTAAAGCTGTCCAAGCAGACTCAGTCAATCAAATGTTAGACCAATTAATTCCATGGTCTAAGGCATTATACACAATTCGCTAAACGGAGGCACAGCAATATGAAAAAGCAGACAGCAGGAATTCACCATATCACAGCGATTGTAGGACATCCACAAGAAAATATTGATTTTTATGCAGGTGTGTTAGGTTTACGCTTAGTAAAGCAAACCGTCAACTTTGATGATCCAGGCACCTATCATTTATATTTTGGAAATAAAGGGGGGCAACCAGGTACAATCATTACCTTCTTCCCATGGGCAAATGCGTATCAAGGTCGTATTGGCGATGGGCAAGTTGCTGTGACAACGTATGTTGTGCCAGAAGGAGCACTAGCTTTTTGGGTGAATCGCTTAGCGAAATTTTCGATTCCGTTCCAAACAGCGGAGCGTTTTGATGAGCAAGTCATCCAATTTGATGATCCACATGGTCTGCATATTGAGCTAGTTGCACGTGCTGAAGGAGAAATAAATGAATGGACCTTTGGCGAAATAACGCCAGAGGTTGCAATTAAAGGTTTTGGTGGAGCTGTGTTATACTCAAGTCAGCCACAAGAAACAGCAAAAGTTTTAACAGAGATTATGGGGCTTGAACAAATCGCAACAGAAGGTGACTATACACGTTTTAAATCAAGTGCAGCCATCGGTAACATGGTGGATGTCAAGATGGTTGCAGGCGTAAGTGGACAAATGGGTGTAGGAACCGTTCACCATATTGCTTGGCGAGCGCAAGATGATGCGGACCATGTACAATGGCAACAGCACGTAATGGATTATGGACAGCATGTGACTGAAGTGAAAGATCGCAACTATTTTAATGCTATTTATTTCCGTGAGCCGGGCGAGATTTTATTTGAAATTGCGACAGACCCTCCAGGATTTGCGCATGACGAAACAGCAGAAACGATGGGAAGTGAGCTGATGTTACCTTCTCAATATGAGCAGCATCGTGAGCAACTAGAAAGAACATTAATTCCGATTGCAGTACGTGAACTTGATTAAAAGGAGAGAATAGTTTGATTTCATTTGACCCTAAGAAAAATTCTGAGCGTGAAAACTATAAACTTTTAGTTGGTAGCATTATTCCGAGACCCATTGCCTTTGTTACAACATTATCAGAGCAAGGCGTTGTCAATGGAGCGCCATTTAGTTATTTTAATATTGTATCCTCCAAGCCACCGATGATTTCGTTGGCGATTCAAAGGCCAAATGGACATTTAAAAGATACAGCTCGACATATCCATTATCGTGAGCAATTTGTTGTGCATATTGTAGATGAGGATAATGTAGCGCAGGTCAATGAAACCGCTGCTTCCTTACCTGTTACAGAAAGTGAAATTGCCAGAGCGCAATTGACATTAATTGATAGTCAGCACATTGAGGTTCCTGGAATTCAAGAAGCCAAGGTACGTATGGAATGCCGCTTAGTGCAAGCAGTTCCTTTGATGAATGGTGAAGAACAGACGGGGGATTTGTTTATCGGAGAGATTGTTCAATTCCATATTGATGAAGCAATCTATCATGAAGGACGCATCGATCCAAGAAAATTAAATGCAGTTAGTAGACTTGCTGGCTCAGATTACGCAAAAATTGGTGAGATTTTTTCGCTAGAACGACCGAAGTAATCATTAGATGATTTATTTGAAATTAGCAATCAGAATGGAGTAAATGCTCCTTACGTAATAATTTGGCATTAAATTGAAGTAGATAGAAGCAATTATTCTCGTTCAAGCAGGAACAAAACCTTTCTTTAATATGAAAGACCATTGAAATTTTACAAGGCGTAAGATTTCAATGGTCTTGTTTTATCATGATTCAGTAAGTATCATAGATTTTGGGAAGGGCTCGAAAAAAATCTGGGCGCAATTGATGTATCAAAAAAGGACATCTTCTAATAAAATTAAGTTACCATACAAAATCCATCCAGAAAGAAGTGTCCTATAGCTAAAGATTATTACAATTTACCGTTAGATTTAGAAAGAAAATAATATTGCCTTCACGATTCGCCAATAAAGTGAAAGTATCCTTTTCTCCACTGTACAGTGCGTCCTTCTTAACAGCCGCGCATTGAAAATGCTAGTTGTCTTCGTTATCTTTTCTATCATTGGCTATATCCATCTCAGCTTCTATTTCACTGTCGCTATTATCTTCAAAAGTAGCTATGTCTTCATTATGAATAGGTTTAAAAATAGCTTCTAATTCGTTCATTAACCTTTCACGAACATCGAGATCTAAATTCATATAGCCACGCATAATTGCAATCTCCAATTCTGTTAAATTGCTTTTTTTAGCTTGTTCATCTAGAGAAAATACCTCGACTGAAAGGAACATTTCACCTTCACCAGTGCGTAACCATTTTTCATTAATATTAAATTCAGAGCATATTTGTGCAACATGTATATCACGAACCACTCGCTGTCCTTTTTCCATTAATGCGAGTGTAGGCTGGGAAATGTTAATACGTGCACTAAATTCTCGCTGATTAAGAGCTAAATGTTGTCTTAAAAATTTGATTCTCGCCTTCATTTTGGCACCTCCCTATTTATTTAATTTTATTCTTTATTTGATTACATTGCAATATTAAGGGGGAAAAGGTTGAAATTTTGATTTTTTTGTAATATATTTTGATTATAAAACAATAACAGGAGATGGTATTTCATGAATATGATGCTAAATGTTAAAGACAAACCTTCATGGGAACGCATGGAACGTTTATTGAAAAATTTAACAGAAGAGCAGCAACGTTCAATTGAAAATTATATTAGAGGTTATGAGTCGGGTGTGCGTGCAGGCATTCAAATAGGTAAGGCGGCAGCTAAACCTAATTAAATGAATGCAAGAAGAAGTGCTAAAAATATTTTGATTTTTCGAAATTTAGAAGGAGATTTAATGTTGGTATGATTCAAAATAAGGTGGTAGAAAGGAGTTGAAGGAGCGTGAACAATGTGCAGCAAAAGCCCATATATTTTCGACCAGACATAAGCGAAAAAATTTCCCTTATCGTAGCAGAAAATAATTTGGCGTGTGAGGAAGAAGCAATTGAATTTTTAGTGGAATCGTATTTTGAAAGACGTCTTGATGAACCCCAAACCTTGTTAGGCGATTTAGATGGCATTCTACAGCAACGTTTACTAGAGGCAGTTATTCATGATTTAAAGCACTTGCGCATGACGGTCAATGCGATTAATAGTGATACTAAAATGTTGTTGGAGTTTTGGAATCATTATTTTATTATGTCAGATGAAGAGTTATTACAGTCGACTGAAGAATTGGTTAGTGCCCCCTTCCAAAAGGCGGAGCGACTTGTTAGAGAACGTATGGCACACAATCGACAAAAGAAATTAGACGATGCAATAAAAAGAATGACTGACGACAGTTATTTGTAAGATAATATAGCTGAGAATAGGTGCTTAATGAATTACACAAGGCATAATTGTGTCCAGATTTTTTCGAGCTTACAACGGAAACCTCTTCAAAATCTGCGACATTCGCTGGAAGTTTAGGTCAACACAATGTTGGTCACTCAGTCGTTGTCATAGAACATGACGCTCTTAGACAGGGTTCTATTTTAGTTGTTTACTGAACAATTGAGAGGCACACTTGGATTTCTTTTACATGTCTAAAAAGTGGCTATTATAAAAACATGCATTTACATAATCAACATGCCTGAAAAAATGCTTTTCTATTTTTACTGTTTTCACAAAGCTTCATGGTGTTACTGCCGAGTATAGGAAAGCACGTACCTTAAACACAACACCCTTAATTCATTGCTAATTAAGAAAATGGAGCAAGATAACAATCGACAAATTTATTTCGAGTTTGTGGTGTATATTGACTTGTCTAAAGCATATAGGATTTACCACTTGCTGAAGCTGCCTTGGTAGAATGTGAAAAAAAGGTAGAAAAAAATCTAAACAGGTGATATCATATCTTTATTCTTAAAAACAGAAGGGAGATTAGACTTTTATGCTAAAACTTATTATCGCAAATTAAATTCCAATGAATTTAATAGAAGGGCTGTTCTATAATTTAATTATAGGTTTATTTGTGATGCCCTTTTGCGATAACTACGAGAAGCGATATAATGTCTAATCTATATAAGCAGATAAATAAATTTATGTAATCCAACTAAAGGCAAGTACTAGCGTTAGTTTGGTTAATTTTATTTTTTTGCGTGTAAAAAGACTTTATGAGTTTATTATTCTCATAAAGTCTTTTTCTGTTTTTAGGAGGTGATAATTCCCATAAATACATGTAATGCACCAAAGTGATTGAAACAAAAATTGGAGGGAATTTAAATGGAAAAATATGAATTAGTAAGTGATTATCGTAATAATGAAAGTTTGAAGGAGAGTTTCAATGCCTTAGCAATGAAAACATTTGAATTAGATTTTCGAGGCTGGTACAACAGAGGGTATTGGAATAATAAATATATACCGTATTCATTTATTGATGAAGGTAAGGTTATCTCAAATGCTTCAGTTAATAAAATGTCAATAATTATTGACGGTAAAATGTATAAAGGGATTCAAATTGGTACAGTAATGACTGATGAGAATTATCGCAATAAAGGTTTAGCTAAGCAATTAATGCAGCATATTATGAAAGAATACGAAAATACTTATGATTTCATGTATCTTTTTGCGAATGATACAGTATTGGATTTTTACCCGAAGTTTGGCTTTACACGTCTTCATGAAAGCGAATTTAGCTTAGACTTAGCAAAAAGCTCAATTCAAATGAGTATGGATGCGAAGGTAAAACAGCTTACTATTGAAAAAGATCTTGCATTACTTGAAAAATTTGCGAAAAATCGCTATACAAACTCAATGATTTTAGATGTTGAGCATAATGAAAGTTTATTAATGTTCTATTTCACAATCGTATTTCATGAAGCTATTTTCTATGTGGAAGATTTAGAAACGATTGTGCTAATGGCGGAAGAAGAAGATACTCTTCATATATTCGATATAATTTCGTTAAATGCTCAAAATGTGGAAGCTGTATTAGCAAGCGTTGTGCATGAAACAACGAAAAAAGTGATATTTAATTTCACACCTGATTTTTCAATCGAAGGAATGAAAGCGAGCATTATGCCAAATGATGATGAGGCTTTATTCGTCTTAACGAAAGAGTCGTTGCTGAAGGGTAACTTTATGTTCCCGTTAACATCACATTGTTAATTGGAGTGAAATATCTATACTGGGAGTCGGGTATCTTTTTGTTATAGGGCCATATTGTTTATCTCTGGAAGGTATACATTGTCAACAAAATTTCCTCTAAAAAACTTGCCATTTTTAGAGGAATAAGTTTTAATATAATTATGGATATAAAATATCCATAATAGACTTTTTAGATCTATAAAAATTCCGAAAGAGGTGAATATAATTTGCAATTAACGAAGGCAGTTGAACAAGCTGCGTGTATCATTATTCTGCTGGCGACACAAGATAACACCGAGCCATTATCTACTGATGAGGTCAGTCAACGTTTAGATGTGTCTCCATCCTACCTGAAAAAAATCACAAGAAAATTAGTAGTCAAAAAAATTATCACATCCGTTTCAGGCAATAAGGGTGGCATTTCACTGGCAAGGGGTTTGGATGATATCAGCCTATTAGATGTGATAGAAGCAATAGAAGGTCCAATTTCTATTTTTCAAGATACAGGGTTAATCAATTCTGTATTTCAAGGAGGAGAATACACAGAAAAAGGAACAAACCTCCTAAGTGCTGTATTTCACAAGGCAGATGAGTTATTAACACAGTATTTTTCCACAGTCACGCTAGCTAATGTTTTAGAAGAAGTCTTTAACACATCAGAAATTCCAACACTTAATTGGAATAAAACCTCTCTGATTGAATTTTTACAACAAAAAAGAGAAAGAGGTGAATAGGAATGAAATTCTTTAAAGCTGAATGGAAGAAAGTATTAACTAATAAGATGTTGATACTTATGATGATGGTCATACCGCTTATACCTATCATTTATTCCGGTATTATTCTCAGTGCATATTGGGACCCATTTGGAAGTACCTCTAACTTGCCTGTAGCTGTCGTTAACGAAGACGAGCCGTCTGAATTAGAAGGGAAAACAATAAGTATTGGAGAGGAACTCGTTAACAATTTAAAGGAGAACGACGATTTAGATTGGCATTTTGTCAGTAGTGAAGTTGCGGGAAAGGGATTTGATGATGGCGATTACTATATGGTCATCACGATACCGCAAGATTTTTCGTTAAAAGCTTCTACAATACTAGAAGATAATCCAGAAAAAATGGAGCTAACTTATGAAGTAAACCCCGGACGAAACTTTTTCAGTGTCACAATCAGTGAACAAGCAATGAATCGTATCAATCAAGAAATTTCAACGAGTGTAACGAAAGAATACACAAAGGCTATTTTTTCAAACGTAAACGAAATTGGTACTGGTTTTGCTGATGCTGCAGATGGCGCGGACAAAATTACTAACGGGTTAAAGGAATTAGGAGAAGGAAATAAGGAATTAACCGAGAATTTAAATAAACTCTCTTCAAGTACGTTAACATTTAAAGATGGCACTGATAAGATTCAAGTTGGCGTTGGGGACTTTATCAAGGGAGCCAATTCACTTCATTCTGGAGCAACAGAGTTGAATAACGGGATAATTCAATACACGAATGGTGTGAGCCAGTTGCATGAAAAAATGGCTCCGTTATCTCAACTTGCTACGGGACAAAAAACTGTAAGTGGCGCCTTAAACGACTTAGCGGCCGGTAGTTACAACCTAAATAACGGGTTAGTCCAGTTGAATAAACAGTTACCATCAAAAAATGAGATTAATCAGCTCACTAAGGGATTATCAGATGTACAACAAGCTGTAAATCAATTGCAAAAGGCGATAAGTCAATATGGCGCTTCGCCAGAACTGATAGAACAGGTCAATGCACTTCAGGGTGCAGTAAATCAGGTGCAACCTAAAGCAATTGAGGCTCTTAACGGTTATACATCCATTAGTCAAGCAATGGATGGCGATAAAGGACTGATTCAAGGGTCTGCGAAACTTGCTGGTGGAATGGACCAAGCGGTTAGTGGAAGCAAGGAATTAAACGAAGCCACTAACAATGTAACGACACAACTTGTAGGTGCAATCAATCAGCTTAACTCAAAATCAAAAGATTTGAAAGAGGGATCGACCTCACTTGTAAATGGAACAAAATCATTGTCAAATCAGTTACCGGCATTACAAAGTGGCGTAGCACAACTTTCTGATGGGGCTACTCAGTTGAACGAAGGAGCTGGGCAGTTAGCTGAAGGATCTTCTCAATTAGGTGAAGGAATCGCAATGCTTCAAGATGGCTCAGGCGAGCTATCTGATAAATTATCAGAAGGCGCAGAATCAGTGGAAAACATCCAAACAACAGATGTCAACTACGAGATGCTTGCATCACCAATCACACTCAAAGAAGCAAAGACAAGTAAAGTTCCAAATTACGGGCATGCATTAGCTCCTATGTTCATTTCACTTGGTCTATACATTGGTGCTTTGGCATTTAATTTAATATTCCCGCTAGGAGAGACTGCTGTAAAACCATCATCAGGTCTATTTTGGTGGTTCAGTAAATTTTCACTTGGATTTGTTCCCGCGGTTGTAGGTGCATTGATACTTAGCGTAAGTGTCGTATTTGGAATGGGATTAGAAGTGGAGAATTTTGGACAATTTATTTTAATTTCTGTACTGGGTTCACTCACGTATATGTTTTTCATGATGTTGTTAGTGATTTCATTAGGAAATCCGGGGAGATTTATCGCAATGATTCTCCTCGTATTGCAACTTGCATCAAGCGGAGGAATGTTCCCGGCTGTATTACAAAATAGCTTCTTTAGTGCCATCAATCCTTATATGCCGATGACATACGTAATCTATGGCTTGAGGGAAGCTATGACATCATCTATTGGCAGTGATATCTTTAGCATGAGTGTTGTGGTGTTAATCGGCTGTATTATTATTTTTAACTTATTGCTGTTGCTTTTCTTCTATATAAAAAATAAAAAAGATGTAGAATTAGTTCCTGAAACTTAATCTCAATTGGTGAGAATAGCATGATATAACGGCAAATATAGCGACTGATTTAGAGAGGATGTCAAAATTAGTGATGAATTGATAAACAGGCTTAATTAATTTCCTTATCATACCACCAAGCATATTGTTTTATAACAGTAGTCCCAAACTCTTTCATTACTATGCACTATTTTGCGAAGCTGATAAAATTAAAAATGCTTACAAACCCTTGATACAACAGCGATTTTACTTTTCATATATAGTGTGTTACAATGAATGGGTGCTATTTTAGGTGGCATGTTAAATAAATTGGCATTCTGCTAGTGATTTTTGAAGATACTTATTCACACTGGCGCACGCTAAAGGGCTGCAAGGATGTAGTAGCAGGTTGGGGCTACATTGCTTAGGTTAGAAGGTTTTAGTGGAATTTTACCGCGGTTCGGAAATAGAAGATATTACTTCTATAAATATATAAAGATTCCCCAGATGATTGGGTTGAGACATTTTATTTTACAAGTTACCTATTAAATACTAAAGGGACGTCTTCTATAGGAGGGCGTCCCTTGTCTAATTGAACGGCAAAAAGCTACACAACATGTGCGCAGCTTCACGAAAGTGTTAACTACATATAAAATGTATTTGGACGTTTTCTAATATAATGATTCTTTCACTTTACCAGCTATCCCAAAGAAAAAGAGCTTCGTTAGGTCTTCTGTCATTGACAGCATGTTTTGGCTGGCACCATCCTTCTGCATATATTCGGCAAACATTTGAATATAAAATAAAATAGCCTCATTGGATATGCTTGCATCAACATAGCCCTGCTTCTTACCTTCCTCAAACAATTTTAAAATGTTAGGCAAGACTGTTTCTGTATAAAACTTTTCAATATAATTATTTTCACTTGCATATTCCGTCATAAAGTCATTAAAAAATTCCTCATGGGTTTGCTTGGCATAATCCTTTTTATCAAAAATCATTTTTTTCACTTTATCGGGAAATGGCATATCACTGTCAAATAATTGTTTATACTCCTCCCAAATTTGATGTACATAAAAAACAATCACCTCTTTCACTAAATTATCCTTGCTATCAAAGTAATTATATATCGTCACCTGCGAGACATTCGCCTCCTTGGCAATTTCAGCAACAGCTACTTTATGAATGCCATACTTTAAAAATAGAGCCAGTGCAGCCTCTAAAATATTGGTCTTTTTTAATTCTTTCCGTCGTTCAAACCCGTTCATCATGTTCACCTCATCACTAGTTTAATAAAAGTTTTGAAATATAACAAATAAAATAATACAAAACTATTGTATCGAGAGAGGTTTTTGTATATTATGAACTCAAAGGAACAAAAAAGTTCAAAACTTATTTGGGGAGGGGAATACGTGATGTCTGTATTAAGAGTCAGAAATCTTACGAAACGCTTCGGTAAATTCCATGCACTTAATGGCGTAAACTTTGAGGTAAATAAAGGGGAAGTTTATGGCTTTATCGGTCCGAATGGGGCAGGTAAGTCGACAACAATTCGTGTACTGCTCGGCATTTTAAAAGCGACAGAGGGCAGTGTGGAAATTTTCGGAAAGGATGCCTGGAACGATGCGGTGGAGATTCATAAACAAATTGCTTATGTCCCAGGGGATGTGAATCTTTGGCCAAACTTAACGGGTGGTGAGGTGATAGATTTATTTATAAAGCTGCGCGGTGGAAATAATAATAATAATCGCCGTGAGGAATTAATTAAGCGCTTCAATTTTGATCCAACAAAAAAATGCCGCACCTATTCCAAAGGTAATCGCCAAAAGGTTGCATTAGTAGCCGCATTCTCTTCAGATGCTGATTTATATATATTAGACGAACCTACATCTGGGCTCGACCCCTTGATGGAACAAGTTTTTCAGGAATGTGTACTGGAAGCAAAAAATGCTGGTAAAAGCGTGTTACTCTCCAGCCATATTTTATCAGAGGTTGAAAAGCTATGCGACAGAGTAGGTATTATTCGTCAAGGGGAAATTATCGAAACAGGTACTTTAAGCGAATTACGCCATTTAACACGTACCAATCTGCATATTGAAACAAAAGAGCCGATTGTAGGTTTAAATGAATTAAAAGGAATCCATGAACTTTCAGAGCAAGGTAACACGGCTTCATTCCAAGTGGATACAGAAGAAATGGATACGGTGATGAAACATATTGCGCCATTTGGGCTTGTCAAATTAGAAAGTGCTCCTCCTACACTTGAAGATTTATTTATGCGTCATTATGATAATCAAAAAGTGGGAGGCGCTTCCTGATGTTTCGCTCAATGACAAGTAACACTGGCGCACTTGTGAAATTTATTGTAAGGAAAGAGCGTATTCGCATCCCGCTATGGCTTGTAGGAATTATCTTTTTTACGATAATTGTTCCTGTAACTTTTGATGATATGTATACTTCACAGGAAGAACGAGACACACTAGCCGAAACAATGCGTAACCCAGCAATGATTGCCATGGTCGGGCCGGGGGATTTTGAAAATTACACTACAGGGGTCATGACCGCACATAATATGTTACTCCTCACAGCTGTAGTTGTTGGGCTGATGAGCATTCTGCTTGTTATACGTCACACGCGCGCGGATGAAGAAGATGGGCGCATTGAATTAATTCGCTCCTTACCAGTAGGCAGACAGGCAAATTTAAATGCAACACTGATTGTGCTCGTTGGAACGAATGTTATATTAGCACTTGCCGTAGGGGTTGGTTTATATGGATTGGGCATTGACAGTATAGGGTTAAATGGCTCTATGCTATATGGGGCTGCATTGGGCGGCACTGGTATTTTCTTCGCAGGGATTACTACCATATTTGCACAAGTCTCGGAAAGCTCACGAGGAGCAACGGGCTACTCTATGGCCTTCCTGCTGATTGCCTATCTTATTCGCGCGGTTGGTGATGTGAGCAATGAGGGGTTATCTATGCTTTCACCGCTAGGCTGGTTATCCCAAACAGAAGCCTATTCCAGTAACAATTGGTGGCCAATCTTGCTGTTGATTGGCGTATCGCTGATTCTTTTTGTGCTAGCTAATTATTTGAATGCCGTACGTGATTTGGGTTCAGGATTTATCCATGCAAGACCAGGTAAAAGCCATGCCTCAGCTTTTTTACAAAGCCCTTTAGGATTAAGCTTTCGATTACAGCGCACCGCCTTTATTTTCTGGGGAGTTGGCATGCTCGTACTAGGCGCTTCTTATGGTTCGGTAATGGGTGATTTAGAATCCTTCTTTCAAGGTAATGAAATGCTGGAGCAGATGTTGATTGAGCAAGAAGGTTATTCATTAACTGAGCAGTTTATCCCGATGCTGTTGCTCATCATGGGGATACTAGCAACGGTCCCTCCAGTTATGGCTATTAATAAATTAGTTGCTGAAGAGAAAAAGCAGCGTGTCGAGCATTTGTTTGCAAGAGCTGTATCGCGAGCCAAACTGTTGGGGAGTTATCTATTGATTGCAGTCGTCAATGGCTTCATGATGATTTCACTTGTTGCGATTGGTCTGTGGTCAGCTGCTGTGGTCGTAATGGAGGATGGATTTGCGTTTAGCACGATTTATGGTGCAGCGATGATTTACTATCCAGCAATGCTTGTTATGCTTGGTTTAGCTGTGTTTTTCATTGGATTCTTTCCAAAGCTGACAAGCGTAATATGGATATATCTTGCGTATTCTTTCTTCGTGCTGTATTTAGGCGGTCTATTTCAATTGCAAGATTGGGTTGGAAAGCTTTCACCATTTGGCTATATCCCACGGCTTCCAGTTGAACCCTTGGAATGGATGCCTGTCATTATATTGACTTTCATTGCTGTGTTATTGATGCTGTTAGGGTTTATAGGGTATAAGAAGAGGGATATTGAAGGGTAGGCATGATTTTTACGAATCATTTATGTAAATGTATCAACGGTTTATATTCAATTTCAAGGTATGAAGTACCCTCTTGCATTATGTTGCATAATTGAATTACCCTAGAAGTACAGTAAAAACTGGCTTCTAGGGCTCTAATGTGCGGCTTATTGCACAGTTGAAAAATTAGTCCGTGAAGCAAAGAGATGTTAAGTAACCTAAAAATAATAATAAGCCGATACCGATAGCAATTGTGCCCATGAAAATGTGCCTCCTTTAACTACAATACATATTTACACTATGTATTGTACAATGAATAACAAAAAGATGAAACCTTTTTAGCGATAAAACGTACAGATAAGTATAGGTGAAAACACGATTTATACATAAATTGAGGGTGATAATGATGAAAAAATGGACGCAAAAATTACTTGTCGTATCTGTCGCACTTTTAACATTTGGGGCAATTAACCCGAATCATGAGATTTGGAATAATTTTGAGGATGACTTAAAGCTAAATCGTTGGCAGGAGCCAAGTGCGAATGATATTTCTTCAGCCATCCAGCTCGATACATTACTTTATGAAGAAAAAACGTCAATTGCACAATCCTTAAAAGGGGCAGCAAAAACACAAGCTTACATAAAATTTGGTCCACGTATTGCTGAAAAAATTAGTGGTGAGTTCGATATGCGCATTTTACCTAAAATGGAAGAAGCTATTGATATGACATTGGCGCGCTTAGACGATGAAAAGATTCAATACTTAACAATTACTGAAAATCCAAGCGGGGATTACGCAGAGAGAATTTTTAATATCCGTGAGCAAGACAGCAGAGTCGACCTTATCCGCTTCCATGTACGCACAGAAAACCGCCCAAATGAAGGCTTTTATTATAACTTCCACTACCACACAAAAGAGGACAGCTTTGTGACACACTATAATTTAGGTGAAATCTACTGGTCCAAAAACATGCCACCGAAATGGATGGCGTAAAACGCTCGTTGACAAACGGGTGTTTTTTCTTTTGGTACATTAAATCTATAATATGCTTTAAAAAACGTTCATTGATTGGTGAATCAACATAGTTTACAAAAAGAAAATCAGCAAGGGTCTTGAATCCATAATTTTCCATTTTTGATGGTCTCATTCATCAGGAATTTGCAGCAGCGTAAATTGTAGAGTTGGTTGCTCGGAAGTGGTATTCGATGGAGTTGAGATAAAAGTACAACAGTTGTTAAGTGTTTGAACCAAAATGTGCAGTAACAAAAAAATGGCCTGATTTAATTTAACCAAGGCCATCTAGCAGATGCTTAAAAGATGCTAGATATGTATGTTTATCTTCTTTGTATACCGTTTTCAATTGCTTCAGCTAAACCTTGTGGATTTTCCCAGGCCATGGAGTGCCCTGCACTTTTTACAATTTCGATATTAATACCGTGTGCATTGAGTACTTGTGTATCTGAATCCGGTAGTGAATTTTCACCAAAGATAAATGTCTTAGGGCAATCGAGTGAGTATAATATTTCTCTCCATGATGGATCTGCACCATTTGCTGCTGATTTAGAAATGAGATAGGTTGCTCTAGGTGACCAAAGAGCTAATGATGCTGCCCACATTTGATTTCCACTTGCTTGACTTTCTTGCACCAAATCGTTAAAACCATTTTGTAGAAATTCTTGCATATCATAATCTGCGATGAACTTGCTGGTTGATCCAATGCTACTTTTGTCTAAATTGGCTTCACTTAAAACAACTTTATTGATACGTTCAGGGCATTTATCTGCTAAAGATAGTGCTATAGCTCCACCTAAACTATGACCAAATAAAATAAAAGATTCTAATCCTAAGGCGGTAACAAACTCTACAAGATATTCCGCATGATCGTTAACTGTGTAATTGAAGTCATCTGGTTTGTCGCTATACCCAGAACCTAAAAGATCCACTATAACACAACGATGTGTTTTTAGTGCTTCCTGAGTTGCCACTTGTGGATAATCAAATGATCCTGCACATCCGAGCCCGTGGATAAATAAAATGGGTATTTCTTTTCCAGGGAAATCGTTATAGCGAAGAATACAATTCGCTTTTTCGACAAAATATTCTTTCATTAAAAACATCCTTTCTAGTTAGAAGAAAATACAAATTAATTATAGCATAAGAAGAAAAGGCAGGAGGGGGCCAAAGTGGGATATATCAAACATAATGCAATAATCGTTACAGGTATAATGAGGAATAGTTTGAGTAATAAATGAAAATAGAGCGATGATTATATCGCCCTATAAAACCATTACGTATGAAAGAAATTACTTATTTCTTTCAAGTTCTTCGATACGTTTTTCTAACTTTTTAATCTTAGCATCAGCTGATACAGCAATTGAAAATGCACTTAATGTAAATATAAAAGCTGCTGATGCAAATATAAAAGCCATTAATTCAAAAGTGTTCATAGAAACCTCCTAATAAAGGAAAACTATTGTCATTAATTTACGAACGAAAACAGAAAAGGTTTCAAATTATTCAAGATAATATAAATTTTGTTTACGCTCTGTAAACAAGCACAATTCCAATTGTACGTAGTAAGTAAAAAATCAGTCAAGCTCTAGCTCAGCCAACTTAAAATCGGATATACACGTAACTCTATTATAGTGGGGCGAGCTATAGGCAAAGGACAAACTCACAATGTAGTAACAGTGGATTGATGATTATCATTGGATGATAGAAATTATAACTGTAATAAATTGTAGCATACTACATATCTTTTAAGAAAAAGGGAGAGTGATGATGACTAAACATAACAGCCCAAATTTAACTAAGTTTGTGGATCAGCTTCCTATTCCACCCGTGTTACAGCCGCTTTACAAGGATAGCAATTATACTTATTTATGAAGTGCACATGAAGGAGTTTAAGATGTCTCTGCATAGAGATTTGAATCCTACAACGGTATGGGGATATGAAGGAAACTATCCTGGACCGACAATTGAAGTGGAGTCTGGTGAGCAAGTATACATTAAATGGATGAATGATTTACCAGAGAAACACCTTCTGCCTATAGATCATACCGTGCATGGTGCACAAAATGATGTTCCAGATGTACGAACTGTCCCCCATGTTCATGGAGCCGTGGTGGAACCAGAAAGCGACGGATATCCGGAGGCTTGGTTTACGCGGAATTTTTCCGAGACAGGGCCTTATTTCGTACATGAAATCTACCACTACAGCAATCTTATGCAAGCCTGTGCCTTATGGTATCATGATCATGCACTTGGGATTACAAGACTGAATATCTATGCTGGTCTTGCTGGCATGTATCTCATTCGGGATTGCTATGAACGCTCTCTCAATCTTCCATCAGGTCATTACGAAATCCCGCTCATCATTCAGGATAAATCTTTAAATGACAATGGATCATTATATTACCCCAAACAGACTACTCCGCCTGTGCCTGGCTTAGAGACTTCCATTGTGCCAGAATTTTTCGGCGACCTCAATCTTGTGAATGGAAAGGTTTGGCCGTATTTGCAAGTGGAGCCTCGCAAATATCGATTTAGATTGTTGAATGCAGCAAACTGCCGTTTTTATCACCTTTCGCTAAGTTCGGGCCAGTTAATGTACCAAATTGGGACAGATGGGGGATTAATGGCACATTCCATTGGTCTCCAACATCTAATACTAGCGCCAGCTGAAAGAGCTGACATTATTATTGACTTCACAAACATGGAAGGACAACGAATTGTATTTCAAAATCATGCACCTGCTGTGTTCCCGAATGGAGACATACCTGATCCGCAAACAACAGGAATCGTCATGGAATTTAGGGTGGAGCTACCATTGTCACATTTAGATACGAGTACTACGCCTGCCTATATACAGCCACTTCCCCCAATTGATATTACTTCCGCAAACAAGCAGCGTAATCTTGTTTTGGGTTCAACAATGGATCAGTTTGGCCGACATATGATGCTTTTGGATAATAAAACGTGGGATGACCCTATATCAGAAAAACCGTTATGGGGTTCAACCGAAGTCTGGTCTTTTCTGAATATAACGGATAAAACGCACCCAATTCATTTACATCTAGGCTTCTTTCAAATTGTAGACCGTATTCCTTTTGATACGGAGCGATATGCGAGAGATGGAACCATCCAGTTTACTGGACCGCCCCTTCTACCTGAGCCAGAAGAACGAGGTTGGAAAGATACCGTTCGTTCACACCATGGGCAAATTACTCGTATCATTAAACATTTTACAACATACAGCGGAAGGTACGTATGGCATTGCCACATGGTTGAGCATGAGGATTACGAGATGATGCGACCATTTTTTATTGTAAGGGACTCAGCCCAATTTTTCAAAAGGTAGTATGTAAAGCAACGAAGCGTGGATTTATGGTCGTAGTGTCAGTAATTGAAACAGCACTTTTAGAAAGTTATTGATACGGGTGGCAACCTTCTGAGGTTGCTTTTTTATTTTGTAATTAATAGTAGTAAACATTGATAAAGTGCTTCTTAACTATAAATTAGGTTTAGCTTCAAAAAATTGTCTCTAAGTTCAATGGAAAATTATATATAACATGCAAGGGGTATCCCTATTATTTTTCAGACAATGAAAGAGAGGGGCTTTTTCATGAAAACTATCGTCAGAGTAGAGAAAAATAAGAACTATACGGTCGTAAATAATACATCCTTGTACGATCATCGTCTGAGCTGGAAGGCGAAAGCGATTCATGTATTTATGCTGTCGAAACCAGATGACTGGACGTTTTACAATACAGAGCTGATGCAGTGGGCAAAGGATGGTGAGAATGCCTTTTCCTCTGGATTA
>NZ_PYWN01000010.1 GCF_003049505.1 Metasolibacillus meyeri
TAGGACGTCGCTTCGCAACAATGAACCGCTGAGTATTCAGCGGTTTTTTCGTATAGAAAAAAGGAAGCCCCCAACTACCAAAGACCGAAGGTCAGCTCGGCGCGTCATCGCAGGTGAACAATCAACAACTCTTTCAATCAAATGAAACATGAAGCAGTGCAGCTGAGCAAGGCGGTCGAGGCGCCAAGGAGTGCGACTGAGTACATGAGCACCGTAAGCGACGCGGGCAACGAAGAGATCCACCGCTCAGATGTGCTGCGTTGAAGCGCCGATGGTAGTTGAGGGCGCTCCCTGTGAGAGTAGGACGTCGCTTCGCAACAAGGAACCGCTGAGTATTCAGCGGTTTTTTCGTATGATATTTTGTCAAATTAAGTACAATAGTTCTTCTTTAAACGCCTCGTGTGCCGTTTTCCAACCAAGACATTTTGATAAGGTGCAATGCGCGATTCATCTCCTCTGGGGTAATATCATCAAAATTTGTTTTCATTGGGAAGAACTCACGTAATAAATCATTCCCGTTTTCACTACTACCTCGTTGCTATGATGAATAAGCATCTGCAAAATAGATTTGAATGTTTAATTTTTTTCTAGCACATTGTAACAGATAAATTCTTTTCCGCGATCTGTTGTAGCAATTTGAATCGCCCCTTTTGGAAGTTCTTGATGTAACCATTTAACAGCTGTTTCCATGGAATGAGCAGAACGGTCTGGCATGAGCACGGCCGTATACCAGCGTGTTCTGCGCTCAATAAATGTAGCGACACAGCCCTTTGTCTGCCCACGTCCAGAGACCACTGTATCAAGTTCCCAGTGTCCAAAGGTCTCCCGTTTACGCGCTTCGTTAGGACGCTTCGAAATGGGCGTACCAATGTTAAAGCGACCTCTTTTTTCTCTGGGCTTCTGGCGTGTGCCTTTTTGACGAAGTACGGTAAGAGGCACTTCTAATAAGCCATCGTAAATCCAACGATAGATGGTTTTAAAACTAAGCTTTCCTTGAGACAATCGACCAACAATCTGTTCAGATGACCAAGTTCCCCCCAGCTTTTCTTGAACAGCTTCTTTTAATTCAAGTGTTAGTTTTAACTTCGCTCCACAATTGGATTTATTTCCTTGATAACGTACTTAATCTGTATCGAATCAGATACATAACTTAATGCTATCGGTTAAAACAAGAGGGGGAGCGTTTTATGAAAAAAATTGAGTCCAATTGTATTTATCCTAATTTAAGAAATTTTTTATCTTTCGCAACTTCAGAAAAGAATATCGAACGGGAATATGAATGGGCTATTATTTTTTCATAATGGAGCGTTTGGATGATGTATCAAGTAAAAAACTTTGATTATTTTAAAAAATACTTGTAATAATTAAAATGCTTGTTATAATAATAAATGTACTAAGTAGCATATACAAAGTGCATAAGTAAATAGTAGCGTTCCGAAGTAGCTCAGTGGTAGAGCAACCGGCTGTTAACCGGTTGGTCGTAGGTTCGAGTCCTACCTTCGGAGCCATTTTTTTGCTCACTAATATGAAGCAATAAAATTATAGCAACATTATTTTCAATAAAAATTTTTTAAAAAAGCTTGTACAAACCAAAATAATGTGTTATCATAATTATTGTCTTGTTCGAGATGTTTTAATTGGCCCGTTGGTCAAGTGGTTAAGACACCGCCCTTTCACGGCGGTAACACG
>NZ_PYWN01000117.1 GCF_003049505.1 Metasolibacillus meyeri
GCCATACAAATGCCTATATAGTGAGGAGTTCATTTAAGTGAAGTTGGAATGAAGCAAATAAGAATGCCAACTCGCCATACAAACACCCGTATAGTGAAAGATTCATTTTAAAGTTGTCTAGCGTCTTTTTTTCAGCTTACAGACGTTAAAGACTAAGCTGGTAAAGCTTAAAGGGGGACTAAAAATGAAAAAGAAAAAATAGCTATTGCAGCAACAATCCTAAAAGCTTTGATGAAAAGTGCCAGAGCAATATATTGCATCGGTTAGCTAAAGGAGGGGTTTGGTGGACATTAGTCAAATTATAGAAGCGATTTCTCACAGGCTTCAAGAAAGGTTTGGAGATGATTACAAGCGATATATTAATGAATTGCCACAGACGGTGGAAACGCCAGCTTTTTTTATCCAATTTTTGAAGTTAGAGCATACGCCTCAAATTAGCGGACGAGCTAGAATCACACTATTCTTTAATGTGAAATATTTCCCTTTGAATGGACAACTTGAGGCAGCAGATCGTGCATTGCAAATCCAACGCACATTAAAGGAAATTACATTACAAGACGAAACGGTGCTGTTAGCTAAAGGGTCATACAGTGAATTGGTGGATGGCATTGCACATAACTTTATGTACTTTGATTTTCTTTTACAGGACGAAGAGAAAAGTGCATTGATGGAGTCGCTGTATATAAAGGAAAGGAATGATAGTCATTGACAAATGCTAAAACAGTACCTGAGAAAAAGGCTGTAGCGAAGAAAGCAGGTACAAAGGCTACACACAAATTTACAAAAAAACAATTGGTTAGTAGCCAAAAATATCAACATCGACAGGATGCTCTTCATGCATTATTAGATGCGAATACAATGTATTCATATGAGCAAGTAGAAACTATTTTAAAGCAATTTGATAAAGGAGGAAAATAGAATGGCATTAGGTGGAGGAACATTTTTAACACAAAATAAAGTATTACCAGGTACGTATCATAATTTTATGAGCGCAGCACGTGCCTTTGTTAATTTATCTGAACGAGGCTATGTAGGTTTGCCGATTGCGCTTGATTGGGGTGTAGATGGCGAAGTATTTACTGTAACACAGGCAGATTTACAAAAGGATAGCCGTAAAATTTTCGGCTATGACTATACAGACCCAAAATTAAAAGGGATTCGTGATGTCTTCAAAAATGCAATCACAGTATTTTTCTACAAGCTATCTGTAGATGCTGTAGCGGCAGCGAATGATTTTGCTAAAGCGAAGCATAAAGGGGCACGTGGGAATGATATTACAATTGTTATTCAAGCAAATGTAGACGAGCCGACGAAATTTGATGTACAAACATTATTGGATGGTGTAGTTGTGGATGAGCAACTAGCTATAGCGACTCCAGCTGATTTAGTAGCAAATGATTTTGTGACATTTAAAGCAGATATCACACTAGAGGCTACAGTGGGCACACCTTTAACTGGTGGTTCGAATGGTTCGGCGATTACAGGGGGGGCACATCAAGAGGCATTAGATGCTTTAGAAGCATATGGCTTTAATACACTTGGTTGCTTATCATCTGATAGCACGATTAAATCCTTGTATGTGGAATATACAAAGCGCTTACGTGATCAAGTAGGGGCAAAATTCCAATTGGTAGGGCACAAGCTTGGTGCTACAGACCATGAAGGTATTATTGATGTTCAAAACGACTCAATCGGTGATGAAGTATTTGGTGCTGTTTATTGGGCAGCAGGTGCACAAGCAGGTGTTGCAGTAAATCGTTCAAATACAAATAAGCGCTATGATGGTGAATTTACACTGGACACGGCTGAAACAAAAACACAAGCACAGCTCACGGCATTACTAAAAGCAGGAAAATATGTATTCCATCGTGTAGGTGAAGAAGTACGTGTGCTAGAAGATGTCAACACGTTTACGTCTTTTACAGCAGATAAAAATGAAGATTTCAGCATGAACCAAGTGATTCGTGTACTTGACCAAATTGCTATCGATACTGCACAGCTATTCAACGAGCGTTATCTTGGCAAAGTACCGAATGATTCAGATGGGCGTATTTCACTTTGGAATGATATCGGGGCACATCGCCTAGAGTTACAGCGTATTCGTGCAATTGAAAGCTACAATAAAGACGAGCTTACTGTAGAGCAAGGCGATTCGAAAAAGGCCGTTGTTGTTAATGAGGTTGTGACGCCTACCGTAGCGATGTCACAGCTGTATATTACAACAACAGTAGCATAAGGAGGAACAATAGATGATGAAAACTGAATTATTAATGGAGTTAGATCTACAATATTTTGCAGAACCAACAATGCATGCGCGTAATGCAATTCACGGTGCACAAGGACGAGCATTCGTCACAATTGAGGGGAACCGCTATTTATTTGCACAGTTGATTAATTTAGAGGCCAACATGGAAAAAACAAAAACACAGGTGCCGATTATGGGGCGCACAGGGAAGGGGAACAAGGCGACAGGCTGGGAAGGAACAGGCTCAGCTACCTTCCATTTCAATACATCGATTTTCCGTCAGCTGTTAAAGCGTTACAAAGACACAGGTGAAGATATTTACTTTGATATTCAAGTAACGAATGAAGATAAAACTTCTACTGTAGGTAGCCAAACAACAATTTTAATTGACTGTAATTTAGATGGCGGACTTGTTGCCTCACTGGATGCAGATGCAGAGTATCTAGAGGATTCAATTGAATTTACGTTTGAGGATTGGGATATGCCAGTCCAATTCGCGACATTACCTGAAATGCTATAAAAATTTATTTTAAATAAAAGGAATGGTGAAAATAGATGAGTAACTTACAAGCGTTTTTTGCACACAATAAAAAGAAGCAGGACAATATTAAACAGCCGATTTCCAAAAACTTCATGGATGAAGCAGGACAAGTAATTGAATGGGAGTTTGCGCCGATTTCGCCAGAGCGTGATACGGAATTAAAAGCGCAATGCACTAAGCGTACTTTGATTACACAAGGCAAGCGCAAAGGGCAATATAACACAGATTTTGACCACTTTACTTATCAACGTTTATTGACAGTTGAATCGATTGTATTCCCAAATTTACATGATCGTGATCTGCAAGACTCCTATGGCGTGTATGGCGCTGATGAATTGTTGAGCAAAATGCTAACAATTGGAGAAATGGCAGACGCGGCAGCAGCAGCACAGGCAGCAAATGGCTATGAAGTGAATGTTGAAGACCTTGTAGAAGAAGTAAAAAACTAATCGAGGATGGCGATGGCGATGCCAATCTGATGTACTGGTGGGTACACAAGTTTCGCCGCCTGCCATCCGAATATTTTGCGCTATCTTTAGCAGATAAAGCATGTATTATTGCCGCAATCCAAGTAAAAATCGAAGCGGATAAAAAAGCCGAACGCGAATCAAGGCGGGGAGGCAAAGGGAAGGGCAGAAGACGTTAGAGCTAGCGTTTTTAAATTTACTAGTTCAAAAGTAACGATTCGCTCGTCAGATAGGTGAATTCGCTCGCGAGATGTCCATTTTCGCTCATTAAACAGTGAAAATCGCTCACAAGACAAGTAAATTCACCCGATTAAACTAAAAACAAAGGCTTAATTGAAAAGGGTATACTCTTTTCAATTACGCCCTTTTAAAATGTAGAGAAAGGAGGAGCAAAGAATGGCTACACTCCAAAATGCTATACAAATAAGTAATTTAACAGTGCAAATGACACAAATCAATATGATATTTAATCAAATAAATAATCAAGCTCAAGACAGTGTTACTTTAATAGATACTATAGCAGGCAAAATAACTGGTCTGGCTGGGAAATTATTGAGCCTTGAAAATGCTAAAATAGTCATCGGTTTGTCTGATGATATGGCGAGCACACAAGGGCGCTTAGAGCTAATGAATAGTGAGTATCAAAAGCAGGCACAGGCAGCTGGTACTATCAATACAGCACTTACTTCAACCTCTGCATTACAAGATATGATATTTGATTCAGCACAGCGTACGTTTAGTTCATATCAAACAACTGCTGATATGGTTACACGACTTGGTACAGAGGCTGCCAATGCTTTTAGCAGCCCAACCGAAATTGTCGCTTTTACAGAGCAAATGAATAAAGCGTTTGCAATTGCAGGTACTCCACCTGAAGCAATGTCTAAGATAACACAAGCGATGGCTACTGGAGGCTTGAATGGAGTAGGATTCGATAATTTATTAAAGGATGCACCAGTCGCTGTTGGAAATATTCAAAAGTATCTCGAAGAAGTTATGAATATAGATGCCTCTAATATCAAACAATTAGCAACAGAAGGTGTTATTACAGCAGATGTTATTAAAAATGCGATGTTCTATGCCGCTGAAGATACAAATGCTGCCTTTGCTAGTATGCCTACTACATGGAGAAATATATGGCAAAATATTCAAACAAAAGCATTGCAAGCTTTCTCACCAATACTTCTAAAGATTAATGAAATTGCTAATAGTGAGAAGATACAACAAATGATTTTCGGAATTGGTATGGCAATAGAGCTCGTCGCTGGCTGGGTAATGATGTTAATGGATTTATTAATAGCTGTTGGTAGCTTTATCTACGATAATTGGTCACTCATTGCGCCTATTATTGGAACGATTACAGCTGCAATCGTAGCTTATACAATCGCATTAGGTGTATTAAAAGTTGCTGAAATGATTTCAGCTTTCTGGAAAGTAATCAATACAACAGCGACATTGATTTATGCTGCCGCAATGGGAGCAGGCACAGGGGCAACATGGTCTATGATAGCGGCAACATGGGGATTAAATAGTGCCTTAGCGGCGAATCCGATATTTATTATTATTATGCTTGTTATTATATTGATTGGTTTTATCTATGCGGCAGTTGCAGCATTTAATCATTTTGCAGGAACATCTGTCAGTGCAACAGGGATAATCGTAGGAGCATTTGCTGTGGCAGGAGCGTTTATAATGAATGTGCTATTTGGTATTGCAGAAATTGCATTTGGAGTTATCGAAGGTCTTTATAATCATTGGATGGCCTTCGCAAACTTTTTCGCCAATGTATTTAATGACCCAGTAGGTGCAATTATTCACTTATTTGGCGACTTTGGAGACAATATACTAGGTGTAATTGAAAAAATTGCTGCTGCCTTAGACTTCGTTTTTGGTACGAATTTTGCTTCGACTGTAGCTGGATGGAGAAATGGTTTGGCTAACTTAACAAATTGGGCAGCAGAGGAATATGGAAATGGCAATTATGAAAAATTGTATGATGAGTTAGACATTAATAAAACACTCGAAGAATTGGGCTTAAAAGTAGAACGTTTTAATTATGGCGATACATGGGATTCTTCCTATAACTGGGGAGCAAATTTGTTTAAGTCGAAGGATAAGGAAAAGGATAATTCGGTCGAAGAAGCTATCAACAATGCCCTAGCTTTCGGTGAAAACAATGCTCTAGCCCTCGATGATACAATGAACAAAGGTAATGAGCATAGTAAGCAAATCGCAGACAATACAGGCTCAATGGCGAATGGTGTAACGCTGATGAACGATGAGCTGAAATATATGCGAGACTTAGCGGAGCGTGAGGCGATTAATCGTTATACAACGGCGGAAGTAATTGTTGATGCGCGAAGTGAAAACCATATTAATAGCGAGCTAGACATTGATGGGGTTATTGATCGCTTCGGTGAAAAGGTAGAGGAAGTCGCTGTTGGGTTAGCAGAAGGAGGAGGTGTCAGCTTTGTATAATTTCTTTATTGATAATGTACAGCTCCCTGTTGCACCAGCATCGATGTCTATGAAAATTAATAATAAAAACCAAACGATTATGTTAATGAATGAAGGGGAGGTCAATATCCTCAAAAAACCTGGTTTAACAGATATTGATTTTGAGATATTGCTGCCGAACGTTCCATATCCATTTGCGGTTTATCCGAACGGTTTTGAGCCTGCTGCCTTTTATCTTGATAAATTAAAAAAATTAAAAATATCGCAAGAGGCATTTCCATTCATCGTTAATCGCATGAGACCAGATGGCTCTTTACTATTTGATACGAACAATGACATGCTGTTTTCACTAGAAGAGTATGAAATCGAAGAGGATGCTGAAAATGGCTTTGATTTGAACGTCAAAATAAGCTTAAAGCAATGGCGACCATACGGTACAAATAAAATTCAAATTAACAATAACGCCTCTAAGAAAAAGGCAATCGCAACTGTTGAAAAACAGCGTCCAACAATAAGTAAGCAAACACCTAAGACATACACTGTTAAGCAGGGAGATACGTTATGGGCTATCGCGAAAAAACATTTAGGGGATGGCTCAAAATATACACAGCTTGCTAAAATCAACAATATTAGCAATCCAAACATCATCAAGGTGGGGCAGGTGATAAAGCTTGGCTAAAAGTCAATTATTTATTATATCACAAGGTCGAAAGTTCGAATGTGCTGTATTGGAGCCAGTTATTTGGGAAACACAGCGTCAAGGCTCACCTGGTAAGCTAGAGTTTAACGTAATAAAGGATAAGGTACTAGGTTTCCATGAAGGGGATGAAGTACGCTTTGATTATGATGGCAAGCCCATATTTAGAGGTTTTGTCTTCACAAAGAAGCGCTCAAACAATCGTATTATATCGGTTACAGCCTTTGATCAACTGTGGTATCTAAAAAACAAAGATATCGTCACATACAAAGGAAAAACAGCAGCTCAAGTGTTACAAATGCTAGCAAAAGATTTTAGATTGCAAACAGGTATCGTTGCAGATACAAAGCATGTCATTGCCACACGCGTTGAGGATGATGCAGAACTATTTACCATCATTAATGATGCATTAAGCATTACTACAAAAAATACAGGCGCTTTATATGTGTTGTATGACGATTATGGCAAGCTCAATTTACGCGATGTGAAAACGCTCAAATTGGATATTTTGATTGATGAGGAAAGCGGCGAAACATTTGAGTACACATCTTCTATTGCGGAAAATACTTACAATAAAATAAGAGTATATCGCGAGGATAAAGAGACAGGGAAACGTGAAAATTACTTTGCACAACACGGAGAAAATATGAACCGATGGGGCATTATACAGCTTACAGAAAGCCTTGAAGAAGGCGAAAATGGCAAAGTGAAAGCCGACGCTTTACTTGCACTTTATAACCGTAAATCACGTCAGCTTCATATTAATAAGGTGTTTGGTGATACAAGAGTGCGCGGAGGCTCATTGGTAGGCGTGCAAATGTATTTAGGTGACTTGACTGTATCCAATTATATGATGGTAGAAACTGTGAAGCATACATTTTCTGAGGGCGATTATCGCATGGATTTAAAGCTGATTGGAGGTGAGTTTGTTGCGTAATATGACAGATATTATACAAACGATTCGCACGATAGTATTAGATGCAGTGAATGCGCAAAAGCTCACAACAATTGTTTATGGAACTGTTATAAGCATCTCACCATTAAAAATACAGGTGGATCAGAAACTTGTGCTAGAGCAAGAGCATTTAAAATTAACACGTGCCGTAAGGGATTATGAGGTGGAAATGACTGTTGACCATGTAACAGAAAGTCGTGCAGGGGGGAGTGGAGATGCAGCTTATGCATCACACGACCATGAATATAAAGGACGTAAAAAATTTCTAGTTCATAACGGCTTAGTCGTTGGGGACAGAGTAACCATGCTTCGTGCACAGGGTGGTCAACAATACTTAATCTTAGACAAAGAGGTGGTTTAATGTTACCAACTGCATTTGTAGAAAATGATGGCTTAGAAATTGTCTTTGAACAAGAAGTACAAACCTCTAGAACATATAAAATCGATTTTGACAAAAAGCGCATCGTTGGCTATGTGGACGGGCGTGAAGCTGTGAAGCAATTCATTATGAAAGTGCTGGATACAGAGCGCTATGAATATTTAATTTATAGTTGGGATTACGGTGCTGAAATGGCTCGTTTATTTGGTCAGCCAATTCCCTATATTTATTCCGAGCTAAAAAGGCTAATTACAGAAGCATTAACGCAAGATAATCGTATCGAAAGCGTTGATGCTTTTTCGTTTAGTCATTATAAAAACAAAGTGCACGTACAAATGACAGTGCATACGGTGTTCGGCCCAATTGAAGTAGAAAGAGAGGTGACGGTAGCCTAATGTTTGAACGTGAAACTTTTGAAGTTATTATAGCGCGCATGCTAGAGCGTGTTAGTCATGATGTAGATAAACGGGAAGGGGCGATTATTTACGATGCAGGAGCCATGACAGCTAAAGAGTTGCAAGAAATGTATATTGCACTTGATGGTGTTATTTTAGAAACATTCCCCGAAACAGCATCGCGCCCTAATTTAATTCGACGGGCTGCTGAATACGGTGTCTATCCATACCCTGCAACACATGCTATTTTGAAGGGTGAATTTAATCAAGATATACCAATTGGCTCTCGCTTTTCACTTGGTGAGTTAAATTATATTGCCATTCAACGAATCGGTGTCGGTATTTATGAGATGCGCTGTGAAGAAATCGGGAGTGCAGGAAATACACAATTCGGACAGCTTATACCGATTGAATATATTAATGGATTACAGCGTGCTGAGCTAACAGAGCTACTCATACCAGGTGAAGAAGAGGAGCCAACAGAGGATTTTCGTGTACGCTTTTTCCTAACGCGTAATCAAATACCATATGGTGGTAATCGTGACGATTACAAACAAAAAATTATGGAGATACAAGGTGTTGGGGGCGTCAAACCCCATCGCACGCCAGCTGGTGGAGGTACGGTTGGTATTACAATTATTGATTCAAATTATCAACCACCTTCTCAAGCTGTAATCGATGAAGTACAAACAATCGTAGATCCAATACCTAATAATGGAGAAGGATTGGGAGTAGCTCCATATGGGCATCGAGTAACAATTAAGGCTGTAGAGACGTTAACGGTTGATATTGCAATGAAACTTGTACTAAATGGTGCCACTCTTGGGCAGGTACAAGCTGAAATTGAGGATATCGCCGAAGCCTATTTACTAGAGCAACGTAAGGCATGGGATAAGGAAGGTTCCTTAATTGTGCGTCAATTACAAATAGAGGCGAGAATACTTGAAGTTGCAGGTGTCAATGATGTACTGGAATCGACAATCAATAATGTCAACAGCAATCTACTATTAACAGCGGATCAAATTCCAGTACTAGGGACGGTGACATTGTATGAGTAATCGTATCATGCAGAACCTGCCACCAATTTATGATGGTATTAAAGAGATGGAAGAGCTCTCTCGCACCGTTGCAACTGAATTTGAAACTTTAGAAGCGGCAAAAAAAAGGGTAGAAGATGAACAATTTATTATGACGGCAAGTGAAAGAACAATTCGTACAAGAGAGCGTGCTTATAATATTAGAGCTGATGCCACAACAGAATCTTTAGATTTTCGTCGCCGACGCTTAATTGTTCGACAATCTACTCGCTTGCCAATGACACAGCGTAAAGTGCATGAGATTATCAATGAGTTAATAGGGGAAGGAAATTGGGAGGAGCGATTAAGCGTAGAGGCATGTGAAGCATTATTTGTCTTTGATGCTTCAAATAACTCGGTGGATAAGGAAATCGACTATACACTTGATCGCATCATACCGCTTAATATTGCGCTAAAAATCGCAAGGCGACTAACAACCAAATTATATGTACCAAGCTTTATGCTAAGCGGTTCAGAAATTACCTTACACCCAATGAATATTGATGATATTAAACAGCAAACAGCGAGCAACAACCTGACAGCGCTGAAAACCGCTACCAAAATAACATTAACACCTATGTAACGGAAGGAGTGATACTGTGACACAATATGGCACAATTATAACAAATATCGGCTTAGCCCAAATCGCCAACGCCCAAGTGACACAGCAAAAGGTCGGCTTACAATATATTGCACTTGGAGATGGCAATGGGGGACATTACGTTCCAACAGCCAATCAAAGCGCCTTAGTCAACGAAGTATGGCGCGGACCCGTGTCGAATGTAACCATCGACCCAGCAAACGACAAGCGAATCATCATCGAGGGCATCATCCCACCGACAGCAGGCGGCTTCACAATCCGCGAAATCGCTGTATTTGACGACCAAAATCAACTAATTGCAGTAGGACAATATCCTGAGAAGTATAAACCACAGCTAAGTGAGGGTGTCTCGGAAGAAACCCTTATTCATTTTGTGATTGAAACGAATAATGTGGACGCTGTGGAGCTAGCGATTGACCCTACAATTATTATTGCTAGTCGTGAGTATGTGGATGAGCGGGTTGGGGAGGTCAGTACAGATTTAGAGAATGTGCAACAGCAAGTTACTGAGCATTTGGACAAAGTGGAAAGCAAGCTAACAGACGTCATCACACATAGCCATTATTATGTTGATGTAGTGAACGGATCTGATGATAATGATGGAAAGACCAAAGCCACTGCTTGGAAAACTTTATATTACGCAGGAACTCAATTATCGTATAAGCGAATAGTTTCACATACACATGCCATTACATTGAATGTTGAACCAGGCACTTATAGTAATGATACTCTATTCTTAGCAATGATAGAAAGAATTCTTGTGGTTTTCAATAATGTGAAGATGACAACGCCTAGAGCTCCATCGGAAGTTAGTTATAATTCCAACGTCTACATCAATGGAATAGGTCGCCTTACTTTAATAGGTGACTTAGAAATTTTAGCAAATTCATCAAACTTAGATAACAGCAAAGCATATTATCCTTTCTATCTTGAAGACGTTAGAGGAGGATATATGGCAAATACCATCGTTCTTGATGGAAATAATATTAATGTTGCGAACACGCTACACTCAGAATCATATGGGGTAGTTGCAATGAATTCCATGTTAGATTTAAGAATAAATATCAAAAACATGGCACATGGAGTAGTTTCAGGACAAAGTTCAGTTGTATTTCCTAATGGGGCCACTTTTAATAATGTTACTCGTGTAACGGCACACACTGGAGGAATTATATCTAATCATGCTAGTGCTACAATGCCTTCAGTTCGAATTAATAATGATTCGGGTTTATATATAAACGCTGTCAATAACGGTATTGTTGTTGAAAGCGGAAATAACGCAAATGGAAGCTATATTAAATATGCCAATGGTACATTAATGTGCTATCATACACTGTTCTTAGGTGAACAAACAGCTAATACTTTATATGCTACTCAATGGCTGTTACCTGCTACCTTTGTAATTCAACCTATGGCTTTTGCTAATGTTCGCTATGGTAGTAGTAATGGGTCTTTTGAAGGGGTATGTCGAGTAATGCAAAATTCAACTGCCAGTGTATTAGTACAACATCGGCCGAATATGACACAAAGTTATTATGCTTCTTGTTTTGCTATTGGACGTTGGAAGTAAAAGGAGGTACAAAAATGCGCAGAAAATATTCACCTGTACGAAGTGATAATAAAATTCAATATGAATTTAGTGGGGAACTTGTAAAAGTAACTTATACTGCTTTGACAATAGAGGAAAATAAGGGTTTTCCTGTAACAATAATAGAAACTGAAACTACAGATATATTTGATTTTAGTAAATTTCCTAATGGCGAAGCGGTTATTTCGGAAATTGAAACTACCTTGTCTATTAATCCATTTATATCGATTAAACGAATAAATGACGTTTTAGAGCTGGAAGTAATTAATTATATTGAAGCTAATGCGACCGAAGAAGAAAAATATCCTAAGTGGGAGGAGATTTAATTGGGGAAAATTAAATGGAAAACTCAAGCTGAAATTGATACAGAAAAAAACATCCCTAAACCTGCTACTCAAGAGGAACGGATACAAGAATTAGAGCAAGAAAATAAATTATTAAAAGCGCAAAATTCAGCTTTAGTAAAACAAACGGAATTCCATGAAGAAGTACTGGAAGAAATTATTCTGACGATTAACGCATGATATTTCGTTTTTTATTACAAAAAATATTAATAAAACTAATAGGAGAAGATTTTATGATGGCATTATTATTAGCACAGAGAGTGATTTTGATGAAATTAGAGTTTGAGGCAGTGCCAGTGAACTTAAAGCGGCAAGTGTATGAGCATCTAGAGAACAGCGGCGTTGAGTTTTTAGCTAATGACTATCAACAATCTACAAAGTAAATTAAACAATTGAACCAACATATTTTTTTGAATATAATATTTAAAACTGAAAGAATTGGATGATAGTATAGTGAGCGAAATAGATAAACGAAATAGATTAAGTGAAGAACCGTTTGATTATCAAATAACGAAAAAAGGAACAATTTTAATTTATTATAATGGGGAACAAATTAAAATTGTAAAGGATAAAGAAGCTGAGCGTCTGATAGCAAGGATTAAAGAGGATGAAGATAATGTATCTGCAATACAGTTATTATTAGCTAAAATTACTGGTAATTTTAAACGTGGTAACGAGAAAATTGGGAAAAATAAAAGAAAGTAAAACAAAGATTTTAATCTCTAAATTTGCGAGGGAGAGCAAATGAATATTTATCCCAAAATGTGTAGTGAATTCAACAGAGTAATAAGTGGATTGAGTATAACGTAAGGTAATCGATTTAAATGATTGCCTTTCGTTTTTTTTATTTTAAGCAGGGGCTGTCCAGAAAGTCGAAAATACCTCTGAACAGCGTAAAATCTAGTTTTACTTATTCATTTTAAAAGTGAATATAAAGACGTTGAATGCAATGTTTTTAACATTTCTAAAAACACAACTATTTTTCTAAATGGTGAATATTTCAACAAAAAGCACATTGTTGTCTGAAATGTGATGCGTTAGGCTACTTTTCAGGCAATCTCTATTTAGAAATATTATATAAATGAAAGGAATGATATTGTGACACAATACGGCACAATTATAACGGAAGTTGGTTTAGCCAAAATTGCCAATGCTCAAGTGACACAGCAAAAGATTGGGCTAGAATATATCGCTCTTGGAGATGGAAATGGCGCTCATTATGTCCCGAAACAAAATCAAAGTACACTAATCAATGAAGTATGGCGTGGACCAGTCGCAAGTGTAACAATTGATTCAGCGAATGACAATCGAATTATTATTGATGGTGTTATCCCAGCTGAAGCAGGCGGCTTTACAATTCGAGAAGTCGGTATTTTTGATGACCAAAATCAGTTAATCGCAGTAGGGCAATATCCTGAAAAATACAAACCACAGCTTAGTGAGGGCGTATCTGAGGAAACAGTTATTCATTTTGTAATTGAGACTAATAACGCTGATGTGGTTAAATTAGCAATTGATCCAACAATTATTATTGCGTCACGCTCGTATGTTGATGGCAAGATAGCCGCACATACGAATCCTGCTAAAACAGATGCCCACCAGATTGGGAATATTGAGGGCTTGGCAGAGGCATTGAGTGGTATTGGTGATGCACAGCAGGGGATTGAGTCACACATCTCTGACACCAGCAAGCACTTGCAGGTGGGGGAGCGAGATAAGATAAATAATGCACAACTCTACAAATTAACTAGGGATAACGGACATGTAAAAAGGTTAGCAGATTTAGATATTACACCAAAAAGATATGCTGAACTTCCTCCAGGTTATTATTATTTAACTACTGCTGAAAATAATGCAATGGAAGATGCTTCAAAGTGGAGCGCTGGAAAGTTCGTTAATGTATTTCAAGCAGATTCCTCAGGGTTAAATGGAACTAAAATAATTGAAACAACTACAAACTCAACTGCGCATACTCGTAAAGAACACAAATCAGTAAATGGTAATAACGAATCGCAATGGTTTTCCGCAGAAAATTACGCATACGGATGGGGAATATTAATAAATGATGCAATAAATATGAACGATATGTTAACAGAGGGACTATATTATACAGATGCATGGGCTAAAACTCAATTGATTATGAATAGACCTACTCCACCGTCTTTAACAACAGGTTGTCAAATTCGAGTGTACAAAACTCATACACATGGAATTGTGCAAGAATTTACCTTTACCAGTGGAGGGACTTCGATAAATAGGAATTTGTCGAGGTGGGTACGATCATTTAATGCTACCTGGTCACCGTGGACAGTCATTCCAATGCTAGAGCCGTCTACTTTATTAACAACAGAAAAGAATGATTTAGGTAAGATCATCAACGAGCTTTTTCAATCTGTAAGTAATGGTAAATCCTTAGTTGCAAACGCCATTACCCAAAAAGGTGTGCCTACAGCCGCCAATGCAGAGTTTGCGACGATGGCGAATAATATTGGTCAGATACAGACATTTAGGAGAGCGGAGAATCTATTCGCCCAACCCGTATCACAGGGACCTAGACATGAGATTGAGTTGCTGTTCAATGCCGGTTTCCCTATAAAAGATGCTGTAATAACATTATCAAGGATAGCATTTGGAGGGACGCATTTTATAGGTAAGATGATTCGTGTTAGAGCTGGACTAGCCGAGTTCTGGGCAACGCAGGGATATTCACATTCTGGCATTGTAAGGTGTGACGTATCCAACTATATACATTCCACAGGGGCGCAGACAGTTATCGACGGGCAATATGTCCGAATACGATTAACAGTATATTCGGATACCTTTATTGATACACAAACTTTACCAATTAACGTAGTCGCATGGGGGTAAGAGAATGGAAGAAATAGCATGGTATCGAAGTGGCAGACGTTTATATTTTTTAAAATCAAATGGAAAAGTCATCTATGATGTTGGAGATAGTGAAGGTACTGTTGAAGTAGAAAAGTCTTTTGCGTTTGATTATGAAAATATTCCAATGTTAAATGAACATGAAAGAAGTGATATTGATTTTATCGACTTAGAATACGGTCAATATCGTGAAGAATTTGCTAGTTGTGTTTACTATCAAATAACTCCAATTAGCAAAGATGTACAATTTGCCTTTGGGGACACAGGCACTCCAACCTTAAAATTACCGTTAGAAAAACGCGTTGAAGATTTAGAAAATGCTTTATTACTTCAAGCAGAAAATGAAATCGGAGGGATTTTATAATGATCAACCAAGTAGTAGTAAGAATCGCAGCAGAACGAATTTTGTCTGGTGGTTTAAACCCAAAAACGGGCAAAGTGTATGTTCTTGACGACATTACAAATGAAGATTATCGTACAGCGGTTGAGAATTATATTTTAACAGCAACTGAGAGCATTTAAACGCAGTCAAACGACTAGCGTTATTTTTATTGCTTAAATTATTAAAAAATCGATTGATATGGGAATTTTCATAAAAGAACAATTTGAGATTCTTTTTCAATAGAGTTTTATATTGTGAAGTAAGCGCTGCTTTTATGAGTAGCGCTTTTTTATTTGTGAATATTCCTAAATATTTCGGAATTAGCCTTTCGCACCATAGTAGCGGAAGGCTTTTATAATTTTAAAAATTGGGAGCGTGAAGCTTTATGGGAGGAATCAATTTGCAGTATTTAGATGTAGCCCATCTTTACTTATTTGGAGGGGTAAAATTCATTGATTTATTACTTATTTTAATGGCTTTGGATATTGTCACAGGACTATTCAAGGCATGGAAGAACGGCAACTTGTGGAGCCGTAAGAGCTTGTTTGGATATGCGCGCAAATTATTAATTTTAGTGGTCATTATTACAGCGAATATTATTGATCAAGTGTTATCGCTAGGTGGGACACTCACATTTGCGACAGTTCTTTTTTATATTGCGAATGAGGCTTTAAGCATCACTGAAAATATGGCGCAGCTCGGTGTACTAGTTCCACAAAATTTAGCAGAAAAATTGAAAGTCATTGAATCAACCAAGCATGACAAAGAAAATCTAACAAACGAACTCCTAAATGAATTAACGGGGAATGGTGTTGATAAAAAGTTGGAAGGAGGTGATACCAAGTGAGTGTAACTACAACATGCCGTGACCTTACTGAGCTATTACCTGTAGCGCAGACAGCTTGTAGACTATTATTCCAAGAATGCTATAAAGCTGGTATCCACAATATTTTTATCACCGAAACATATCGCTCTCAAGAACGCCAAAATTACCTTTATGCACAGGGGCGTACAAGACCTGGTGCAATTGTGACATGGACATTGAACAGCAATCATAAATCACGTTTAGCGTGGGATATTGCTGTTGCACCACCTCAATCGTTATATGATATCACAACATTAAATCGTGTAGGGGCAATTGCTCGCAAGTTGGGCATTACGTGGGGCGGTGATTGGGCAGGAAATATTGATCGTCCTCATTTTGAGGTAAAAGCAAATTGGCAAATGTCGGCAGGTTCCAAGTTAGAAGGTACTGTAATTGTGCCATCGAACAGCAAGATGCAAGTACAACTAATCGTAAAAGATAAGGAGGAAATTAAAGTGACACAAACATGGAATCCAGCAAGCCCTGCCATGCAAACAGCAGCAGAGGCTTTTTTAGCACGAGCTGTAAAGGATGGTATTATCCAAGCATCGCATTTAACAGACTTACAAAATAAACAAATGACAACGGATAGATTGTTAGGTTTACATGTAGCGATTGACCAGCGACGTAGTACAAAGTAAAATATAAGTGCAGAGAAAAACATCTCAAATAGAGATACCTGAAAGCCTATGTACACACCTCGTACATAGGCTTTTTTCTATTTAAGTCACTTGTGAATACATAAATTACCTGTCATTAAACAAGAATGTTTGTTCTGTAATGAATGAGAACGTCGTATGAAAGTCATAGGGTATCTATTTTTTGATGCGTTAACATAAGGTATGGTAATTAAAATGTTTAATGGTAAGATAAGGTTTACTTACTATTTATAGAAATGTTAGTATATTAAATTCCTAGGAAAATTATGTTTGTTATAACAAATAATATTTAAAGATTATTCAAGGAATTCAATAATAATGAAAAAATTAAAATTAATTGCAATGTCTACAGTGTTATCAATATCAAGTCTTAGTTTATTTCCAATAGAGAAGGCAGATGCATCAGTTCTAAATGAACCAGTTTTAGAGGCATCTATTTTAGGTGAATCCAATTTAGATGGATTATTCACAAATTATTCAATTGCGGGTTCAGGATGGCAAACTAAAAGTGGAATTACTGCAAAGATTTCTACGAATAAAAATAATTATAAACTCGGTGAAGATATTCTTGTCAATGCAGAAAAAACGGCTGCAGGTGGTAAAATATATTATGAAGTAGTATTACTTTCATTGGACATAAGTAAAGGAATGTGGTTCCAAAGAGATCGTTATGGTTTTGCTTCTACAACAGGGAAAATACCTCAAATTAAATTTAGAGCTATTTATGGAGTTGGACCATACAGAGTAATGTTGAAAGCATTTTCAGATCCAGAATATGATAAATGGCTTGGAGATTGGGAAACAAGTATCAGTGTTAATTAGTAATTAAATTAGCAAAACCTAGGGACTTAATTTTGAGCCTAGGTTTTTTATTTACATGAAATTACCGCTTTTAAATTAGAATGTTTGTGCTTACAATTCAAATGAACGAATGTTCTTAGGAGAGTGACGTAAGGTGCGAAATCAACTTATATCACTCGGAGTTTCATACAGTAGGCAAGCAATGACAAAAGGGTTTTATAGATCCAAAACTTTAAAAGAGCCAACGTGTGAGACTATGGATATGTACAACACTTGCGTTGAGTTACTTGATGAGCATTTTGCAGGGGAGCCAGCCCGACAACTTGCTGTGAGGATTTCAAATTTAGAAACAAAACAGGGGATATAACTCGATTTATTTGACGAGCGAAAAGCGCAAAGGCAGGTTCTTGCGCATACAATAGATGAAATACGAGAGCGCTTTGGTCCATCATCAATATTACGCGTTGTATCGTATACTAAGAGTGGTACAGCTATCGAGCGTAATAATAAAGTGGGTGGGCATTTGGCGTAATTAAAAAAACAGGCAATTAATAATAATTGTCTGTTTTTCTTCTATTATATACACTCGCCAGTGATTTTTGATTATAAAGTGTCCCCCACCTTGATATCACTGATTTTTTCAGCATCCCCCAGCAAAAAAACTTGAATTACTTTGCTTTTTTCAAAAGTGAATTTTATATTCCCCAGCAAGTCCCCCATATTATTGATTAATTATGAGAGAGTTTGAGTAATTAAAATAATAAAAAAACCGCCTAACACTTGATGTACAAGTATCGGCGGTTTGAGTTTGAGTATGTTTGAAACTCGAAAATATTAACGAGAGAAGAACTCGTACCCTTTGTAAAACCCTTATATATCAACGATTGAAGCCGTTTTTATTGTGGGTTAGCCCCACTTTTAGCCCCAATCGTTTCTAAACTACGACTAAATACGGAAACAGATTCCGCTTCTAATTCTTTTAAAACATGCCCGTACATATCCATAATCATAGCTGGTGTATTCCCCAGTCGTTCAGCAATTACTTTCAAATTCATGCCCTGATTCAACAAAATAGCTATCCACTATTAGGGATTCCATATATTATGATTGAATGGATGCCCAGGTTTAAGCCTCACTATATGCGGTGGGAGAAATTTGAGAAGAAGAGGGCAGAACTAAAACGGTTGATTTATAGATATGTGGATTTATGGATGGCAAGTATTCGCTATTAAATAAAAGTGAGGTGTATAGCTATGAACCTAGCAGCAATTAGCGATAATTTCGCAGAACGAATAACAGCCATGACAGAGGGAACGAAATACGATAAGAGTAGCCAAGCATTTGATTGTGTGCCAGAGGTAGAAGAGCGCGTAAGGGAAGTTGTTTATTTACTGTGGAAGGATGCCACTTCACAAGAGTTAGCTGACTATTTAGAACGAACAGCCGCGCAATACTTTCAAGAGCTATATGAATTCTCCTACGGGGTTACGTCATGTTGGCTAGCGAAAGGAACGGAGCGTCTAGCGTGGCCGAGAAAGAGAATCGCAGCCGGCAAATTGAACGCCTTAGAACGGGCTACAAGCGATTTAATTCGATTCTGGAACAATTTTCCTTCACAAGACAATGAAGTGCTACAGGTGTTCTATATGAAGCGGCAGAAGGTAGATTATGAGCAGTTGCGCGGTGTTATCGAAAAGCACCTTACAATGATAGAAGCGGTTTATGAAGCTGGCACAGTAGCAGCCGAAGAACGCACGAAAGCAATTAGTGCCAAAATAGAAGGACCAGCACCGAAAAGGAAGTATTGAGGTGGATAAAAATAAAAACGGAACAAACAAAAAGAGGTGACTGTCATTCAAGCAGTTGTGCAAGAAATGTCGAAATACTTGGTGAAAGATTCTGACTATCTGATGAATAATCAAGAAGTTTTCGAGGTATTTTATAAGGCTTTGAAAGGTAAACGATTAATTGTGTTTTTTGGGCTATTTAAAGACGCTATGACCAAATTTAAAAATGGTGAGTTAGATGGCTACAAAGAAAAAGATGTGATGAAATACGTCTATGCCATCATGTATAATTGGGGTGGTAAGAAGTATAGCGAATTAGAAAAACGGTATTTGACCGATGATGAACTGGAAGAAATCAATGGGAAACTGATTGATGAAAAGGACGTGGATTAAATGGGTTTGATAATGCCTGACGAGTTGAAAAAGATGATCCCGGTTTTAGAAGAAAATATTTCGTTGGCCAAATCTGTTTTAGAAAAAGATCCAAATAATAAAGAATTACAGTCATTGTTAAAATCACAAAAAGAGATGTTGAAAGAATACAAAGAGCGCATAGGTGTAGAAGAGTAGAGCCCTTCAACAAACGGGCCATTTTGTGGTAGATTGATATATTGAAAAGTGCTTTAGGGAGGATGATACAATTGAAAATTAGGCTATCGGAGTATGATGAAAATTGGTGTAGAATGTTTGAAGATGAGGCTCAGTTTTTGAGTGGGGTTTTCGGGAATGAAATAATAAAGTTTGAACATTTTGGTAGCACCTCTATCTTAGGCATGAATGCAAAGCCTGTTATTGACATGATGTGTCTCGTCAAAGATATCGGTAAAATCGATAAATTCAATGACCAAATGAGCTTACTTGGATACGACGTTGCTGGGGAATGGGGCATACAAGATCGATGATTATTTCGAAAAGGAGGGGAGAACAGAACCCACCACATCCATGTTTACCAGTATGATAATCCTCAAATCGAACGGCATTTAGTTTTTCGAGATTACTTAAGAACCCATCCCGATGAGGTTGAACGATACAAGCGTTTAAAAGAAGAACTGGCTCAAAAATATGATGATACGGCTTATTACAGCAAAGCAAAAAAACCTTTCGTGAGCGAAATGGAACAACGGGCATTGGAGTGGTTTGAACAACAGGGAAGGTAGCAACTTTCAACAATAGGGCGAGATTGTTGAAGATCAGAAATATTTTAGAGGTGGCAAATTTGCTACCTCTTTTTATTTTCTTCGGCCAAAAGTGAAACTTGTTGCAGAAGAAAATACGTGGCAATTGTCAACGGTAAATGTCTGACTGAAGCGACAGCGAAAGGAATTTAAGGAGTTGACAATTTCGCTATACCCGACTTTAAATTATAGATCAAGGAGTGATGGAGCATGTATAAGAAGTACGATCCAGCAGAAGAAATGCACAAGCACAAACTTTATATAAAAGCCTATATCCGTTCATTAAAGGCGTGTCCGTCAGAGGAAGAGGCTGACCAATCGAAGTATATACCGAAGATTATATTTTATGGTGTGAAGGCTATTGGTACGTATCCCAAGCTAAAGAATTATGAAGAAGCAGTCACATACTTTGAATTTATATCAGGCTTAAAGTGCATTATGAGCTTGCTGACGCTACAGAACATCAACAGAGCATCGAATTTTATGTTCTGTTGATGTAGCTTAATTCATATATTGAGCGTTATTTTTCTTCAATTTTTACATAAAGGAATGTAGGTTTTTCATCGGCTACACTTTCTGCTTCTTTAATTCAAAATCACTACTTTTCTAGAAAACAAATAAATAGCCTGTGAATACTCCCATATTTTGCCTATTAATCACAAATACTTCTCTCGTACCTTGATGATAATAAATATTATAACGAGATATCGAACCCGCACCTGGGACACCTTTTAATGCCTCTCTTTTAAAAGCATGGGCATCCTCATACTTATTAGCCTTTAAAAATCGTCCCATTTGATATGTATTCATTGTTTGTATTGAGCCATTACCAATATCTATACGTTTTAATCTAACATCACGAGAATAAGTTGTTACTTCAAGTAAAGGTACTAATTCAGCATCAGAAAAATCTATCAATTCTAATTTTTCCTCAGACGGATAATCCAAAAGCTTCTCTTGACTCTCCATTTCTGCAGAAGCTACAGCAGAATAAGAAAAAATAGCAAGTAAAACAACTAAAAAAGAAAAAACATTTTTATACATATTACAATTACCTCCCTTTTTATATTATAATATACTTAGAAATGAAATATTTCAATTTATTTTTACAAAGGAGAAAATAAATGGAAAAATATTATTCGAGCATTACTCTACGCATTTCTGGTGAAAGCTTTCCAATAGATTCTTTTTCAGAAAAATTAGCCGTAAAATCAGCGAAAACTTATAAAAAAGGAGAGCCATGGTTAAGAGGAACAATATCAGATATACATCCATTCACAGCTTGGGAGTTCAATATACATTCAAATAAAAGTGAAATTAAATACACTCACGAACAAATAGAATATCTATTCCAAAAAGTAAACCCACATTTAAACACAATTATTTCTTATCAACAGAAATATAATCTCAACTGCGAAACTTTCATTGGCGTACAATATGATAAATATCAGACAGCTGGTATTCATTTCGAAGTTAAACATATACAATTTTTCCAAAAAATAAAATCTTCTATTGATGTAGACATATACAACGTGAATATTGAAGAATAAAAAAGGCTGGGGAAACCCGCCTCCTATCATACATCGAATTCTGCAAGTTTCAACCTTTGTAATATACCCCTGTAATTAAAAGGTTAATGTAGATAATGTGTAAATTTATTCGTAAGCGTCAAATAGCGCCTACCTGTTTTCTAGGGGGCGCTATTGTTAGAGTATCTATGTGGTTATTTTAGGTACGTGGCAGTTGGTTGGGATTTTATCTGACCAAGGCATGAACGCATATAACGTTGCGTCATCCGTTATATTGATTAACGGTAGTTGCTCCAAGACATGGGATAAATATCGAAGTGGATTGAGCTGATTTTCTTTCGCTGTTTCCACAATTCTATAGATGATCAATTTTTTCCATATTATATACATTCGACATTAAAATATATTGCCCTTCTAAGAAATGATAAATTCATACACAAAAACACTTTTAACTACAAGAATACAAATTGATGGGGTTTATCTAGTTGAATCATGCATGCAATAGGCAGATCTATGAAGTTAAAGTTAAAATGGAATGAATATTTCCATATTGTAAAATAGATAGTAGGCTCCAATGTACATAGTCGAGGTGCTTTTATTATGATGCCAAAATAAAAAAGATTGAAGCAATTAGCTCCAATCTAAACTCACCCATTCCTACACACGCCCACCAATTTATATTAGCCCCAATCTAGCCCCACTTAGCCCCAAATTAAAGTTATTCCATGCAGTAATTTGCATTGTTCAAAAAACAAAAAACCCCTAGAAAACCTTGATATAAAAGGCTTTCTAGGGGTTTTGAAACTACTCTTTGCAGAGCAATTTGATTAACGAGAGTAGAACTCTACGATTAATTGTTCGTTGATGTCACCTGATAATTCAGAGCGCTCTGGGAAGCGTACGAATGTACCTACTTTGCTATCTGCATCAAATGAAAGGTATTCTGGTACGAAGTTGTTTACTTCGATTGCTTCATTTACAGCAGATAAGTTTTGTGAACGTTCACGTAAAGAGATTGCTTGACCTGGTTTTACGCTGTATGATGGAATATCAACGCGTTTGCCATCAACTAAAACGTGACCGTGGTTTACTAATTGGCGAGCAGCACGACGAGTGCGAGCTAAACCTAAACGGTAAACTAAGTTGTCAAGGCGAGTTTCAAGAAGGATCATGAAGTTTTCACCTTGTAAACCTTGTAATTTACTAGCTTTGTTGTAAAGGTTTTTGAATTGACGTTCAGTCATACCGTACATATGACGTAATTTTTGTTTTTCTTGTAATTGTAAACCATACTCAGATAACTTTTTGCGTTGGTTTGGACCGTGCTGACCTGGTGCGTATGGGCGTTTTTCGATTTCTTTACCTGTGCCGCTTAGAGAAATACCAAGACGACGAGAAATTTTCCAAGATGGACCTGTATAACGAGACATAATTGTGTCTCCTCCTTTAAATTTGGTTTTTTTTGTTGTAAAACAAAAACCAGTTGCCTCCGAACTTATTTTGCATTTTATTATTTTGTATCTTCGCCCTTGCAGCCTGAGGGTTACGCAATACACCGTTCACAATCAAGTGTGAAGGAATAAAATACAGAAAAAAGCTACACAACTGCTGCATTTATTTTACACTTTGACTATTCTAACTCGTTTGGTTCTAGTAGTCAAGAAAAATAATTGTCATGATAAAGGTTGATGAAGCATAAAATCATATGGGTAGTCTATAACCTGTCTCTTATACACATCT
>NZ_PYWN01000118.1 GCF_003049505.1 Metasolibacillus meyeri
CACCAATCAGTGGGGGATGAGGAAAACCCCCACTGATTGAAGGTTCACTTTATAATGCTCTAAATTATACAACAAAACTGTCCTCAAGTATCATATGACACTTGAGGACAGTTTTGTTTTGTCATCATTCATTATGATGCAAATCTTGCCCTACCCTATGAATCGCGTGAATAATTTCTTTATTAATTGCTTCGATGTTTTGTGGTGTGTTTAAAATTTTAAAGGCTTCTTCTCGTGCTACGTGCGATGTTACATACTGCGGTGGTAAGTTATTTAATGCCTCCGCGATAATATTCATTTCACATTGTTCACAATGACAAAACGTTTGGTACTCTACTCCATAAAGTAAAAACCGAACAAGTCCACGGACAATTTCTTCAGTAACATTCATTAAAAATGGTTGTGTCAATTACATCGCCTCAATCATTCATGTACTATGAAGATTTGTCATACTCACTTTTCACCAAAAGTCTTGTGCTAGTACATCTTTAAATTTGTCCCCTTATCATATAACATCATATATTATGTTGCAAATAACTTGTTCGCAGTTATATTTTTATTTATAAAACAACGAATACCTCCTCATTTTTCTAGCATTAATACCATATTAACCCTATGAATAAATTTTCATATTAGTAAACATTTTAATATTTCAGGAAAATGATAAAGCTGCTGGAAAATGCATGAATCAACCTGCTTTTCCAACAGTCATTTTATTGTTTATTCAGCAAACGTAAAGAATTTAATACAACGAGCAAAGTAGCGCCCATATCTGCAAAAATTGCAATCCACAAAGTGAGCCAGCCTGGAATAACGAGCAATAGTGCGACTAGCTTTAGTAATAGTGCGAACGCAATATTTTGCTTAATAATCGTTAATGTTTTTTTACTTAAACGCATTGTATACGGCAGCTTCGTTAAGTCATCGCCCATCAGTACAATATCGGCTGTTTCTAATGCGGCATCTGTACCTGCGCCGCCCATTGCGATTCCTACAGAAGCTGTTGCAAGTGCTGGGGCATCATTGACACCATCACCAACCATTGCCACTTTTCCATAGTCCTGTTGCAATTCCTTCACCGCCTGTAATTTATGCTCTGGCAATAAACCTGCACGTACATCTGTAATGCCTAGATTTTTCGCAATTGCCTGTGCTGTTAATGGCGCATCACCCGTTAGCATCACACTATGCTCAAGCCGTGATACAACTTCTTTACTTTCCTCACGAATTTGGTCAGCAATCGCTAATATACCGATACATTCGTTATTGCGTGCTGCGACAATAACAGACTGTCCTTCCGCTGCAAGTTTTTCAATTTGCTGAGTGAACTCTTCACTAATTGTAACAAGCGAGGCAATCCATTTTACGCTACCTACTGAAATTTGATTCCCATCAATTGTTGCGTAAGCACCTTTTCCTGTTACCGACTGAAAATCTATTGCACTAGCTAGTTCCACATGCTGCTCTACCGCTTTTTTCAACACTGCCTGTGCTAATGGATGCTGCGATTTTTTCTCGACAGCGCCTACTAATGCAAGTAACTCCTGCTCTGTTACATTTGCTGTCATAATATTTGTTACTTCTGGTGTTCCTTTTGTTAGTGTGCCTGTTTTATCGAAGGCAACTGCATTAATATGTCCTAGCTCCTCTAAGTATACGCCACCTTTGATGAGTACCCCATGTCTTGCTGCATTACCAATTGCTGTCACGATGGCAACAGGTGTTGATACAACTAATGCACATGGGCAACCTACAACAAGTACAGCTAAACCTTGATAAATCCATTCCTGCCAGTTCCCTGTAACCAAGGACGGAATAATCGCTACAAGTATCGCCACAACGATAATAGCTGGCGTATAGTATTTAGCAAAGCGATCCACAAACTTTTGAGATGGCGCTTTTTCCGCCTGTGCCTCTTCTACTAAATGGATAATTTTTGCGATTGTTGTATCATGTACAAGCTTTGTTACTTCTACCTCAAGTGCGCCTTCTTCATTCAATGTTCCCGCAAATACTTCGTCGTTTAACGCTTTATGCACAGGAATGGATTCGCCTGTAATCGATGCTTGATTGACAGATGAAGTACCGCTTATCACAATGCCATCCATTGCAATTTTTTGCCCTGGCTTCACAATAAGGATATCGCCAATTTGCACATCCTCTGTCGGTACCTCCACCTCATGCGAATGGTCACCATGTGTGCGTTTAATGAGTGCAATAGGTGGCGCAATATCCATCAATGTTTCAATTGATTGGCGCGCCTTATTCATAGAATACGCCTCTAATGCTTCACTTACTGCAAATAAAAATACGACAACAGCTGCCTCCTGCCATTCACCAATAATAGCTGCACCAATAATCGCAATGGTCATTAATGTTTTCATATCAAATTCAAAGCGCAGTAAATTTTTAAAGCCTGTTAAAAACATCGCATGCCCACCAACAACGATTGCTCCTAAATAAAGAGCTACAACAAGCATGCTCTCTTCACCTTTCCATGAGCTTGCAATAAAAGCTGCCACTACGAATAATAAAGATACGCCTGCAAAAATATTTTCCTTACGCTTATAAAATGGAATCGCTGCTTTACGTCGATCGTTGATTGATTTCACTTTAATGCCATCAAAGGCTCCAGCCGCTTCAAGCTGTTCAACAGTGGCTTCACCAACGACCGTTAATTTTGCTGCACCAAAGTTGAGCTGCACATCTTCAACAGTCGTAATCTCTCGTACATTGCGTTCAAATTTCGCCGCACAACTTGCACAAGATAAATTTTCAAGGCGATATTGCTGTCCACTAGTAGCCATTTAATTGTCCTCCTCCGCATGCTCGTAGGCAATTTTCACAATTTGATAAACATGCTCATCTGCTAAAGAATAATAAACGAGCTTCCCTTCTCGATGCGATTTCGCTAATCGATTTTCCTTCAAATAACGTAAATGGTGCGAAGCCGTTGCGACAGAGGAGCCAATAATTGCTGCCACATCACAAACACATAAAGCTTTTTCAATTGTTAGTGCATAGGCAATCTTCAAGCGCGTTTCATCTGCCAAAGCCTTTAAAAACTTTGCGACATGCCCTAGCTCTGGCAACTGTCCTTGCACCCGTTCTACCGTCTCTTCATTAATTTTCGTTACTTCGCAAACATCCTTCATTCCATTTCCACCTCATTCAAACATTCATTTGATTGTAGTATATACTATATGCAAGAAACATTCAAATGTTCCTTTGAATGTTTAGGTTTTATTTAGTTATCAACAAATATTGCGTTGTTGAGTTATTCAAATTATAAATGGATGTCATTTTAAGGGGCGAAAAATATGAGGTGCACTACTGCTCCCCTCATTTCAATCAACTAATAAAAAACTCCTTGATAGAATATAAACATGATAAAATTTTAAAATCATAAGCTGAAATCTACGTTTAAATTACTTAATTCAAGCATATTGAACTGTAATCAAACACTCTATTGTTTCAGATATAGGATTCCAAAATGATAAATAATTTCATATCATAAATACTGGATTATCGTTTATATATACATTACATTTTATACATAATGTAGTAACATTGATAAAAATAACAAAACATTCACTACTAATCGATTTTCTAATATGAGGTCATGTGTTTGCAATTTAAAGGAGGCTCTATAATGGAACGAGAAAAAATCTTTATCGATATGACAAATGGAAAGAAAAAACTAGATACCAGTAAAATGGATGAATGGACACCTGAAGAAGTGAAAGAATTTTTTCCAGATGAAAGTGAATATACAGGGATACAAGTTGATTTAATTCAGCACAAAGACTTTTATTTGAAAGTCACACTTGTTTATATCCATGAAACAGAAAAAAATACATATATAGAGTTCGAAGCACAAAATAGGCTTCAAAATGATATACGCATTCACTTCGGCAAATGGTGGATGGATAATCAAGAATTTGACTTATCCCAACGTACTCCAACATTGGTTCCAACAAAGCTTGAAACAATCGCCTTTTCTGAATCTGTACACTTTATGTTTATGGAAAGCGGCTTTGCAATGGAAGTTGATATTTTAGATGCTACTAGCCATGAGATTTTGAAAGCCTATGATATTAAAATCAAAGTCTATCCTAGTTAGTCTAAAACAAGGAGCAAAAAGCATATCAAATGATTCAAGGTCATTTCATATGCTTTTTGTGCGTTGAATACATAGGTATACCAAAATGCGATTATCTATATTTGACTAATCAGGCTTTAATGGACAGTTAAAACATGGTACTCATGTCCGTTAATGTGTGATAAATATCTGTAAGCAATAGAGAAAAATAAAAATAAGCTGTAGCACAAGTAGGTCAATGCCCCTTTGTACTACAGCTTTTAGTCATTATTGCGCTTTTAAAATCAAATCATAGGCTGGATCGATTTCACCGTTAATATACGTGCGGTGATAACGACCGTATACCCAGCGTGATACTTGGTTGTCGTACCATTTCGATTTGAAATGGCCGCTTTGTCCCGGCCCAACAATATGTTCTGCATAATTTAAATTATTTAAATCAGCGACGAAGCGCCATGATGCGCCATGGTTGATATTACCGTTCGCATCTGTTGCAGCTGCCATAACTGTTACGCGTGAGCCACCTGAGCCCATCGTTGCTGGATTAACATATGACGCGATAAAATCAGATGCGCCTGCAAGTGGGTGCTTGAATAATATTTTATGGTAGCTACCCCATTGCCATTTCGTAATAGATGTGCCGTACTTCGCTTTTAAATCAGCGATTGCACGCTCAAATGAGCCGTATACGACTTGATCTAGCCCACCTGCCTGCTTAATCCACACACCTTCATTGCCAGCATATGCTTTGCGCAGCATTTCATCCATAATTTGATATTTACCAGGCATCATTTCATAAACATCTGCTGGCATATGCTCTTTGAAAATGGTTTCCTTGATTTCTTCAATTAAGAAATGCCAAATAAGTGGCTGTGCATCATCTCTGTTATCATAAAGCTCCCATTCTTCCATTAATGCAATGATATCGGTATATTTGCCCTCTTGATCATTTGCTTTAATCGTCTCTAAGAAGCCTGGTAAAAATTCAGCTGCATATAGGTTTTTCTTATCTATTTGCATCGCCTTCATTTCTGCTCTTGTAAAACCTTCATACACATTGCCTTCTTCATCAGCTGTACCAATGCTCTCTTTTACCGATTCAATCATTTCCACAATGCGCTCATAGCGATAAGGCTGTGCCCAGAACTTCGTAATATGGTAGGGATATTCCTCACCAATAATTTGATTGTTCGCTGTCGCAATATAGCCTGACTCTGGATTGATGACCGTTGGTAATTCATCGTAAGGGATAAAGCCTTCCCAACCGTATTCAGAGGAATCTCCCGGTACTGGTAGCTGTCCATCACCTTTTTTACGGATTGGGATATCGCCGTTTGCTTTATAAGCAATTGTGCCATCCGTTGATGCAAAGACAAAATTTTGTGCTGGTGCACGGAAATCATTTAATGCTGTTTCGAATTCTTCCCAGTTCGTTGCTTTATTAAAACCGATGATTGCGCGAAGTTCTCTCGTTGGCTGCAAAGCTGTCCATTGCATCGAGAATACGGCTGTCGGCTTTTCTTTTTTAAATACTAGCTCTGAAATAATTGGGCCGTGGCGTGTTTCCACCACTTCAAAATCAATCGTTTTGCCGCCCTTTACTTTAATTGGCTCAGCTCGAACGATGGCGTCTTCCCATTTACCATCATATTTAAATTGAGTAGGGTTATCAGGGTTTGGTGTTTCAATATATAAATCTTGTACATCAGGACCTACATTCGTTACACCCCATGCAATACTTTCGTTATGACCTAAAATAATCCCTGGAATCCCTGCAAAAATAACACCGCTGACATTTTGCTCTGGTGATTGTAAATGCATTTGATACCAAATTGATGGTGTGTTTAATCCTAAATGTGGATCATCCGCTAACAACGGCTTACCTGACGCCGTTAAATCACCTGATACGACCCAGTTATTACTACCGTTAAATTCATTTGGCAATAATTCTACATTGAAAGCACCTGCTACATCAACTGGATTATTTAAGTTGGCTTCAATGATGGACTTCGCATTATCTGGATATTGGGTCATTAATTCTGCCATTTGCTCTTCTGTATAATTTTGTAAAGCCCAGTGACGGAACGCAAGCATATTCCAGTTGCCACCTAAATCATACGCCATAAATTTACCAATTGTTAAAGAATCAACAGGTGTCCATGGCTCTGGCTCGTACCCTAGTAACTTAAACTCATATGAAAGTTTACTAGTTCCTTTAACTTCATCAATAAAGGCGTTCACACCTTCTGCATACCACTGCAAAATTTGCTTCGCTTCATCGTCATATTCATTCCATGACTGCTCAGCCGCGTGACGCAAGCTAAATGTGCGGAAAAACTTATCTGTTGAAACAGCATTTTCTCCAATAACTTCTGCTAATCGCCCACTCGCTTGACGACGTGATAAATCCATTTGGAATAGGCGATCCTGCGCTTGCACATAACCTTGCGCTTTGTATAAGTCTGCATCCGATTGTGCTACGATATGCGGTACACCCGTCCCATCACGCGTTACCTTTACATCTGCATCTAATATCGCTAAATCAACTTCTCCTTCAATTTTTGGCAAGGAATTTGCCACATACATATGTACGCCAGCCACTGCTGCACCAGCTAAAATAATAAGTATACCGACAGTCCAAATAGCAATATTTATTATTTTTTTGCTCTTTATCTTGCTCATAAAATCCACCTCTCTATCATATTGCGTCTGTGCTTAGTTTTAATTCAATTGGACAATGATCACTACCTAAAATTTGCGAATGAATATCCGCTTCCTGCACATGCTGCATGATGCGTTGTGACACAATAAAGTAGTCAATGCGCCAGCCGATATTGCGCTCGCGTACTTTATTCATATAAGACCACCATGTATACGCATCGGTACGCGCTGGATACAATGTGCGGAACGTATCGCAGAAGCCTGACTCCAGCAATTCCGTCATCTTTGCTCGCTCCTCAACAGTTACTCCAGAATTCCCTTGATTCGCTTTGGCATTTTTCAAATCGATATCATGATGCGCAACATTTAAATCACCACAATAAATGACGGGTTTTTTTGCATCAAGTTGCTTCAAATAAAGCGCTAATTTTTCCTCCCACTCCATGCGGTAAGGAAGTCTCGCTAAATCCCGCTGTGCATTTGGCGTATAAACGTTTACTAAATAAAATTTTTCATATTCTAATGTAATGATACGTCCCTCAGGCTCACTATTTTCATCGCCTACACCGTAATGAACATGGAGTGGCTGATGCTTCGTAAAAATAGCAGTGCCCGAATAGCCCTTTTTCTGTGCATAATTCCAATATTGATAGTAACCGTCTAACTGTAGGACAACTTGTCCTTCCTGACATTTCGATTCTTGAATGCAGAAAAAATCTGCGTCCATCGCATGAAAATACTCTAAAAAGCCTTTTATTATACATGCTCGAATACCATTGACATTCCACGAAATAAATTTCATTTTATTACTCCTTATAGCGATAAAGAGGGATGAAGTCATCCCCCAATATTAATCTTCACCCACAATTTTTACTTCAAGCTCTAAGTCAACATCAAATTTTTCTTTCACAACTCGCTGTACCATTTGAATTGTTTCAATATAGTCAGTCGCTGTTGCATTGTCTTTATTAATAATAAAGCCTGCATGCTTCTTTGATACTTCTGCACCACCGACTCCTTTTCCTTGCAGGTCGCTATCTTGAATTAATTTCCCTGCAAAATAGCCTGTTGGACGTTTAAAAACGCTGCCTGCTGAAGGATATTCTAATGGCTGGCGTGACTCTCTTTGATACGTTAAATCAGCTATTTTCGCATCGATTGCTTCTTGCTCACCGCGCTGTAATTGGAAAGTTGAGGATAAAACATAGTAGCCTTTTTTAGCAATAATACTCGTACGATAGCCCAACTCTAATTCGCCCTTTGTCAAAACGACGCGCTCCCCTTCTCGTGTTAGCACAACCGTCTCCACAATGACATCGCTAATTTCACCGCCATATGCTCCCGCATTCATTGCCATAGCACCACCGATTGAGCCTGGGATACCACATGCAAATTCTAAGCCTGTTAAGCTTTCGGCTGCTGCATATTTTGAAACATCCTTTAATAAAGCACCGCCTTGTGCAAAAACAAGCTCCTCGGTTATTTGAATTTTATCTAACTTAGCAAAATGAATAACGATGCCACGCACACCACCATCACGTACAACCATATTTGAACCATTACCTAACATGAGTAAAGGTACATTGTGCTGATGTGCATATTTGACAATAGCTTGCGCCTCTTGCTCCGTATTCGGCATAACAAAAATATCCGCATGCCCGCCTAATTTTGTCATTGTGTATGTTTTTAACGATTCATTTATTTTTATATTTGAAGGATCCATGATTTGTGATAAATCATTCACCCACTGTTGTAATGTCATAAAGCCATTTCCTTTCATACATTAATTACGCATTTATATCAAGTATACTTACTTAGTATCTGTTTTTATAACCTATTTGACAAGTAAATTATTGCCTATAGTCCACCCCAGACTATTAGCACACTTGGGCATTGTTACTATATCCATCCTTTCTATTTTAACGACATTTGAAAAGAAAGTAAAATTGAATAGAATTGTGTTTAAATTGTATGTGTGCCTGGCACTCAAAAAAAGAAACTTTTCTCCAAATCCATACGTATAAAATAAAGGAGGTGCTTTATGGAACAGTCTTCTAAAACAAAATCTGGTGCTTTTCAGTCATTTATTACTTTATTAAAAGGCTTAAATTGGCCTGTTGGTATGATTATTATCGCATTATCTATTACATTAGCAGAGACGGTGGCTAGCCTTGTTTTACCCTTAGTAACGATGAACTTAGTTGATAATTTAACAACTGAGTTATTTAATTGGCGTATGTTGGCTATCATTTTAGCTGTCTTCCTTGTACAAGCCGTTGCAGGAGGTGTGTCATTTTACTTATTAACGTTTATCGGGGAACGAATTGTTGCAGATTTACGTGAAAAATTATGGCATAAAGTGCTGCATTTACCTGTGCATTATTATGATACAAATGAAACGGGTGCCACGATGAGCCGTATTACACAGGATACGACAACATTGAAAACGCTTATTACACAGCAAATGGTACAAGTCATTTCTGGAGCAATTTCCATTATCGGTGCCATTATTTTACTCTTTATTATCGATTGGAAAATGACTTTAATTTTACTTATTAGCGTACCTGTTTCACTACTTATTATGATGCCACTCGGTAAAATTATGCAAAAAATCGCGATTGCTACTCAATCTGAAATGGCTTCCTTTTCTGGCTTGCTTGGGCGCATTTTAGCAGATATTCGCTTAGTAAAAGCATACAATGCTGAGCCTTTTGAGAATGAGCGCGGCAATAAAGCCATTCGCTCTTTATTTGGCTATGGCTTGAAGGAAGCACGTGTGCAGGCATTGATTTCTCCTATTATGACATTGTTAATGATGCTTGTGCTTGTTGTTATTTTAGGCTACGGAGGTACGCAAGTAGCAAGCGGGGCTTTGTCTGCTGGTGCACTCGTAGCGATTATTTTTTACTTGTTTCAAATTATCGTACCTTTTGCACAAATGGCGACATTTTTTACATCTTTCCAAAAGGCGATGGGGGCAACCGAGCGCATTCAGGAAATTTTCTCTATGCCAAGTGAACCAAGCGCATTGGACCAACCTGCAACACAAGGCACAATCGCTTTTGAACAGATAGGCTTCCAATATAATGAGACGAAGCAAATATTGCAAAATCTTAGCTTCACTGCCTCCCCCGGTACAGTGACAGCGCTGGTCGGGCCAAGTGGTGGCGGGAAAACAACAATATTCTCATTGCTTGAACGCTTTTATGAGCCAACGAACGGACGCATTACCTTTAATAATAAAGCGATTTCTACATTTAATTTACAAGCTTGGCGTAGTAAAATCGGCTATGTCTCACAGGAAAGCCCTTTATTAAGTGGGACTATTGCAGATAATATTATGTATGGTATGAAACAACCTCCAAGTGAGGAACAATTAAGGGCAGCTGCTAAAGCTGCAAATGCGCTACAATTTATCGATGAATTACCTGAAGGATTTGCAACGGAAGTTGGGGAACGTGGCATGAAATTATCTGGTGGACAGCGGCAACGTATCGCAATCGCAAGAGCATTGCTACATAATCCACAAATTTTACTTTTAGATGAAGCGACATCTAATTTAGATAGCGGCTCGGAAATTTATGTACAAGAGGCATTACAACGATTAATGCACGGACGTACAACATTTATTATCGCCCACCGTCTTGCTACAATTTTACATGCTGATACAATCTTATTTATTGAAAAAGGCCAAATTACGGGACAAGGTACACATGAAGAGCTACTTGCAAATCATGAATTATATCGAGAATTTTCAGCAGGACAAGGGCTGGTGGAATAAAAAAGATAGTTCCTCTTTTGTCTCACAAATAAGTTTGGATTATTTATAAACGAATCAAAAAATTGGGCTGTGCGAAACAATATCTTTTCGCACAGCCCTTGCATTATTGAGGACGAAACCTCAGTTTCACTTTATTTCAATAAGAATTTACCGAAGCCATTTGCACTCGGTCCGATATATTCGATATTGCTTCCTTCAGGGATATAGTCTTTCGCTACATCTGCAGTAAGGAACACCACTTTTGTATTTTCAGGGAAAGCTACAAACTTCCAGTTATTATTTGCTTGTGGGTTAATTGTACCCTTTTCAATAATATAATCAATAATCGCCTGACGGTTTTCATGTGCATATACTGTTAAGTTTGATTGATCCGCTTTCACAAACTGAGCACCGTAAGAGCCGCCTACGCGGTAGTTATTCACGATAATTAAAAACTCTTGTGATAAGTCGATTGGCTTACCATCAAATTGTACATTTTTAATACGATTTGAAGATTCATCTACAACATTACCACGACGGTCATATTTTGCTGGAGAGGTTACATCAATTTCATACGTTACGCCATCTAATACATCGAAGTTGTATGAGCGTGCCTCTGGGTCAATAATATTTTGTTCTTCCGTTTTAGTAGGATCGATCGTTGCAAATACGCCTGCTGCCATTTCTAGCCACTCAATGACCTCTGCACCTGTTACTTTAACAGTCGCTACAGTATTATCATAGTGATAAATATCAGCCATGTTTTTAATTGCTAACGGGCCTGCTGGAATATTTGTATAGTCGCTTGCATTGTCGCGAGAGCCTGCTTTGAACGGTGCACCCGCTGATAGCATTGGCAGTTCAGCATCTGCTGTACCTTTAAGCTGGTCTTGAATAAACCATGTTTGAGCCTGTGTAATAATTTCAATTGCCGCTGTATCCTGTACTAAGCCGAAGTAGCTATTAATCGGTGCTGACGTTTCTCCAACCGCACGACGGATATATTCTAAAGTACCCTCATGCGCATCCTTCACAGCTTCTAATACATCTTTTGATGGTACTAAGCCTTCGCGATTGATTGCACGGATTTCTCCTGTACCATCTGTTACTACCCACTCATCCCCTTCAAGCTCTAGCTCTAAATCAATCACACCTAGATGGCTACCATATGCACCTGGCATCACTGTTGGTATACCATTAATCGTTCCTTTGTCTTGATTAACGTTCTTTAAATCTTGATAATCACCTGGGAATTGCATATGTGAATGTCCTGTAATGACCGCGTCTACACCTTCTAATTGTGTAATTTGGTACCCTACATTTTCATTGCCTTGTACATTTTGATCTGAGCCGATACCTGAGTGTGAGAGCACAATGATAACATCTGCTCCAGCAGCTTCCATGTCAGGAATTACTTTTTCTAATGCATCAAGTGGCTGATTTACTGTTACTTTGCCTGTTAAATGAATTGCATCCCAGCCTAAAATTTGTGTAGGTACAATACCCGTTACCCCTACTTTAATGACATGCTTATCACCATCTGCATCTACAACTTCACGTTCTAAAATAGCATATGGCTCAAAATAGTAATCACCTGTTTTTGCATCGCGCACATTGGCATTTACCCATGTAAACTCTGCATCATCCATTACTTCACTTAAGTAGTCTAAGCCGTAGTTAAATTCATGATTCCCTAATGTTGCCCCATCATAGCCTAAAGCATTAAGCGCAGCCACTGCTGGATGTACTTCACCTGGCTGTAATTTCGCTTCAAGTGCTTTATATGAGCCTAGTGGCGTGCCTTGAATTAAATCACCGTTATCAAATAATAAATTATTCGGATTTTCAGAACGTGCTTCTTCAATTAATGCAGCCGTATTCGCTAAGCCAACATCCTTTGCACTTTGATCTAAATAATAGTTATAGTTTGCTAAATTCGTATGAATATCCGATGTACCTAAAATGCGTAAAGCTACTTTTGCCTCATCTTCATCATCCGTTGTTGCAGCGTTATTGTACTGCTCTACGAAACGTTTAACAATCAGCTCCATTTGTTGCTCAGTGACAATTTTCGTATGGCTAATTGTACCGTCTGCAAAGCCATTTAAAATGTCCAACGCAGCTGCATTCGCCATATCTTGCTTATGTGATGCGTGGATTTTGGCATTGTCAGCAAATTTGTCTAATACATCAAGTGATGCATTTTCAGTTGCTAAGCCGCGTGCCGCAATAACAAAGGCATGCAAGCGTGTTAGCTTTTCATCTGGTGCAAAAGTATCCGCAGATTTACCGTTGATTAAATTTAATTCAACTGCCTTTTCTACATATGGCGCTAAATCTTTTGATACGTCTGTAAATGTAATAGAAGAGCCATCGCCTAATTCCACACCTAGCTCTTTAATTAATTGTACGACATAGTCTCCACGTGTAACGGATTCCTTCGCTGCCTCCGCAGGTGTCATGCTACCTAAACCTGCTGCTAGTATTAATGATGCTACTGTTCCTGTCAAAATTTTATTCTTCATTGTGCCACTCCTTGTATATTGCATTTATTTGATTAAAGCCCATACTTGTGTTTTCACGGGCTCATCACCTTTGGTCCACCATTTCGCTTGATAGGTTGCTCCTTTATAGAAAGCCTTATCTCCACCTATATATACCTTTTCGGCATCCCAAGCTAACGGTTTATTTACGCCTTCTACTGAAGTCCATACTTGTGCTTTATCAGGTCTTTCACCTTTGGTCCACCACTTCGCTTGATATGTAGTGCCATCATAGGAAACTTTATCTCCGCTTACGTACACTTTATTTATGTCCCAAGCGGGTATTTTCGTTACTCGATTGTCAACCAAAGCCCATACTTGTGCTTTGCCAGGCTGATCACCTTGTGTCCACCATTTCGCTTGATATGTTACACCATTATATGTTATTTTATCACCTTCTACATATACTTTGCTTGAGCTCCAAGCAATACCCTCAGGTGTTTCAGGTGTTGATTTGACGAATTCCCCATCAAAATTAGCATCAATCACATTGTAAAATGCATTCGGTGTATCACCTATTTCCCAATAAGCAACAATGATGTGGTACCCTTCACGCTCCGGTACAATACATCGATGAGACATTTCTTCTGAAGGGCGTTTACCGTTGCTTTTTACTGTACAAAACAACTCTAAATCAACGCGTTTTAACGGCTTGTTCGGGTTCCAGCCTTCCTTTGTAATATAATACTCAAACTTGTCTGTCGCATGTGCTGCGGTGAATTTCCAAGTAAACATATTCGCACCGCTCTTCATTGGCACTTTTGCCCAACGTTTAGCGGATTGTTCGTCTAATTTTGGAAATGTGCCACCTGCACTAGCAATTTTACCATCCGTAGGTCCCCCACTTGGAAAATTCCCTGATGCTTCTAGACTTTGAGGCTCATATATAATTGAACCACAATCATGATTCACCTTTTGCGCACAAAGCAATGCCCTACTTTCGGGCGATTTTACATAGCCATGTGCTGATGCTTTATAAGCAAAACTAAACGTGACAATCAGCATAGCAAATACGATGAACAGCCATCTAACATTTTGTAAGCATAACCTCATTGTCATCGCCTCCTGTGCGTCTTAAAGTTATTACTTTTCACTAGCGTCGCATAAAAGCTGATTGAATTTTCTGTTTTTAAGCTTGTTCC
>NZ_PYWN01000119.1 GCF_003049505.1 Metasolibacillus meyeri
AGCCCGTGATCAACTAACAAGTCTTGAACAAACAATATATAATGTTAAATCTATTTTGGCAAATATTGAAAATGACTTAACAAAAAATGAAAAAACAATCCAACAATATGCTAAAAAAATTAAAAATGAAAAGGTCATTGTTTACTCGGGAAAATTAATACAAATGGAAGTATCAGAGCTTAGTTACCAAATGTATATGATGAGTCATCAAATTGTTCGCATGTTTTATAAAAAATGTATTGAACGAGTGGAGCAATTAAATAAAGCAAAAAAACCATTTAAGCAAACAATCGTCCTCGGCTGGGATGAAGATAGCCTTATTCATTTTGTGCAACGCTATTTTTCATTACAAATAACGGAGCAACAACAAAGGACACTCTCAACAAATGGTTTGCTAAAAATAGGTCAAATATATATTATTTATGAAAATAAACTAGCGAAGGAACGTGATACTGTATTAAAGTGGTTAGCATCAAATAAGACGAATGCCTATGTTCTTGCCGACATATCACAAGTAGGACAAGCTAAATCACAAATTTGTAAAAGTCAAATCGTTCGCCAGTTGAAGCAACAAAAATCAGTTTGCAATTTAGTAATGCAATCGTTTACAGAATTTCTTGAAAGTGGTGCCTATGAAGAAGCTGTTGAAATGTTTAATGATGTTAAACGGATGGACATCTTTACAGATGGACAACGTCTTGTTAACGATGTCAGCCCTTTATTCTCATTAATACATCTCCAACTCGATGAATCGAAAACAATCGTTCATGATGCAGCTGAAATGACACACCACATTCAAACAAATTTGCCGTATTTAATTAGTTCAGGGCATTTATCTCGTGCTTATCAACAATACCTACATGCATTAACAAAACGTATAGGAGTGAAGTAACATGACGAAATCTTTAATGATTGAAATAGATGAAGCAACAAAAGATATTATGACAGAGCTACAAGATGGTTTAACGAAAAATATAGAATCAAGAATTTCAAGCAGCATACAGTCTGTTATGCAGCGACAAGAGCGAAGCATTAAAGAAATCGAATATATTTTACAGGGGCAGCTTTTAACGGTCAGTACAAATATTGAATCAACGAAAAAGCCGATTACACGAATGGTACGTGATGTAGAGCATTCGATGAAATTATTAATGGATGTAGAAAAGCTACAAAAGGAGCAAGCTCAACAGTTATCAAATATCGGACAACAGCAAATCGATTCGATTAAGCTACTTATGACGGACATGCTTCAAGAGCTGGCAAGAACACAAGAAGCGGAATTAGCGAAAAGCATACAGTCGTTTGACATGAAATCAGGGGAAGTTACATCAGCTTTCATATCTAATTTGAAGGAATTGCAGCAAAATTTTGTACAAGTAGCTGAGAATACACAATCGAATTTAGTACAGCAATACGACGCCTTTATTTCGTTAAATGAACAATTGGAGAAAAATGAACAGCAGCTTCATCAAGAAATAAATATATTCCAAACATTAATCGATGAACAAAAAACGCAATTCGAGCAAATGACAGTATCTTCAACACAACAATTGAACGATTTTTGTGCTTCCTTGCAGCAAAGCTTTGACGAACATATAACAGCGATAACTAAACAATATGAAAAACAAACAGAGCAGTTAACGAATGATGTGAAGCAGCAAGTAAAAGAACTAGAAGAAGTTGCTGTTCAATTTATTTCGTTGAATGAGAAATCGTTCCAACGACTTAATAGCGATGTAGTTGAATCCGTAAAGTTGATGGAACAGCAAATTTTATATGAAATCGTAAACAATAAAGGCTTCGATGCATTGCAAGAAAAATTATCAAACCTTGAAATGTCGTTAACGACTACAATTAAAGAGCAAGCTTTAGCGGATAAGCTTGCGGACATTGAAAAGGACTTAGCATATGCACGTCTACCATTTTACAAAAAATGGTTTACAAAAAGGGAGGATTTCTAATGGCAACTAAACTATTAAACGATTCAAGATTATTATCAATTATTGAAGAAGTATTACCAGATAAAGATCCTTCAACTGGCTTAACATACGTCGAAAGCCTACGACATAAGCAAAAAAATAATCATACTGAAGAGTTTTTCATTCCTGTCTTAGGTATGCAAGGGACAGGAAAAAGTAGCTTTTTAAACGCATTATTAATGGATGATTTTGTATTGCCAGTAGATGCAGATGAAACAACTTGTGTACCAGTAGAAATACGTTACGGTAATAAAAAAGAAATTGTTGTTCATTTTGAAGATAAGGCACCGATCAATTTATCTTCCGCAAAGGAAATTGAACAATATGTACATAATGCACACAACCCTGCTAATGAAAAAAAAGTGAAAATGATTCAACTGTATAAGAAACATGATTTGTTAAAAAATGGCGTTGTATTTGTCGATTTACCTGGAGTAGGTAGTATTACGAAGATGAATGCGAAAACTACGATGGATTACATCGAAAAGCTATCAGCAGCAATATTTATGCTACGTACAGTCCCACCGATTACAGCAGAAGAAGCTAATTTTTTGAAAATGGTATGGCCCAAACTTTCAAAAGCCTGGTTTGTTCAAAATCAATGGCATGATGAGTCAACTGGTGAAGTTGAGGATGGTCTTCAACATAACAAATACATTTTAGAAAAAATAGGGGAAATGTATAAAATAGAAAATAAAATAGATATTCGTGTATTAAATGTGTATGCTGCATTGACAGGGCGTTTAACGAGAAATGACAGTATGGTTAACGCATCAGGCATACCAAAATTTGAACATTTCATTCATTCCATTACATCTAATTGGCCGAACATTATTCAAAACGAAATGAATAAACAGCAGCATCAAGCTATTCAAGATGTTATTCAAGCTTTAGAGCATAAAATCGAATTGTATGACAAAGAGCCTGAAGTTCATTACGAATATTTAAGAGAGCAAGAAGATTTATTGCAACAAAATATCGATGAAAATAATAGTGTTCTTAATCAACTAAAGCTAGACATCTCAAAAGACGAGCGTGCATTAAAAAGTTGGATTGAAGACAATGTTACAATTGCAAAAGAAAACTTGCGAGCAGAAATTCAAAGAATCGTAAAATCAAATGTTGTAGATGGCAATCGTTTAGCCACTGCCTTTAATGATTTACAAAAAGATTACACAAATGAAGTAGTAGCATACTATCTAGAACGCGTTACGGATATTAAATTGAAAGTACAGGAGACGTATAATGATTTAAATATTCGTACACCAACAGGTGAATTTACAAAATTTGAGGAATTCTATAAAACTTCGTCAACAAAATTTGAAAAAACACTTCCAACAATCGGTGGTCTAGCAGGAGGGCTAGGGGTGATTTTACTCTCCTCCAATCCATTAGGATGGGCGGCACTTGGTGCAACAGCTGTAGTAGGATTAATCGGTTCATTTATTGGGAAAACATCAAAAAATTTAGTACAAAAAAACCGTCAAAATACAACTATGCAAGAGCTTGAACAGCCAATTTCACGATTTGCTAGTAACTTAACAGCGACTTTAAACGCAGACTTAACAGAATTTATTCAACATGTACATCAAACACTTACTCAGATTCATAATGAGCAAGAGGCAATGTTAGAAAAGGCGTATGAGGAATTACGTGAAATTCGCTTTGCTGAAATTAATGAATATAAAGAGAAGCAACAAAAACTAAAAGATGATTTACAGTATATTTGCTCATTGGAGGGGTTATATGAATCTTATTGACAATATGGATTTAATAAAAACTATTATAGAAAAAACAGAAAATGACTCCTTAATGACGATGTTTTATTTACTACAAGAGCGCGTTGATTATCCTGAAAGCTTTGTTACGATGCTTGGTGAAACGAGTTCAGGGAAATCCTCTATTATAAATGGTTTACTTGGTGAACAAATTATTTATACAGCTGCCCAACCTACTACAGGCACTGTAATTGAGCTGTACGAATATGATGTAGATCCAACGATTACACCTTATGCAGTAATGAAAAATGCGACATTAAGAAAATTAACAGAAAATGAGTTTTACACGCAATGTTTAGAACCATCTGATGATGTGCTACGCCTGCGCCTTAATGTGCCGAAAATGCCCCATCAACTACAAGGGATGAGACTTTTCGACACGCCTGGCTACGGTTCAATTCACGATAAACATGAGGAAGTGCTAAAAGAGTTCATTCCAAATAGTGATGTTCTAATTTATGTTGTAAATTACCGCGTGGGCATCGGAGAAGCAGATGCTGAATTTTTACGATTTATCGCTAATTATATGCAAGATGACGTGAAATTTTTCTTAGTAATCAACCGCGCACCAGCAAATATTACGAACGATAATGTTCGTATTACGGAAATTGTGAAATATGCAAAAGATCTTTTACATGAAGATATCCCTTACTTCATTATTGAAGGAATTCCTGGCGATGGTGTTAAGCTTCCGCAATCAGAAGCATTGTGGACAGCTGTTCGTAAGGAAGTGCAATCTCCAGCAAGACAACAACGTGTTAATGAAGCTTTATTTAACTTTCAGCTACAATTGTTAGAAGAAGCTGAACTACTTTGGCAAAAACGAGTTTCAATTTATGAAACTACGGATGAAGAAAAAGCACTGATTCAAAAAGAAATTGACATTTTAAAAGTAAAAAAAGTAGAAGCACAAAAATTAATAAACGACACATTTAAAAAAATGACCAATCAGCTACCGATTTTATTTAAAAAAGCTAATTTCAATATGTACAATAATATTGAGCAGGAAATAATAGACACAAATAAATGGAATTCAGCTGAAGAGTGTACAGGCTATGTAAAGGCACATTTAATTCCACGCTACGAAAAATTAGAAAGAAAGAAAATTATGGATTACCTTGAGCAGGAGATAAATATTTTAAATGAAAAGCTCGAGGAACTTGTTAACGCGGCAATTGTTAACTTTACTAGACAAATTGAAATTATTTCAAACCATTTCGAACCAGTTGTCGAAGGTATTTCGCGTAAAATTGCATCGCGAACTACCGATAATATATTAAGAACATTTTTAGCACGTTACGGCGGACGTGGTGGAGCTGGTGCAGGCGTTGCAAATCTAGCGAAAAAATCACTAAAAACGGTCGGCAAATGGTTCGGCAAAACGTTCACACGAGAGCAACATAATGCGTTAGCTAGTTTTTTAAAACGCATCGGTGCCACATCAACGCGTAACTTATCGATTGCAGCTACGGTATTCATTGACATTGTCTTTTATGTAATCGAAGTGCATCGTTGGAAGGGCCGCCTCTTAAAAGATGTAAACAAAAGCTTAACGAAGTGGGAGGAAGACACTTTACGCGATGTTTTAGTAGATGTAGAGGAACTTCGCGAAGTGAATTTACAATCGATCAATGAATATTTCGATGATTTTTTAACTGTATTAGATAGCAATAAAGATTTATTAAGTGATAATGAACTAACAACGGTACGCGAAAATTTACGTGAAGTTGCAGCAGTGAAAAATAAATTAATGAAAGAAGGCGTCAATGTATGACGGTTCGACGAAATAGTTTAAAAGTAATAGACAACCAAGTATTTGAAGGGGAAGTCATTTTCCCTGAGAAAAGATCAACTGAACTTCAAAAGCAAGAACTGGAAAATAACCACGCCCTTAATATGCGTAAAATGGATGCTGCTATGGACGTAATAGAAATTGGCAAGCAAATAGTAGGCATTGTAGCAATCCGCGAAAATAGTAAAGCGAAAATTAATGAAATCGATGCATATATCCGTCAATTAGAGCAAGCAACCCAGCATGAAGTTGCACTGCTTCGTCAAAATCGTAAAACAATTGAATCGAGAGGACAGGTCGTAGCAGAAATTTTAGGAAAGCTAACACCACTCTTAGCCAATCAGCATCTAACACCTGAAATCCAAAAAACTTTAATTGAAACATTTGAACAATCAATTGATAAGGCGATTAGTCAGTATGAATAAACTAGAAGTGATTCGTATTATTTTGCAGTATGTTGAAGCAAATGAAATCGATAAAGCTAACATACTTCTTAAAGAAAAGCATCGAGAGTTAATGCAATCAAAAGCAAGAGGTGTCCGCAAAGAAATTGCTGAAATTGTGAAAACGATGGCTGCAATCGATAAAGAACTAATGCTTTACAAACTACGTCACGCTCACTTAGAGCAAATTTGTCCAAACGGCATATTTATTGAAATGAAAAGTTACGTAAAACTGCTCGAGGACGAAAGAAAATCATTGGCAAAGCAAAAACGTGAAATGGCAAAAATGTGAGTTATTGAACAGGATTCTAGAAAAGAATGTAATAAATATCTGCTCACACAAATAAATATTATTAAGACTAAAACGCACCCTGGAAATTATTATATTTTCCAGGGTGCATTTGTTGTTCTCCATGATTTATGGAAGGTATGTACAGATAAAACAATGCGTACCTTTTTAAGAGGTGCCTCTAACATATACTTACCACACGAACTGAGCTTTCATTAACTGAATCAAGTGGTGATGGTTGCTTTGCAGCGCTACTATGGGATTTAGAGGAATGTCGAAAAGAATACGGGGATGCAGGCGATAAATAGAAATATTCGTTAATAATTTCAAAACACTACCGTATTAAAATTACAGATATTCTAGCTTTGAAGCAGCTACTTTTAGGGGATGATCCTAGTGTGAAGCCTACATTTGAATCTGCCTTTCATTCAAGACTAAAAGCAATTATTGATGAAGAAGCGCTACTGGATGACGAAAAGAACAAAGGTTTTGAAGAAGGGGTGGAAGAAGCAAGAAAAACGGTAATGAAAAAATCATTGATTATACAGATTTAACAGTAGAACAAATTGAATCATTAAGGACTAAAGAATAAACTGCAATACTAGAAGTTTTGCAAATTTCTTTGAATGAGAATCCAACTAAAGAGGTGTAAAAGCCTCTTTTTTCTGTGTGATTAATTAATTTTCATGCAATGGTTGGGAGCGAAAAGCTCATGGTGTTTTTATTCCTAGGTATTTTGCAAGTAAATAGACGTTTACGTTTGATTGTTTAATTATTCCTAACTTAGTTATCTAATGATAATACAATTTCCGATAAATTTAAAAATGATATAATAGTATTGTTAAATCACTAAAGATTGGAAGATGTTAAGATGGCACGATTTCCATATGAAAATGAAATTCAGCAAGCTGTGAGTTTGTTGATAAATTATTACAAAGTACCGTATAGAATCTTAATAAATTTAATTGGAGAAGAACATTACGAACAACTTTCATCTATTTTAGACACGTTAGGTGAAGATCAACTTTCAGAAGAAAAACTTGCACGAATTTTAGTTGTCCAACGAGGTTCTGAATTATTTACTGGCGCAAATGAAGCTGTAAGAGAATTACGTTTACATATATTAAAACAACTGTCTACTGAAGAATTAACAGCATTATATGAACGCAATCCAAGTAGTAAGAAAAATATTACATCAGCAAGTTATATGGCGCGTCCGTTATCAGTGAAAAAATGGATTCCTGGTAATCGTTGGCCACGTGATTTTGTGACGACGCTCAAATTTCCTTTAATTTTTGCGGGTATTGCAAATGATCGAACGGAGCGAATTGCACCAGTGATTGATATTGAGCCACGGAAACATATTCCTCCACTTGTGCCATATCAAGATGATTTGAAGCAACGGATGCTAGAAGTGTTAAATCGGGAGCAAGAGAAAACGCGCTGTATCGTAACCTTACCTACAGGTGGGGGCAAAACACGTATTGCAGTAGAAAGCTTTATTGATTGGCTACAGCCACGCTTTGCTGAGGGGAAATACATGATTTGGATTGCACAAGGGGAAGAGCTTTGTGAGCAAGCGATTGCTTGCATCGCTGATATGTGGCAGGAAAAAGAGTTTGGTTCGGCTTTACGAGTGTATCGCTATTTCGGTGGCTCTCATGTTGAAATGGATGATTTAATAGGCGGCGTGGTCGTCAGTAGTATACAGCAAATCGTTTCTCGCATTAAGTCCGGTGATACAGTATTAGAGGATATAATCCGTCAGTGCGGTGCGATGATTATTGATGAGGCACATCATGCGACAGCAGCTAGCTATAATACGCTTATTCAATTCGCAAAAAAACTTGTTGGGGACCAGCTTTTTCCGATTTGCGGGCTAACGGCAACACCTGGTCGTAATATGGATGAGACCGCCTTATTAGTGGATCAGTTTCAAGCAAATTTAATTCAACCTATTTTACCAAATAAGAAGGAATATCAGTTAAATCCATTGCTTTACTTCCAAGAAGAGGGATATCTAGCGAAGCCGACGTATTTATTATTTGAAGACGAGCCGATTGAATGGCATGGTGAACTGTTTATCGAAGGCGATATTGCAAGTGATTTCTTACATGACCTTGCGCAGAATCGGGAGCGGAACTTGAAAATTATTGACTACATGCTTGAGCTGCCGCTTGATAGTTCGGTACTTGTCTATGCATGTACAGTAGAACATGCGGAATTTTTGACAACAGTTTTAAATTCGGTTGGTAAAAAAGCAGCATGTATTTCAGCTAAAACGCCAAAAGCTGTGCGTCGTATGCATATTCAAGCGTTTAAAAGCAAAGAAATTCAATATTTATTTAACTATGGTGTGCTTACAACGGGCTTTGACGCTCCGAAAGTGGATCACCTACTAATTTGTCGTCCAACGTCTAGTATGGTGTTATATGAGCAAATGGTTGGACGCGGCTTACGTGGGCCAAGATTTGGTGGTACAGAAACGTGTAAAATTGTTGATTTTTCAGCTAACATACAAACACATGGACACCCATTAGCCTATATGCGATTTACACATGATTGGCAGACATTGAAGGAAGTGAGTTCAATACAATGAAACCAGGAGCTAAAAAACTATTCGATTTTTTACAACAATATGAAATTCTAGTAGTAAAAGATTATAAGCGGCTATTTGAATCAAAATCGACGCTACTTCGTATCGTAAAAGAATACTCAAATGTTTTTTCACTAAAAGATGAATGTATTTCTCTAAAAAAGAATGAGACAGAATTAGAAACAGAGGTTTATTTACAAGCGCGGCAAACCGTTCATAGCGAGCTACAAAGATTTTTAGTCGGTCCGTTTGAAGAAAACGAAGAACTTGGAAGCTATAAACGCCCAATGCAGCTATATTTAACAGGGAAACTCGTACCATTTGGTTCAACAGGTAGTGTTGAAGATGAACGGGAAGAGGGAATTGAAACTGGAGTCATTATTGAGGATGACTCGATAGAGGACCGTTTAAGCTCACGTCAAATGTTTAGACCTTCTAGTATGGGGCTGAGCTTTAAAATGAGAAGCTTAGGACCCATTATAATTACTGCAAATTGGGCAACGTATGATGGCGATACATATAAACGGACACCACACACTCTTCGTTGGACTGTAGAGCTAAAAAATGATGTTCAGAAGGAAGAGCTTTCTTATAGTAAGGTGAATCCACTCATTGATAAGGCGTACCCTGGTCAGTTGCATTATTCTTGGATTAAACGCAATGGCCTTTATCATGTCAGTGTCTTTTTACTAAACAACTATGCGCGTGAAAGTTATCCTGAGCAGTTTGAGATTATGTTCCAAACTGCTTTAGACATTACAGTCAAAACACAAGATGTAGCTGTGTTTCAATCGGTGGCGGATCGTTTTAACGTAGCAGATGAACTCTTATACCGCGAGCATACAGAGCTAGCAACTGGACATGGTGTAGGAGTCGATTGGCAGAAAAGCGGGGAAGAGATGCGTCTCTTCACAACTTGGCTTCCATTTTATGAACTACCAGTAGTTGAACATACGACCATTCCAGATGAAGTATTTGATATGAAATCATTAAGTGAACTACCAGCGAAGGTTCTAAAGACGAAATTGGATAAACTACCTCTCTACTATGAACAATGGCTAGCAAACCAAAAAGAGTATATTCAAACATTAGTACCGCATTTGCAAGAAGAAGCCATGCAAAACGTAGAACAAGTAGAAAAAATCATTTCGCGACTAAAAGAGGGGATTACGCTTGTTTGCAGTAGTGATGAGGCATTAGAAAAGAAAGCCTTCCAATTTGCGAATGAGGCGATGTTGATTCAACGAGCGCAGACGCAAGTTGCTTCTATTTATCGCTCTACTGGCAAGCGAGTACCACCTATCTATGATGGAAACTGGCGCTTATTTCAAATTATTTTCTTATTGATGAATGTAGCTGGTATATCTGATGAAGAACATGAAGACCGTGATGTAGTTGATTTAATTTGGTTCCCAACAGGGGGAGGGAAGACAGAAGCGTATTTAGGAGTGGCTGCTTACACAATGGCTTATCGTCGCTTAGCTGGTAATGTGAATGATGTGAGTAGCTATGCGGGAGTGACAGTCCTTATGCGTTATACACTGCGGTTATTAACAACTCAACAATTCCAACGAGCTGCAGCGCTTATTTGTGCAATGGAAAATATTCGAATACGAAATGTTCATTTATATGGAGAGCTGCCTTTTAGTATCGGACTTTGGGTTGGTACTGATTCATCACCTAATCTACTAAGTGATGCACAAGAAAAATTGGATTTGTTACGTGATGGGCAAGAAGTGAAAACTGGTAATCCAATGCAACTACTAAATTGTCCTTGGTGCGGAACTGAATTAACAGCCCATGATTATCAAATAAAAGATGATACACAGCATATTTGCTGTCACGAGCCAACATGCTTGTTCCACCATAAGTTACCTATTTATACAGTGGATGAAGCAATTTATCAACATGTGCCAACACTGGTGATTGGAACTGTCGATAAGATTGCACAGTTGCCGTGGAAAAAGGATATGTTTGAACTGTTCGGTCGTAAAAATTTACATCATTCGTTGAAGGGTTTCGCTTACAAGGATAAAGGTGGAAAGAGAGGCTATGTGCCAATTAAGACACTTGCACCACCCGCGCTTATTATTCAGGATGAATTGCATTTAATCTCTGGCCCGCTTGGCTCGCTAACTGCACTGTACGAAGTAGCTGTCGATATTTTAACATCGCGGGAAGGAAAAAAAGCGAAGGTCATTGCTTCTACAGCAACAATTCGCGGAGCGAAGGAGCAAATTCGTCATTTATATGGACGTGATTATTTGCAATTTCCTCTTGCTGTACAAAAGCAAAATGATACATTTGTTTCGCGAGAAGTACCTGTAACTGAAAAGTCTGGACGATTATATGTCGGTGTTTGTTCTCCAGGTGTCAGTAACAAAATACAAGCTATTCAGCTTTTTGCCGCTTTAGCTGTTATTACACGTTCTAACCTATCAAAAGCAATGGATCCTTACTATACAATGCTCGGCTATTTTAATACCGTAAAGGAGCTTTCAGGAATGTTAACGACTTTCCAAGATGAAATTGTGAGTAGGTTAGATGTGCTGGATTCAAGCAAAATTTTTGAACATTCGCTTGTTGTTGAGGAAATGACTAGTCGTCGCAAAGCATATGAAATTCCTCAGTTACTTGCGCAAATGGAAAAACAATATGATGATGAACAAGCGTTAGATGCCGTATTAGCTACAAATATGATTTCAGTAGGAGTGGACGTTGATCGACTAGGCTTAATGGTTGTGCAAGGTCAACCTAAAACGACATCTGAATATATTCAAGCAACGAGTCGTGTCGGTCGTAAATATCCAGGAATTGTTATAACCACTTTAAATCCAATGCGTTCTCGCGATTTATCACATTTTGAGCAATTTCGTTCATATCATCAAAGTTTGTATCGCCATGTTGAGGCCATGAGTGTAACACCATTTGCAAGTGGCGCTTTATATAAAGGCCTACGTGGTGCTTTAGTCGGTGTCATTCGTCAGTCACTACTTGAATTAAGCAAAGAACAATCTGCAAACGCCTATGTACGGTCAGATGAACTGGAGCAATTAATTGAGCGTTTCATACAGCGTGCGGTTGAAACCCAACTTGAGACGTCAGAGTTAACACAGGAAATCGAGAATATTCTAGACTGGTGGCAAATCGCAGCTGATAAGTACGCTGAAAAAGGCGAGTTAAGCTATAAGAAGAATCTAAACAACGGAAAACCACATTTATTACGCCAATTTGGTGAAAAGGGAAGAGGAGATGTTTCAATGCCAGCTATGATGTCGCTGCGCAATGTGGAAGGTTCGATTGAAGTAGAGGTGAAAAGAAAATGACAGAAAACGAAAATAAGATTCGACCATCACAACTTATTTATCACGCTGGACCTGGTTCCATTGTCGATTTAGTAGACGAGAGCGTGATGATTCTCGCTGCTGATTTATGGGATGTACGTAGTGCAAGTAAAGATATGGACAAGCGTATCACGCAATTTTTAAACATTGATCACGTCAAAATTTTAAATGAGCAATCAGATTTTTTAAAAGTACGCGCAACTCCCTTCCCTCGTTGGAAAATTTGCTCGAATTTGAAATGTGGACGGATGACAACATATAACAATACGCATTGCTATACTTGCCAAACATCGGGTAGAGGGGACTTTAAACTATATCCAAGCCGTTTTGTCACAGTATGTAATGCTGGACATATTAGTGATTTTCCTTATGAAAAATGGGTACATCGTGGGAATAACTGCCCAAAGCCAAGACTTCGCTTCATTCGTAACAACGAAAGCGGCTCACTTTCTGATTTAGCTGTTCAATGTTTAACTTGTAACAAAGTTCGATCACTTGCAAAAATTATGAAACCGGATGATGAAGATAAGCATTTATTCAAATGTACAACAGAGGCTCCCTGGCTTGAGGAAACAGCAACAAAAGATAAGGATCCTTATACATGCGATAAAACAATGCGTACCTTTTTAAGAGGTGCTTCTAACATTTACTCACCGCACGTTCTGAGCTTTTTAAAAGTGCCTTTAACTGAATCAAGTGGTGATGACTGCCTTGCAGCGCTACTACCGGATTTAGAGGAATGTCGAGAAGAATACGAGGATGCGGGCAATAAAGAAAAAGCTTTGTCACGGATTGCCAAACGCTATCGTATTGAAATTACGGATATTCCAGCGTTGGAGCAGCTACTTTTAGGAGATGATCCTAGTGTGAAACCTACATTTGAATCAATTCGAAAACAAGAGTGGAATACGCTCATCCAACCTTATTTCAATGAAACAGATATACGTTTTAAATCTGAAAGCGTGGATATACATTCGAGCTTGCGGCCATATTTTTCAGCTATTCATCGGATAGATTCTGTACCTGAAATACAAGTGTTAAAAGGTTTTAGCCGTATTGATTACATCGATCGTTTTGAAGAAGGAGATGTACATATTAATAAAGTAACACAATACGCTAAAAATAACTGGCTACCCGCTGTACGTAACTACGGTGAAGGAATCTTTTTTGTCTTTGATCTGAAGAAGCTTACAGAATGGGAACAATCCGAAAATTTAACTAAGAACATCATTGAAAGATACAATCAACAAAGGCTTGAATTTGATCAAGAACCTTTACACCTAACTGGACGGCACTTACTATTACATACTTTCAGTCATGCAATGTTAAAAGAGCTAGCTGCACACTCCGGCTATTCTACAACTTCATTAAAAGAACGTTTATATGTTGATAGCTCTATGTATGGTGTGTTTATTTATACTGCATCCGGGGATTCTGAAGGTAGCTTAGGTGGTTTAACAGCGCTCACTAAGCCTGATATATTATATGCGATTGTTTTACGTGCCATTGAGCGTATGCAGTATTGCTCATCAGATCCAAACTGTTCTGATGGTAAATTTCAGTTTAATCTATCTGCAAACGCAGCTGCTTGTCATAGTTGTTCCCACGTTTCTGAAACTTCATGTGAGTGGGGGAATCAGCTACTTGATCGACGCCTTTTACTAAATATTAACCCTGATGTTCATGTCGGGTATTTTGAAGATTTGTTAGTTTAACGATAATTTTCCTAAGCGAATTACAAAAAATCACTTCAGCAGATTATTCCTCACTGAAGTGGTTTCTTATAAAAGCTTAATATATAGCCAATTTATAAAATTTAGAATTATGATCGCAGTATGACAAAAATTAATTAGCAGCTTACTATAAAGTATACAAAAAACTAATAAATGTCTCCAAATGAAAGTTTGGATATATCACAAAAAGTCGCTTTCTCTAACGTGAGGGAAGCGACTTTTCAATTTTTTACTCGTTATTAATAATATTACTTTAAAATTACACAGAATGCGTTAAAAGTTTTAATCATATAAATAGTAAACACAAGGTACTCAATTTTGAACCTAGTCATTTCATTTAGGGGAATTATGTATTTTAAATGATAAATTAAACAACAGGAGGATTTATATGTCTTTTTTTAAAACAAGCGATGGTGTGAAATTGTATTATCAGCAAAAAGGTGAAGGCAATACTATCATGTTGGTCCATGGGTGGTCAGCGGATCATACATCCTACGATCAGGTATTCGATGAGTTGAGTAAAAACTATCAGGTTATCTCCTATGATTTAAGAGGGCATGGTATTTCGGATCGGCCGGAAAAAGGGTTATCAATAAAAAGATTTGCGACAGATCTTGAAGAATTGATGGATTACTTAAATCTTCAAGAAGTCACATTAGTGGGGCATTCGATGGGAGCGTCCATCTCATTCGAATATGTAAAAAATTTTGGTGTTCAAAGATTGAAATCTGTTTCCATTTTCGATATGACTCCAAAATTGATTAATGAAGGAGATTGGAACCTTGGACTTTATCACGGAAAATATACAAGAGAAGATTCTCTAAACGACTTGACAGTTATTAATGAGGATTTAATTAAATTTGCCAAATCATTTATAAAAATTGCTGTGCCATATTTAACAGATGACCTTATGAAGGAGCAGCTCGATTTATTAATTAATAACAATACTCCACATGTTTTATCAGCGATGTGGCATGCGATGGCAGTTTCAGATTTTAGAGATGTGCTTCCAAACCTCACTGTTCCTACGCAAATTGTATATGGTGAGAAGAGTACGTTGTATTCGAAAGAGTCTGCTGATTATTTAGCATCGAAAATTCCTGATGCCAAAGTGATACCTTTTAAAAACTGTACTCATCTTTTAATCGTAGAAAATCCTGCAAAAACAGCACAGGTAATTGAAGAAATCGCTAAATTATCATACAACCATAAATAAGAAAGGCTGTTCGTAAAGGTAAGTCATAAAACTACCTTTTGGGAAAGCTCTGTTTTTCTCCTAAATTTATGGTAATAAAGTTTAACGAAAAAACGACTATCAATTATTCAGACAATGGGTTATATTAAGTAAAAGAGGTGATAAAGCCATGTTAAATATTATTTTATGTGTAATCGCGGTATTAGTAGGGTTTATCATATTGAAGGTTCTGGCTAGAATTCTGAGTTTCAGTATTAGTGTTATTGCCCCGCTCTTATTTAAAAAGCAATATGCACTGCTTGAAATGGATAGGCAACGAACTATCAAAAAGTTGGATGCAATCGGCATTGAGGTATTGACGGATGATGATTTATTAAAGCAACGTCCTTCGTGTTATACAAGTATTCGATAAAGGGTCTATTTCTTATAAAGGAATAGATCTTTTTTGTTGTACTAATAATGGAAAGTGTTATTGTTGTCAAAATCAACAACATGAAAATAGCCAAATATATATTCGGTTAGGATAAGAATTATAAAAATAGGGGGAATGACCATGATGAAGAAAGCAGTCATTGTAACTGTGGTAAATAAAGATGGTCATAACATGCGTCGGCGATATGTTGAAATGGATAAATAAAAATAATTTCAATATCTTACGTATTCGTACATTTGATGTATTCGTAGAAGAGTTGAATAAATCAGTAAACGAATAATTCAGCAATATTTAACTGCTTTATTTTGAAAACCGTCACAATTGATTGCTTTGGTCAAGGAGTAGATGTTGGTAATAAATACACTTTTATATAGCTGATACAAGCGATCCTAAATTACACGTAGTTGGCTAACTTGACTACACAACACTTGATGGCTATAACGAGCTGCATGTAATGAAAAAAATACTGTGGAATATTTCGGACAGTTAAGTTTGTTTGACTAAATAATTATAGAGCTTTTCATTTCTAATTAGCAAAAGCTTTTTATTTGGAAAAATGCTTTTAATAATGGGTTCTTCTTGTTAAATGAAAGTTCCACTTACGGTGCTTATTAATAGGGGCTATCATAAGTATGGGGCTATTGATGACAACTATTTATAGAGCCTATGTCTGAAGTATTGATATAACAGGGTTTTATCTAGTTTTTCTATCTAAGCTTACTGATTATATTAGTATGGGACCTATTAATGGTGATTAATTATAGAGCCTATTATTAATATTTGAGCTATCAATGGTGACTATTTATAGGGCCTATATGTGAAGTGTTGATATAACAGGATTTTACCTCATTTTTTCGCCTTAATTTACCATATATATTGATTTAGGGCCTATTAATGGTAACTAATTATAGAATCAATAATAATTATGGGGGCTATTAATGACAACTATTTATAGAGCCTATGTCTGAAGTATCGATGTAACAGGGTTTTATCTGATTTTTCCGCCTGATTTTACTGGATATATTAATGTAGAACCTATTAACGGCAACTATTTATGTACCTATGTGTGTAGTGGTAATACGTCGGGAGTTTATTGATATAAGCTACAGTAATAATCAGGATCTATTAATTTGTTAATTTACAAGGTTCTTGATATTTAAATTATGGTGAAAGGATTCTGTTTTATGACGTTATTTGACCTTCTGAGAAGCCCTTTTAGAAAAAAATGAGTAATTCCTCGTATTCTTTTAAAATGCTGTTAAAAGACGGAGAAATGCCTGTATCACACAATGCCAACAAAACTATGTTGAATTAAAAATTAAAAAATGTTCACTTTTGGGAAGAACAAATAAGGAAATTTGTTTAAGCCTAGCTGAAACGGCCAAAACGAACGGAATTGATTTTTATCAGTACTTGGTGAAGGTACTGACAGAATTACCTAATTTACCTTTTCATCAACAACCTGACATTATACATAATTACATGCCTTGATCAAAAAATATTCAAGCTACATGTGCAAAAGAGCCAGCTAACTGAAAAAATTTCAGTTAACTGGCCATTTGTCGTGCGTACCGTAAAGGTGCGCTATTTTTTATATTTCGAGCTTACAACGCTTGAATAAGGAAGATAGAAAATTAGTATTTTAAGTCTGGAGTTGCTAAGTAAGTAAATGAAACTGGGCAGGAGTTGGAATGGGAATTGACAGAAATGATGTTGAATAAACATAAGAATCTGTTTATATATATAACTGGAATGCAGCAGTTTGTAGAAGGATCAGATGCAGGGTAGAAAAATGAGAATTAAAATTAAATAAGAAAAAAATTAAATAAAATGATCAAGATAAAATGGTGGGTGATATTGGATAAATGGGGTTTGAATGTAGAGTTTGTTGGTATAGGAAATGGGTGAAAACGAGGTGGAGGAATGGGAGATAAATGGGGGGAAATGGATTAACCAAAGAAGGTGAATGGGTTGGTTGTTGATTGTTATTGTCTGTGTTTTCGAAAGTAATTAGTCTAGATTTTGATGGTGCATCTTGGACTTAGAAATGTTGTAGTATCGCTGTTTGTAGCCTATAAGGGTTATGCCTATAGGCATATACTTAAGAGTTCATACTTTGGTCTAAATTAGGTATGAGTTCTTAACTATATGCCTGTAAGTATTTTGGGTGCGGATTTATAAAGAGTTAGATTACTATGGATGATCTAATTGTTATAGAACATAAGTTAGGATATTTCAAAGGAATCGTGTTGAAACTAAGGATTAATTGTGATGTTTGAAATTGGATTTATGCGGGGTATAAAGGGAGAAAAAAGAATACAAAGTGGGAAATCCTTATGCATTCTTTTCTGTATAAAAACGAGTGTTTATTCTTTGTTCAATCAATCTTTTGAACGGCAGAAGTTCGTTATTTTTAACAATTGTTAACATGTCTTTCTTTCTATAACTCGGCAACGGGTTTTAACTGTATTTTCTGTCATTATTACACCATTTCTGGTTTCTAAATTAGACTTCATTAGTACAATGAGAAAGGGTTTAGTTATACACATTCCTTAAATATCAACTTTAGTTACATTAAAACAGCTACAAGCACTGTTAAATCAGTATTTGTAGCTGTTTTTAATTGCATATAACGGTCCAATTCCTTTAGAGGAATTATTTTAATGACGGCTCTTGATTTAATTTGTTCTAAATAGCCATAGAATCATAATTATAGGTTAATAGGGAAGCGGTTTATTTAATATAAGGTTGTAGTAATACGTAAAAACCTTTTTTTTGTTCGTCCGACAATTTATGAATAATGTCGATTAGTTTTTCATCTAAAGTTTTTACTTCTGTCGGTGAGATATCTAATTTTATGTCTATTTGATTTTCAACGATAGCGAAAAATTCAGTAAGTGTAAGATTAAAAACGTCACAAATGTTAGAGAGCTGTACAAAGTTAATATCAGAATCACCACGTTCTATTCGTGAAACGGAAGCTTGTGAGAGAGCGACTTTATCACCTAATTGTTGCATACTAAGTTCATGTTTTTTTCGCAAATCCCGTATTGTACGGCCAATTGATACTGCATTCAATATAAATCAACTCCGATCAAATATAAGCGTACAATTTTTCCGTTTTACAATCAAGATTAATTGTTTTATACTTAAATTAATAATTATTAAAAAATGAATAAAAGGAGATGGTTATTATCGATAACTTTAATGCAGCGTTCGAACAATTTTTAAAACATAGAATTGATTCCCTTATTTTTGAAATTGATTCTACTAATAAAACAATCGATTTATCGCAAACTATCGATAATTTGCTAGATCAATATCTTTTAACATTAAACCCACATAAAAAAAATGAATTTACAGAAGCAATACAAGATTTCATTTTTGCTTATCAAGGTAATATAATTAAAAAAATTTATGTAAAGGCTTTTACCGATGGATTAAAATTTGAATCGAAAATTTTGGAGGAATAATAAATGGAACGATTTTATCAAGGAGAACTGAAGATTGATTTTAAAATGAGTATAGATTCAAAATTGGATGATGAAATGAATAACTATTATTCATTTCATCATCCAGAAAGTTTATTATTAGACGAAATTAGTGCTTTGATAGAATCAAAAGGTTATGTACTTATAACTGGTAAATTAGCTATAGACAGTAAAGATGAAACAAAAATTTATACTGTTGACCGTTCAGAGTAATTGTAAAAATTTTTCACCAGGTAGCAACGTATGCCTAATTTATACATCTTTTAATATTTAGCGTCCTTAATTGAAGAATAAATAATCTAAAAACATCAAGTTAAGCAATCATTAAAAATGCGATTGCTTAACTTTTTGCTTTTAGTAAAACAATATACAGAATCGCATACCACCTTATAAAATTTTGTTTACTTAAGATAGTATGGTTTTTAAGTTATATGCATAGCCCCAGGGTGTTTGAACATTTAACTTTTTAGACTAGTTACATACAACTAAGGAGTCATTATGCCAATACACTTACAACATTTTCTATTAACAGATTATATATGGAGAAGGAGAAGATTAGAGAATGACTTATTTATTAATCGAAGAATTAAAACGACAATTTAGCAATGATTTATTATATAAATACCTTCAACAAGGGGGGGTTAAAGAATCAGATCTTTTTCCAGAGTATATAAATCAAATTAGTATGGATCGTTTATATTCTACACCCGAAGTAGCAGCGATGTTTAAAATTGGTGACAATAATTTAAGGTATCTAATGCAAATCATGAGGGAATTAGGCTATATTAATAGTTTAAAAGCAGGTCGGAACTATCGTTTTGATTACTTGAATATTTATCGTATGCACTTAGTCAGATTAATTTTAAGTATAGAAGGAAGAAATACAGGTGATATTGCAAATATATTAAAGGGTAATGTGTCAGAGGTAAATTCATCGCTATCAGAACAGAATTTAGGAAATAACGACGTGAGTTTATCTAAGCTAGAAATTCAAATTATCGAGAAACAATTAGCTATTTATGAGTTACAAACAATTCTATACGAAACTACAAGAAAATATATGCAGCAAGATCAAAATTTCAATTTAATGCTATTAGAATTTGAATTAATGAATAAGCTAAACGGGTCTATAAAGACTACTAATAAAAAGTGGTTTGCTAAATCTTTCGATAATGATTCAAGCTCAGTAAACCCAGAATCTAAAAATCAATTAATTGAATCTAAAGAACAGCTGGCGACATTACTCTTTGATATTAATGATTATGAAAAGCAATTAACCTTAAACTTGTATGAATTGAAACGAATGTTCGAAGAAAAAAAACAAATCTTACTAAATACACACAAATAAATATACGATTAACTACGCCCTTGTTATATGAGGATTTAATGCTTCTATTTATAATAACAACTTAGACCCAACTTAGACTATAGAGCATAGCTATGGTTTATCACTGCCGAAAGTAAATTATTTATTCTAAAAACACATGTAAGAAGATAGGAACTATTAAATAAAAACTTTTAAATTCCGTATTAATACGCACAATTATGCGTATTGATACGGATAATTGTGCTGCATGAATGAGCCGCGCAATAATGAATATAGTATAAATTCACATTTCACTTTTAAGATTTCGAAATTTTATCTACAAAAGTTTAACGTTAATTAAAATTTCATGACTTGGAATATAAATCAATTACCCATTTATGTTACCAATCGTTATAATTGAAATGAGAATAAAAATGGAGGTCATCATATGGAGTATTCAGCGGGAATTACAAGTGAACGATTGTATCAGCAAGATATCGAATATGTTTTGACCTTATTAGAAAAAGGACTAGAACGAGATGAAATTAGAGAAATCGTATTAAATGAAAATCCATTCTTAGTAAAAACAGAATCTGCATTACAAAAGCGATTTCAATTAGCGTATAAAAGGTCTATTAGTTTAAATGATGAACTAAGAAAATTCTACTTAACAGGAACAAAGTACGATCAAAAAGCATTGATTTTATATACCTTTTTAAAAACATATCGTTATGCATATGAAAACTTTTACGAATTAATTATTTATCGCTATCAGCAAAAAAATAAGCAACTAGTTTTAGGTCATTTAGAAGCATTTATGGAAGAAAAGGAGCAACAGTCCGAAAGAATTGCAAAATGGAGCGAAGTTTCAAAGAAGAGGGTCAACAATACACTCCTATTGTTTTACAGGTGTAGTGGTATAATGGACCTGAATGATGGCGTTTACTCTATTACACCATTACATGTAAGTTCACAATTAAAGGAATATGCAATTAAAAATGATTCGTTATTAACAGCAATCATTACATTACAGGTAGGTGGAAATATTGACGATTTATAAACGATTAGAGCAATTAGAAACACGGATACATCAAGAGGGTTTCACTAATCCAACTGGTATTGGTAGTGAGATCCCTCATTTTGTATTTGATTATCCAGCAGAAGACGAATTGATTGTTCGTACATATACAGAAGGCTTACTAAAACGTTCGCCATTAAATATAAAGGAAATCAATCTGTTTCAATTTTTGCTTACGTTATTCGAAGAAGATCTAGAAGAACTAATTGAATTAGCTGAAGAAGAGGGTTATGAAGAATTATCACAAGCAATCCAAACGGTACTAGAGGACCGAACGTTGTTAGTCGATAGTTTTATTGAACAGGCTGGGGATGCTGAATTACTATTCATTACAGGTGTTGGTACAGTGCATCCATTTATCCGCTCTAGCCATCTACTTAAAAAACTGTCTAATCATGCATATAGAAAACCGCTAATCTTGTTCTACCCAGGACATTTTACGGGTCTCGATTTACGTTTATATAATCTATTCCGTCACGAAGACGAATATCAAATTACACGAATTTCATAGGGAGTGCTTTAAATGATCATTAAAGATATTTTTAAAGAAGATATTAATCGTCCCATTAATGGTGTCGTACAGGCAGGACAAATAGACGAAGAAACTATTTATACAGAGTTAAGGGAATACGTCGTTACTGATGAGATATTAAATAGTTTAAAAGAATTCTATAAAAACTATGAAGGTGTATATAAGGTACCTACTAAGGATGTAGGGGTATGGATTTCTGGCTTCTTTGGATCCGGTAAATCGCATTTTTTGAAAATTCTTTCTTACTTACTAGATAACAAACAAATTAAAGGCCATGCGCCATTTGAATTTTTCCAAGACAAAATAAAAGACGAAGAGTTATTAGCTGCCATGCGTCGAATTGGCGGTAAATCATCTGATGCATTACTGTTTAATGTTGGGTCTGAAGCAAGTACAAATGCGACGCGGGGCAGTAAAGAAAGCATCATTGAAATCATTTTACGTATTTTTAACGAGCATGTTGGGTATTCAACGACGCTATGGGTAGCGGATTTCGAACGCCAATTAGAGCGTGAAGGAAAGTACCTTGCTTTTACAAATAAAATTGAAGAACTGTACGGTGAAACGTGGCCAAACTACCGTTTAAAATTCCGTATGCGTTTTGGGAAAATGATCGCGGCGTTAACGGCAATTGGCTATGACGAAGCATCTGCAGATTTTATGGTACGAAATGCACAAAAAGAATTTAGCATTTCAGCGAAAGAATTGGGGAAATTAATTGCTGAATATTGCCAATCAAAAGGTACTGATTATCGTTTAGTATTTTTAATTGACGAAGTAGGTCAATACATTGGTGTAGATAACAATTTGATGCTTGATCTACAAAATGCAGTAGAAGAAATCGGTGCTGCAACTAATGGACAAGCCTGGATTGCCATTACTTCACAAGAAAGCATTAAATCTGTAGCAAACGTTGTCGATACAACAAGCTTCTCGAAAATCCAAGGCCGCTTCAAAACACGGATTAATCTATCAAGCTCCAATACAGATGAAGTATTAAAACGTCGTTTACTCGAAAAGTCAGAAACAGCTATCAAAACATTAGAAGCAATTTATGAGCCGAATGAGCAGCTGATACGAAATCGCTTATCATTTGATAAAGAGAAAACACAATATCGTTCAGCGTATCGATCAACAGATGAATTTGTTGCTATTTATCCGTTCGTTCCATATCAAGTAGAACTATTACAAGCTGTACTTGAAAAAATCGGTATTCACGGAGAGGGAAGCTCGTATGCATCAAGAGGAGAACGTTCACTGTTAAAATCATTCCAAGATGCAGCGATTAAGCATAACGACGATGAGCTTGGCACGTTAGTAACAATGGCTGAATTTTATCCGACTATCCGCCAGCATTTAGAATCATCAATTGTACAAACAATTACAAAAGCAGAAAATCGCGCAGCTAATAACGAGGGGTTGTACGCAGCGGATGTGGATGTTTTAAAAGTTCTTTACTTAATCAAAGGAATTGATCATATTCAGGCAATACCGAGTAATATTGCGGCGCTCCTTTTAACAAGTATTGATGCTGAGCAAAATGAAATGGCTATTAAAGAGTCATTAAATCGGTTAGAGCAAACGATGTTTATTGAAAAACACGCAGACGGTACGTATTCTTTCCTTTCAGATGAAGAACAAGAAATAAATAGTGAGATTCGTAATGTGGAAATTAACGCTATTAAGATTAAGGAGAACTTAGCGGAGATATTTTTCACTGAAATGTATAACAAGGCGAAATTTACAAATAGCAAAGGATTTATCTTTGAGTACAATAAACGCTTTGACAACTATTCTAAGACAAACATGAAATACCCTTTGACAATGCAAGTCATTACAGGCTCTTTGACACCAGCAGAAGCGGCTTTACAATCTGTTGAAGGACAAATGGTCGTTTATTTAAATGAAGAGTTAGTTGCAGAAGCTGAAGAAGCAATTCGTTTATCAGAGCAAATCCGACGATATGTATCAGCAAAGCGTAACCCAAGTACAACACAAGCGCAGCACCGTATATATGATGCGAAATTAGCGAGTGTCGATGATTATGATCAAAAAGCAAAAGAGCTACTAGCAAAAGCTTGTGAATCTGCAACATTCTATATTCAAATGCAGGAACGTACATTCCGTGGTAACTTTGAAAAGCAAGTAAATGATGCATTCGAAATGCTCGTCCAAAACACGTATAAGTACTTAGAATATATAGACGAGCCAATCCCAATGAAGAATGTAATAGCAGAATGGAAACTTAAATACGAGCAAGGAATTCAGCAGGATTTGCTAAATGCAACAGGGAACATTCGAGCTTACAATGATGTGCTTCGTTATTTAGAAGAACTAATTCGTCTACATCAAAAGCCATCATTAAAAGAAGTGTTAGACAAGTATAGCCAAGTTCCATACGGTTGGACAGAGATTGATACAATTGGCATTTTGTTAGCGTTAATGCACGCAAATAAATTAAAATTTACAATTACGGATGAACTATTTAGTCCAACGATCATGACAGATTTCTATACAAAACTAAATCGCGCAACAGATCGCGATAAAATTCGTGTAGTACCTGAAATAGAAGTTGATCCAAAAGTACGTCGAGACTTTATGGCTTTGTACAAGGATTTATTTGGTCGTTTAGATGGTGGGGATTCTTATCAGGAGTTTGCTGACGCTTTAACTGAGGCAATGAACAAGCACTTTAGTAATCCACTTCAAAACATTACGGATCGTTACCAACAAGGCAATTCAGCACAATATCCATATCCCGAATATGCGAAAGTAGTCGCTATTTCAAATGATATTAAGCGTTTAATGCAAATACGTGACCCAGAACAGTTAGTGAAGGCGTTTATCGAAGCAGAGGATGATTTGATTGATGCGCAAGAACAGCTTGAAGATTTATCAGGCTTTTACTTAAATGCACCAATTAAACGATTTGATGAAGCGGTACAATATTTAAACACAATTTATAATGATCTAACTCATACACAGTCGGACGAAGTGAAATTATTAAAAAAACAACTAACAGATATTTTAGTAAAGGCACAGCCGTATCGTGATATTCCGTTAATTCCATCGACTATTGAAAAGTTGCAGCAGGCAATTGAGCAGGAAGTAATTGATCATAAACAAGCGGTTCGTACACAAATTACACAGTTAGAGCAAAAATTAAGTGAGCTTCAGGAATTCTATTCAAATAACGAGGTAGTATGCAGCTTAATTTCTGAAAGAATGCCTCGATTTACGAATGTACTGCAGCAACTGTTAGAAGCTGATAGTTTAATGATGATTCAAATGAAATTAAACGAGCTACGTGATGTAACAACACAAATTCAGCAAGCAGCAAAACAAAAAGAAGACGAATTACTTCTTCTAGCGAAAAAGCCTGTAGGGGAATCACCAACCGTTCCTACACCATCGCCAGTTGTGCGAGAAAAAGGGACGAAGGTTATTTCGTCGCAGACATTACGAGGGATGTTAGTGAAAACAGAAATCCAAACACAGTCCGAATTAGATGATCTATTAGCAGGGTTAAAACAACAGCTATTAAAAGAGTTAAAAGACAACACGTTAAAATTTGATCTATAAAAGGGAGGGGGAGTCCCCCCTTCTTTTACTTACAAGAGGTGAGCAAAATTATGAATAAAACTGCATTAAAAAACTTCGCAACTTGGTCACGTCGTAAATTAATTGAGCAAGTTCAAACAAAAGCACGCTTATATGGAATAGATGAAAAGAATGGTTTGCATATAGAAGAACAGTTTGGACAGCTATTAATTAATGGCGAAACGTACCCGTTATCGATGAAAGGCGCTTTTAAGGCATTACAGAAGCAATTAGATCAAAAAGGTTATAAGCAATTGCTGGAAGAAGCAGCTTACACATGGTTTAACCGAATCATCGCCATTCGCTATATGGAAGTGCATGAATACTTACCAGAGCGAGTAAATGTGTTATCAAGTAGTATCGGACGAGTAGATCCGGATATTTTATTTGAATATGACACGATGGATTTAGGGATTAATCAAGAGGACGTACGTGAGCTAATTAACACTGGTAATACAGAGGCAGCATACCGTCTTTTATTTGTAGCGCAATGTAATGCTTTAAATCCAATTCTGCCGTTTATGTTTGAGAAAATTCAAGACTATACAGAGTTACTACTACCGGATTTCTTACTAGATGCAGAGTCTGTCATTAAAACGCTTGTACAAAATGATGAATTGACGGGGAGCTTTGCGGAAATTGAAGTGATTGGTTGGTTATATCAATACTATAATTCAGAAGAAAAAGATTACGTAATTAATGCAAAAAAACGATATACAAAAGAAGAATTACCATATGCTACACAACTATTTACCCCTAAATGGATTGTAAGATATATGGTTCAAAATTCTTTAGGAAGATTATGGTTAGATAATTATCCGGAACAAAGAAATAATTTTAATAATTGGGAATTTTATTTAGAGAGTGCTACGGAATTAAATTCAGATAAAATTGTAACAAAAAGAATCAATATAGAAGAAATAAAGTGCATTGACCCG
>NZ_PYWN01000120.1 GCF_003049505.1 Metasolibacillus meyeri
GTTCCACTCACTATTTTGAAGTGGGGGTCTTACAGCCTGTTAATACGGGATAAAGCACCCTGAATTTGTCTAAATGAAGTATAATATTGGAAAAAGGGAGAGGTGGGGTGCTTATGAAAAAAATTATTATCAATGAATTTGGTGAACCAGAAGTATTACAGTACATAGAAGTGGAGAAGCCTGCTATTGGCGATTCAGAGGTATTGATTCAAGTCAAAAATTTTAGCATCAATTATGCAGATATCAAAAATCGCAAAGGTGGCAAAGCGAAGGCGGATTTTCCTATGAGTTTAGGTTTGGATTTAGCTGGCGTTGTTGTTGAGGTTGGCCAATAGCTAGTTCAAAAGTAACGATTCGCCCACAAGATAGGTGGATTCGCCCGTAAGATGTCCATTTCCGCCCGTTAAACAGCGAAATTCGCCCGCAAGGCAACCAAGTTCGCACAATTATTAGCAAAGGCTATTGGACAATATGGAAGCATTATTAGCAAAAGAACCCACTATTATGAAGGATTTTTGCAACTTAGCTACTTAGAGGAACGTTATAATTATCTACAAGAGAAAGGTTTCCTTGTTTACGGAGCCGTTATTACAGGACCGACAAAGGAGCTGCTGAAATTGCGTGAAGAAGCCGATTTTATTGATGTACAGGTCGGTGATGTAGCGCTATGGAATAGGTTATATAAAGGGGAGAGAATATGACAACGGCAATTATTTTTGATATGGATGGTACATTATTTCAAACAAATTTAATTTTAGAGCCTGCACTAGAGGCTACCTTTGATGTACTTCGTGCAAATGGTGAATGGTCAGGTGCTACACCTATTGAGAAATATCGCGAAATTATGGGTGTGCCACTGCCTGTCGTTTGGGCAACTCTATGTCCAAAGCATAGTATGGAGCAACATGTGACTAGTAATCAACTATTTCAAGAGGCGTTAATTGTGCAAATTAAGCGAGACAAAGGGGCTTTATATAAGGGGGTAGAGGCAACATTAGCACAGCTATCCGAACATCACTCATTGTACATAGCAAGCAATGGGCAAACGGCTTATTTGCAGGCGATTGTGGAGCAATATCAGTTGGAACGATTTATTAACGGTGTTTATAGCATTGATTTGATTGCTTCGGGGAATAAGTCGGAGTTAGTGCAGTTTGTCAAAGAGCAAAATAATATAGAGGCAGGGTACGTTGTCGGAGATCGTGCTTCCGATATCAATGCAGCGCGGCATAATCAACTAACGTCTATAGGTGTTCGTTTTGACTTCGCACAAGAAAGTGAGCTAGCACAAGCAGATTACGTTGTGGACGATTTTAATAATATTTTTCCCTTAGTTTTGAGCAATAAGGTTTAAAGCAAGTATTTTCAAGAGCAGTCTGGCAGGCAATTTTCCAGACTGCTCCTTACTAATATAATTTAATTTGATAATATTTTTTTGGACGTCCGCGAGTGGCAGACGTAATGTTTGGTAATTCGTCTGCTAAACTTTTTTCTTGAAGCTGCTTTAAAATACGATTTGCAGATCGTACAGTAATCCCTAGATGTGTACTTAGAAGTTCTCCACTGACGATAGTGGTCGTTAACTTCTCCAGCATGACTTCGATTTTTTGCAATTGTAATAAAGGAATATCATAGGCAGCGCTTAAATTTTTTAAATGTTGCTGTTTTTCATCATCGAATTGTAACAAAATTCCATATAACAAAGGGCCGATTTCTCGTCCATTCTCAATAATATAACCTTGTGTTTCCTTTGAGGAACAAAGAGTTGCCGCCTTTTTTGCAAACTCCTGACTCTCTAATAAAGAGTTGCCAATCCCCCATCCAATTTTGACAGGAAACGATAGCTTATCATCTAAAAAATCAACTAAATGGCAATGTGTATAACTGTTGGTTGTAGTCAAAAAATGCTTATATGTCGTGATAATTGCAATAGAAGAAGCTTCACGATGTACGATAAAAGAGTTAGCATACATCTGCTTGAAATCTAAAATTGCTTTATATAAGGCGATTTGTCGATACTCTAATTCATCGATATTGGCTTTGTCTATTGGAATTAAAATATGTACAACTACAACTTTATTTTGATTAAGCTGTTGAAGCTGTAATTGGTTCACTAGATTGTCCAGCGTTAATTGCATCGCATAGGGTGATGGATAGAATGCGATAAAGGGTATATTGTGCCTTGCTAATCGCTCACGCATTTCGGCAACGCGTGTAAAGCTCAAATCTACCTTATTTTCAGTATGCAATTGTATATGCCAATCAGCTGCTTTGTCGATAATGTCTTTACTTGCAAACTCGTTCATCGTTTGGCTAAAAAGATAAGGCTTTTTTCCTATCGACCATTCATGGATGCCGAGATAGCCATTTTCCTCGTAACAAAAGTCAATAGCGATACGATCCATTGCAATTTTCTTCTCATAAAATAGCTCCGTTAACGCACGATAAAAGTCACGCTCTGAAATATCAAAATAGAGCATTGGCACAGTTGCTTCTTGAAAGCGTGTTTGAGCAAAGAAATATGGAATCTGCCCACTAAAAAGTGCCCCATCTCCTACAGCTAAATGCTGCTCTAAAAGCGCATATAAATCCTCAAAATCTGTATAAGCATAATAATGAAATTCGCAAAAAGAAGGCTTAATTTTTTCAAGCTGCTGTACCCATGAGAGAGAAAGTTTAGCAGTAAAAACATTGATTTTATACATACATTTATCTCCTTAATTTTAAAATAAATATTGCAAATAGTCAGAAAATATGGTTTCTTTGTATAAAGGACATAGAATTTAAATGTCTTAAAATGCTAGCGTTAAATTTTTAAAGTACAAGTCTAATAAAGTATAAAAGGAGATGAGATTTATGCAAAGAAATTCAGAAACAATGAGAAAAAAATCTTGGATTGACAAAATGCTAGATGGGATTGAGCGTGCAGGTAATAAGTTACCAGACCCGATAACGCTATTTATCATTCTAGCAGGTTTAGTACTTCTTTTATCATGGATATTATCAATGCTAGGTATTTCGGCAGTCCAACCGGGTACAGACAATGTGGTTCAAGTAAAAAATCTGCTAAGCCAAGAAGGAATTATATTAATCGTAACACAGATGGTTTCAACGTTTACGGGCTTTGCTCCTTTAGGGTTAGTAATTGTGACAATGATTGGTATTGGTTTAGCTGAGCAAACGGGACTCATTGCGGCTGTTATGAAAAAGCTTGTTATGTCAGCCCCTACAAAGCTAATTGTACCATTTATCATTTTCACAGGTTTACTTGGTAATTTAGCCGCTGATGCAGCATTTATCATTTTGCCACCAATTGCAGCGATGATTTTTATGAGTATTGGTCGAAATCCACTAGCAGGTTTAATTATTACATATGCGGCGGTAGCTGGAGGTTTCAGTGCCAATGTTTTAATTAGTTCACTAGATGTATTATTATTGGGAATTACAGAGTCAGCAGCACATATTGCAGACCCTGAATATGCTGGTCGTGCAACAATGAACTACTATTTCTTAATCGCTTCAACGTTTTTATTAGTAGGTATTGGTACATGGGTGGCGAAAAAGTTTACTGAGCCTCGCTTCGGTGCATTCGAAGGGAAGATTGAAAAGCTAGAGCCTTTGACAGCTTTAGAAAAGCGCGGTTTAAAGTGGGCGGGTATCGTAACACTAGTTTATGTTGTTATCATTGCAATTACGGTCATTCCATCTAATGGTCTTTTACGTGACCCTGAAACAGGTGGCTTCTTAAACTCACCATTTATGTCTGGCATTGTGCCGATTATGTTATTCTTCTTCCTATTACCTGGTCTTGCCTATGGTATTGCAGCGAAGGAAGTTAAAAATGATAAGGAAGTTGCTGAGAAGATTTTTAAATCAATTGCTGATATGGCACCGTTTATTGTATTAGCATTTGCTGCTTCACAAATGATTGCCTTCTTTAACTGGAGCAATATCGGTTCGATATTAGCTATTAAAGGAGCGGAGCTTTTACAGGCATTAAACTTTACAGGCTTACCGATGATGATTGGGTTTGTATTAATTTGTGCATTAGTTAACTTATTAATTGCAAGTGCTTCTGCCAAATGGGCATTGCTTGCGCCGATTTTCGTGCCAATGTTCCTATACTTAGGCTATACTCCTGCGATTACACAAATGGCGTATCGCGTAGGGGACTCGATTACAAATCCAATTACGCCGATGCTGCCGTATTTTGCTATTTTACTATCGTTTGCAAAGCGTTATGATAAAAATATCGGTATTGGGACACTGATTTCAGCTTTATTACCGTTCTCTGTGTTCTTTGCAATCGGTTGGATTATCCTATTTGCTATTTGGTTCTTATTCGGTTTACCGCTTGGACCTGGAGATTATATTTACTTAAAATAAGGGAGTGTTAGCAATGACAGCTTTACAACAAGAACAGTTAGCCAATCTATTAAAGGAATACGAGGAAGAGATGATTCAGCTTCGTCGTCATTTTCATGAAAATCCTGAGCTTTCATTTGAGGAAGTAGAAACGCCAAAAACAATTGCAGCATTTCATCGTGCCCTTGGTCATGAAGTACGTGAAGGTGTCGGTGGTAATGGTGTTGTCGCAAAGCTTGTGGGAGGTAAACCGGGAAAAACAGTAGCGTTACGTGCAGACTTTGATGCTTTAGGCATTACAGAGGAAACGGGTCTACCTTTCCAATCAAAAGTAAAAGGGCGAATGCATGCTTGTGGGCATGATGGGCATACAGCTTCACTATTAATTTTAGCGAAAGCATTCAATCGAATGAAGGAAGAATTAGCAGGGACAATTGTATTTATCCATCAGCATGCTGAGGAGATTGCGCCAGGTGGAGCGATTGCGATGATAAAGGATGGCTGCTTGGAAGGTGTGGATGTTATTTTCGGCACACATTTATGGGCACCAGCCGAGCTAGGAAAAATCCAAACGGCGAAAGGCCCATTAATGGCTGCGGCAGATGGTATTTATATTACCATTAAAGGTAAAGGCGGTCACGGTTCAAATCCAAGTGATACGAAGGATTCCATTGTCCTTGTAGCACAGTTTATTACAAATTTACAGCAGCTTGTTGCGCGTCGTGTTAATCCGTTACGTCCAGCGGTTGTATCGATTGGACATATTGAAGCATTAAATCCTTTCAATGTAATTGCTGACCAAGTCTATATGAAGGGGACTGTGCGTACTTTTCATGAGGAGGAGCGCGGTTTATTAGAGCATGAAATTGAAGAGTTGTTAAAGGCAACATGCTATTTAACAAAGGCAAACTATGAATATGAGTATGTACGAGGCTATCCACCAGTAATGAATCATGAGGCGGAAACAGAGCATGTTATGGAGTCTGCAGAAAAAGTCGCAGATGTGGAAGCTGTTGAAATCGTTGATCCGAATATGGGCGGTGAGGATTTTGCTTACTACTTAGAAGAGATTCCAGGTTCATTCTTCTTTACAGGGGCAAAAAACCCAGCGTGGGAGGAAGTATACCCACATCACCATCCGAAATTCGATATTGATGAGCGTGCGTTACGTATTGCAGCCAATGTATTAGGGCAAGCAACTTTAGACTATTTCGAGAAAAACAATTAATATAGGTTATGATTTTATGAGGCTGTCAGGAATTTCTGGCAGCTCTTTTTGTATGGAGTCACTTTCTAAATAAGGACAATTTATTATTCGAAGTACATCCTGAAGGCACCTATGATGTATATTTCTTCAGCCCGCACTTCATTCGAGCGCTTCGTTGGTTGTATAGTAATTAAAAGAAAATGGCTTGAGCACTGTTAAATTCAGAGCTTAAGCCATTTTCTAAATGTTACATATTTCTGAAATAAGGTGTTTTTTTCAGTATAGCGCAAAGTGGAATTGCAATGGCAAGACCTATCGCATTTTGTAGTAAGTCCCCAGGCATTGATGCTAAAGGCGCTATCCAGTTACTGTATAAAATCACTTCACCGATATAGTAAACGGCAAGCATTACAGGCACAGAAGCAACTGCAGCAGCAATATTCATTACCATACTTGTACCTTTGAGGCCGTTCATAAACGCAATTTTACCAACGATAAAGCCTTGTAAAAAACGCGCGACAATTGTAATTGGAGCCCAAATTAACCAGCCACCAAAAATATCAAATAGCCCCATGCCGACAGCCCCTGCAATCGCTCCTTTTTTAGGTCCGAATAAAATAGCAATCGTGAAGAGCATCGCTGTACCTAAGTGTACAAGTCCACCTTTCGCCATAATTGGCAGCTTAATATTGATAAATGTTGCAATGAAAACAAGTGCAATTAAAATAGCTGTAAGCACTAAATCAAATGTTTTATTTTGTGGTTTTTGAATGCTTTGAGTGAGCACTAAATCAGGTGTTTTATTTTGCGTTTTTTGAATTTGTTGCATCGTCATTCTCCTTTATATGATATGAATTATTCATTTACTTTAGCAGATGTCTGATTGCTATAAAAGTATCAATTTTTAAAAAAATATAGTGGTCAGTTTTGTTGTGAAAACAATTGTCTCCCATGTTAAGATGAACATAATAGAATTAGATTGTGGGTGATAGAAATGAAAAAAGTAGCGGTGATACAAGATATGTCCTCATTTGGGAAGTGCTCATTGACTGCGGCCCTGCCAGTGTTGTCAGTAATGGGTGTGCAAGCATGTCCGTTGCCAACAGCAATTTTGACGGCACAAACAGAGTTTCCAAGCTTTTTTTGTGAGGATTTAACATCGAAAATGAGCCATTTTACAGAGGAATGGTACAAAATGGGCGAAAGCTTTGAAGGTATTTTAACGGGCTTTGTGATGGGCGAGGAGCAAATCGGGCATATTTTTGATTTTTTGGATACGTTTCAAAAGAAGGAAACGATTGTGCTGGTCGATCCTGTAATGGGAGATCAAGGTGAAGGCTACCCATTGTTTACAGGACGTTTGCTAGAGCGGATGAAGGAACTAGTGAAGCGTGCAAATATTATTACGCCGAATATAACGGAGTGCTGCATGTTAACGGGATTATCATATGAGAAATTGCATAGCTATTCTACGGCGGTAGATTATTTACAAGCATTGGAGGAAGCAGCGCATTTACTAGCGGAAGAAACAAAAGCGAAAGTGGTGCTGACGGGTATTGTACCACCTACAACAGAGCAAGTGATTGGTAATTTACTTGTGGCAGATGGGAGGACTGCTTTCAGTCAACAACCTTTCAACGGTGCGGGTTATTCTGGTACAGGTGATTTGTTTGCAGCGACGGTAATAGGCGGTGTTGTACGAGGGCAAAGTCTAGCAGAAGCAATCCAATTAGCGGAGCAGTTTTTAACAGCGGCGATTAGCGAAACATATGAAAAGCAAATTTCACGCAATACGGGTGTGCATTTTGAGAAGTATTTGAAAATGTTGATTTAAAGGAGTCAGTTTAGGATGAAAAATATTTTTGCATTTGAAAGCATTGAGGAGATACAAGCCTATTCGGCTGATATTGAGCAATTGAATAAAAAACTAAATGCTTATCAAACAATTTTAGAGAAAGAGTTTGGCTTAGATGATTTACCAAAAGCTATTGTCTGGGCATCAAAGGAAAATGCAACAACGATTTTTTCGAATCTCCCTGTGCCTGCTTTTACAAATGAGGTAAGAATTTGTATGTCACCAAGTGTACAAGATTGGCGTGCGTTTCATCTTACACAACTAGAAGGGCAGCGCAATGAGCGTATCGAAAAATATTATAATGAAATAACGTTAGATCATGTATTTTGTGTGTTAGCGCATGAATTAACACATCATATTCAATTATTTCTCGATGATTTTGATGATGGACGTGAAAATAGTATTTGGTTTGAGGAAGGTATGTGTGAATACTTATCACAAAAGCTAATATTATCGGCTGCGCAATATGAAGAGCTTGTCGCAATTGAAGGTGAATTGATTGAGCTGTTTACTGAAAAATATGGACAGCATTCTTTGGATGAGTTTGGCAAAGGGAGCTATGAGGCAGAGAGCTTAGCTGCTGTTATGATTTATTATTGGCGTAGCTCTAAGGCGATTAAACATATTGTCGAGGATTGTCATGGTGGAGATGTTCATAAAGTTTTTGCACTATATCATGAGTGGGATAAAGCAGGAAGAAAAGTACCATTGACTGAGTATTTTGGTGTAACTAAATTATAGCAGAAATCGATGCGAAATAACAGACTGGTATATTCTTGAAAAATTCTTTAGCCTTGTAAGATAAGGGATGAAGGGTGGTAGAAGGAATGAATATTGGTTTGAAAAAGGATGAAATTGTGCTTGTGCCTTATGAGCAAGCATGGCAGGCTGAGTTTGCAAAAACAAAGAATGAATTATTGCGTGTGACGAATTTACAAAGCAATCAAATTGAGCATATCGGCAGCACATCTATTGAGGGAATGCGAGCAAAGCCAATTATTGATCTTTTAGTAGGAGTGGAGGATGTAGGATGTCTCGAAAAATCCTTTTTCAAAGGCTTGCTACAAGCTGGTTTTCACCGCTTGCGCGTAGAGCGACCTAATGAAATTGTCTGTGCAAAATTTACAGATAATACATTTCAAATAAAGACGCATTACATTCATCTTGTGCAATATAAAGGGCAAAAGTGGCAGGAGCTATTATTTTTCAGAGATTACTTAAGAAGAAATGATGCAGCCAAAAAACAGTATGAGCAGCTAAAGCTATCATTTTTTGAAACGGGCTTGCAAGGCATTGGAGCGTATACAAATTATAAAGAGGAGTTTGTAAAGGCAGTTTTAGCGAAGAAAAAGGATGATTGGAAATGAAAATAATAGAATTAGCAATTGAATTTGAGTTTAATGGACAAAGAAATTGCATTTATCCTAGTTTAATCGTGTTGAATCATGAGCTAACTTTAGTGGATACAGGATATGCACAGTTTTTACCGTTAATTGAAGAGGCCATAGTGGCGCATGGATATGAATTAGCAAACTTAAAAAATATTATTATTACTCACTATGATGATGACCATATAGGTTCTCTTTATGACTTTAAACAAAAGTATCCATGGGTTCATTTAATTGCGAGTGAAGAGGAAGCTAAATATATTAGCGGTGCTATGAAGTCCGAAAGATTAGGTCAGGCTGAGGCAATGCTTGAAAATATGGTAGGCAAGGAACGTGAATTTGGTGAGTGGTTTATCAGGCAATTAAAAAGTTTAAAGCATATTCCTATTGATGAACAGGTACGAGATGGTGAGGTCATTTTAAATGGCACCTGTAGAGTAATCGCAACGGCAGGACATACCTCTGGTCATATTTCATTGTATTTCCCAAGTGTACAAAGTGTGATTACAGGTGACGCTGCTGTTAATGAGGAGCATAAATTGACCATTGCTAATCCACAATTTTGTTTGGATATCAAGGAAGCTGAACGGTCTTTACAGAAAGTGTTAGATTTACAGGCTAACACTTATTATTGCTACCATGGAGGGAAGCTTGTTTTATCTTAGATAGGAGAAGTAAACATGAAAATTAAACCGACAACAGATATCGTAGCATCTTGGATTAAGAGCTATGTACCACAGAAAGATTTGTTTTTCTTATCGGCAGACGATTTAGAGAGAAAGCTAGATTTGTCATCTGTGTTTGTTATGCCGAAGGATGAGTTTTTTGAGCATTCCGTTTACCAGCAACCGGATTATGTGAATAGCTATGAATATGTAAGCTACTAACAAAAGAGACATTGTATAAAGAGTGGGCAAATTTAAAAGTTATGGTGTATAGACAAGGGGAAGAGTAAATGGAATTAGCTTTATTCAATGCTGAAGCAGACGATTTAGTACAGTTATTAACTGAAAACGAATGGCCTTATCATTCTGATGCAAATGTAGATGCGAATGCAGTGAGAACAGCGGTGGAAAAAGGCTATTATGCCGATGACCGAGAAACATTTTGGATTATCGAAGATGGGATGAAGGTTGGCATACTTATTATTAATGATATTGGCGATACGATTCCGTTATTTGATATTCGTTTAGCCACATCTACGCGTGGGAAAGGCATTGGTGTGCAAGCATTAAAATGGATGCAGGATTACTTGTTTGGAGAGAAAAATAAAATTCGTATCGAAGGTTATACAAGAGCAGATAATTTTGCGATGCGCAAATGCTTTACGAAAGCGGGTTTTGTTAAGGAAGGCTATTTGCGTAATGCATGGGAAAACAGCGATGGTACAATTTCGGACACGGTGCTATATGGAGCAATTTATGATGACTGGAAAGTCTCGACTGTGACACCTACTAAAATCAATGATATTTCGTACTAATATGCTATAATGATTGACAATAAAAGTAAAGGGGCTGATTGCAATGAAAAACGTACATAAGGTGATTGGTGAGTAAATCGAATTGCTCTTTTCAATCACATGGGCAATATTTCATTGAAAAGAGGTCTATTATGTATCAAGATAATGAATTAATCATTCGAGCAGTGGAAGAAAAAGATTTACAGCGTTTATGGGAGCTAATCTATAAGGATGAGCAACCTGAATGGAAAAAATGGGATGCACCTTATTATCCACATCATTCTAAAACATTTGAAGAGTTTTTGCCAATCGGGCAAAAATGGATTTGTCAGGCTGATTTTTGGGTGATTGAAGTAGCAGACGTTGTACGCGGTATTGTGTCATATTATTGGGAGCATGAGCCGTCGCAATGGCTGGAGGTTGGTATCGTCTTTCACGAAAATGGCTCATGGGGCAAAGGTTTGGGTACTCGTGCATTAAAGCTATGGGTTCATCATTTATTTAATACGATGCCATTAGTGCGTGTTGGCTTTACTACATGGTCAGGCAATGAACGAATGATACGTGTTGGCGAAAAATTAAACATGCAAATGGAAGCGAGAATTCGCAAAGTGCGCTATTATGACGGGCATTATTATGACTCTATTCGCATGGGCATTTTACGTGAGGAGTGGGAGTCAGCACAGATTTGAAAATACAAAAACTGTAGGAATTTTCCTACAGTTTTTTATCGTGTATTAAGTTGCAAATAAATCATGCAAAGATACAGATATCCTTGTGGGTAAATATGTTATAACAAAGATAATTGCTTTACATGGCGCACGATGAAGACCCATAAATAGATTGCTGATAAAAAAGCAACGACAGCAAAAACAATCGTGACAAGTTGCAGGGAAAACCACTCTGCCATTAAGCCTAAAATGAATGTAAAGCTTATTTGTAAAAGACTCTGTACTAAATTTAATGAGCTGCCAAATCGCCCCATCAATTCTGGAGGAATCACTTTTTGATACATAGTGGCATAGCCTGTGTTGCTAAAAGCCATGAAAAAGCCGAGTGCTACAAAGCTAAAGGTTGCCAGTGATATGGTGCTTGCAGTATAAAATAATAAATAGCTCCCCATTGTTAATGCAAAGCCTGCACCGATATAGGTACGTAAGGAAATTTTTTTGACGAAAGCTGCTGCACATAGTCCACCAATAATTGCCCCAACGCCTGCTGTACTTACCATAAGCCCATAGGTTGAATCTTCCACTAAGAGTATATCTTTTAAGAAACTCATCTCCTGTGAATCGAGTGAAAAGGCAATCATTAACGTGCTAGTATACAAGGCAAAAAATATAAACAGCTTTGGTTGTTGTGTGATAAACCTCCACACTTCCTTAAAATCAGCTTGGATTAGCTGTAAGGTGACACGCTGAGCAGATGTACTTCCATCACTTTCTAGTGCAGGTAAAAAGGAAATAGCTATGGCGCAAGCGAAAAAAGTTACCCCATTTACCCACATGGCGATGCTTGTATTACTCATAGTAATAATAATACCTGCAAGCGCGGGACCAATCATAAAGGAGCCTGAATTTAATGTGCTATAAATCGCATTAAAACGTTGTCGCTCATCCTCTGCAACAAGCTTTGTAATCGCATAAGTGCTGCTTGGTCCAAAAAAGCTAGCCGCAATATTGGCTAAAAAAATCAAACAATAAATCAACCAAATAGACGTTAACAAAGGCATTATGCAAACGATGCCACCCCTTATAACATCGCTCCAAATCATCATTGTTTTTTTATTATGGCGATCGATAAAAGAGCCAGCAAACAAACTGCTAATAATACGTGCTGCCGGTCCAATCATATAGATGCCTGCAACAGCTGCTGGTGAATGTGTTAGATGCCAAACAGCTAGATTAAGTGCAATTAAATAAATCCAATTGCCTAAATGTGAAAGCCCTAATCCACCTAACAATAAAAGATAATTTTTATTTATTTCCAACACCTCATATCAATCGTCGTACTTGTTCGCTCGCATGAAATGCACGTTTATAGCAAGTATTGGCCTGTTTATATGCATGTAGCTCCTCATAAAAAGCCCCCCATAGTGGTGCATAATAAAGGATTAATTCATAATGCCTATTTTCCTCAAAATGAGCGAATGCTCCTGCCTCTATATTTTTTAATATAGCAAGCCCCATCTGTTGGGAGCTTGCATAATGAAGCAATTGCCATTGATATAGATGATGACCCACTGTAAAAAGCTCTTGCGGATATTTTTCAAAAAGTGTTTGTAGCTTTTCCATTTTTTCAGCACGATAACATGTGCGCATCCAATTAATAACCGTATGTAAATCCTCCATATGTGAAACAGCCTTTTCATAATAGTATTGTGCTTGAACGAAGTCATGCTGACATTCATAGCAAAACGCTATATTGTTATAGAGTGAATTAAATTGTAGTGATGTTTGAATAGATTCAACATTTTTCAATAAATCTTCCCCTGCTGTATATTCCATCATCGCCTCGGGAAAGCGATAAAGGCTATTGTAAATAACGCCAGCCATGGAATAGAGCTTTAACTGGAAAAGTGGTTTATATTGATGGGAAAAGGTTTTTGTTGCTTTTTTAATATAATAAAGAGCTTGCTGAAATGAATAAGCTCGATGATGTGCAAAAGCTAAATGATAAAAATAGTTTGCCTGTTCAAAGCGGCTTGTTGTTACCATATAATGACTCAATTGCTGTTGCTCTTCTTTTGCAACAATGTCGTAAAATTCTAATGCAGATAGATGCGCATATGTTGTAATGCTAATATATAGCTGTGTCACACGGTCGTGTTGCCATGTAATAACGGGCTCAATTTCTAATAATAGCTGTTGTGCGTCTTGTAAATGATCCTGTGCTAATAAATAACGGCTATAAACAAGCTTTGCCATGATGTCGATTTCATGATGAAATATGGAGAGCTGAAAATCCCGCAATTGCTCCACTTCATTGACTGTTAGCTCGACATTCGATAGTAGCTTTGCGTACAGTACTTCAAGCAACGCCAATTTTGTGGCTAACTGCTCTTTTTCCTCTGTGAAACCGATGCCAAGTTGTGCAAATAGCAGTTCATATACGGTAGTTTCCGCAATGACCATGCCGTTTTCGATTCGACTTAAATAAGATGTTGTGCAAATGCCAACAGCAACGTCATCTTGCTTTAAGCCTTGCTGTTGGCGATGATACTTGATTAAACGTCCCCAGTTTTTCATATCACACCTCCTGTATTTCATTGTATCAAAAGGAAAGTGGGATTTATTGTGTATGTGTGTAAGGTTTAGGCAACATCAATTAGTAAATTTGCAGGAACTTACACAAATATTGTAACGAAATCAATTTGAAATCTATATATAAGTATGGCGAAGGGAGGGGAACGAGTGGAGGACTTAGATGAAATATATAGGGTACATGCGGATGGAGTGAAGGCATTTCTTATTTCACTTACAGCAAATGTCGATTTAGCAGAGGAGCTAACTCAGGAAACATTTTATCAGGCGGCAAAATCGATTCATCGCTATAATGGTCAATGCAAAATATCGGTCTGGTTATGTCAAATTGCTAAGCATACGTATTATGATTTTTTGAAAAAAGAAAGGCGAAGAAATGACGTCAGTATCGATTATATGCAAAAAATAGAGAGTTCTAGCAGCATACCACATAGTGAAATAACAAATCGTGCAACGCTCATTTCGATACATAAGGAAATTCACTTATTGCCAGAGCCTTATAAAGAAGTATTTCTGTTAAGGACATCCATTGATTTAAGCTTTAAGGAAATCGGAGAAATATGTAATAAAAGTGAGAATTGGGCGAGAGTTATTTATTATCGTGCAAAACTAAAATTAGCAGAAAGAATGGAAGGTGAGCGAGATGAATTGTAATATTATCAGAGATTTGCTGCCATCGTATGTAGACAGGGTTTGTAGCGATGATACATGTAAGGCGGTGGAGGAGCATATTGCTGTATGTGTGGGATGTCAATCGAGCTTGGCACTGCTACAACAAGAAATTCCTTATGCTCAGCCATTACCAGAGGAAGTAAAAAGAGCAATTTCTCCCTTTAAGAAAATTAATAGACGGCACTATTTTAATATTATATCAGCAGTAGCAATTACATTTATGGTGATGGTAATTGGCAATATGGTTTATCAAGAAGTTGGGGTTGTAAATGATTTCTTTTCACCGAATCAGTGGGGAAGAGCCGTGATTGTTTCAGATGAAGATGAGTGGGAGCAAGTGAGCTTTTCTCTTTTTACAGATGAACCACAGGAATATGTTATTTTGGATAGCATCTTTTCGAAGAGAGAGGTTGTTAATGGGGCGAATAGTGACGGTGATATTCGACTAAGGATAAAGGATGAGCATGGTCAAATCATCATAGATGATGTAAAAATCAAGCGTGGTACGAGTATGAAATTAAAAATGTTAGAAAGAAATAAAAAATACTTCTTTGAAATACAAGCACCACCTGGAGATTATTTGGTCAATGTTATATAAGCAATCCAACAAGCGCAAGGTTCAAAACTTGTGCTTGTTTTGAACCTTGTGTGCGAATTTCATATGTTTACGTGCGAAATGTCTATGCTTGCGTGCGAATTTGCCATTCTTGCGTGCGAATTCCACCTTCTCACGAGCGAATCAATACTTTCGACCTACTAAAATCTAAATAAGCTCTTTAATAATCGCTGCAAAGCGTGTGCGATATGGTTCTGGTATACGCATAAACTGGGGACTCTCAAAGTCATTCAACTGGATAATGCCAAAGCATGTATATAACACTTCCGCTACAACCATATCTTTATATTCTTCAATATGTTGACTTTGCTCGGAAGGAATTAAAGGACAAAGCTCTATAAACGGTGTTGTCATAAATTGTTCAAACCATTGCAAGTTTTCATTTGTGTTCATCGCTTGTTCAAAGAATGAATCGGATGGTATTTCTTGTACAGTCGTTACTGTGCAGACAAAGACAGGCAATGTTTCAGGCGTTAGCCCAAATGTTTCAACATATGCTTTGGCAAAATATATTGGCATTTGCGAGTGGTCGCCATCGCATTCATACATATAGTCGATAATAAGCTTACTATAGCTTTTATCGTATAGACCAAGACCGAAAACCGCAAATGTACTTGGCATTGCAGCTTCTTCCTCATCGACATCCTGATAAAAATGATATTCCGCCATCGCTTTATAGCTATATTCGACAAGGCTAGGGTGCAAGCTAGGATAGCTCAATACTTTTGCGAAAAAATGATGCGATGATGTAATTGGTAAATGCTCAACCGGCAGTACGAGGTCACTTTCACCTTCATAATAGATGCCATAGCTTTTCGGGAAATCCTTGTCTAATAAAGTATTTAAATAGGCCATTGCTTCACGATACGCTTCCTCTGTTTCTTGTTTAATGTGAATCGCAATCGTTGCAAGTACATCATTCGCTTTACAAGTAACTAGCTCCGATTCAACTTGTGGCAAAGTGCCAGAGCCGACAGTGATAAACGTGTTATAAGTTTCGATATCTAATTGTTTAATTGTTGCTAGCAGCTCATCAACAGTTAAATATTCAAAGCTTGCACCGTATTTTCTTAAATTCACTACATAATAGCTTAGTAATGGTAAGTATGCAGAGGATTGGTGGTTGTCGGTAAAGCGAGAAAGACAATAGCGCTGCTCCTCAAAGCCTAGCTCTTGGCGAAATGCATCGAGTAATGCAAGCTGTTGATAGTGGCAAAGCACCTCATACATTGTCATGCTATCAAGCGAAAAAGAAGGAGTAATCATTTTAGCAGGATAGTCATCTGTCTTGATTTGATATTGCTTTGTGAGAAGCTCTTGTTCAAGCTGTAGCCATGATGCTTCATTTTCTAGAAATTGTTCTGTTTTCATCAAATTGCCTCCTTTACAATAAGTGTAAAGGTAATTATCCGAATTTTCTATATGTCTTTTGCCACAGTGCTATAATGGATTAGGAGGTGAGGTAATGCAAATTTTACATGAGATACCGACTGTCGAGGAGTTTTTAACGCTACGCAAACTAGCAGGCATGGGACCTCGTGATCCAGAGCATGTGCAAACGGGCTTAAACAATAGCTGCTTTTCTGTTATTCTTCGTAAGGATGATGGCGAGTTAATTGGGATGGGGCGTGTTATTGGAGACGGAGGTACCGCCTATGTTGTCGTGGATATCGCCGTTCACCCAGATGAGCAAGGTAAAGGGCTTGGGAAAACCATTATGACAGAAATTAAGCATTATTTAGATACGGAAATTAGTGTACAAGCTTTTGTTTCATTAATTGCAGACGTACCAGCACACAAGCTTTATGAGAAATTTGACTTTGTGGAAACAGCGCCAAAATCAATTGGCATGGCTTACGTACGCAAATAATAAAAAAATGACGCCATTATGGTGTCATTTTTTTATTAATCTATCTCAGGTGTTGCCATGATAAAAGGCAAAATGCCCACGCCCATTTTTCTTCACAGAATACAATGCTTCATCTGCCTGATGTAGTAGAGGTTTTAAAGAATCCAGCCTGTTAGTAAGTGTTAAGCCGATGCTGAAGCTTAAGTGAATGATGTTGCTATCATTTTCCACAGTAAGCAAGCTTAAATCTCTATGTAATGTTTCAGCAAAACCCTCCAGTCGTCTTCGATTTTTATTAGAGCAAATGAGCAAAAACTCATCGCCACCATAGCGTCCAACAATCGCTTTTTTCTGTAATGCGAATGTTTTTAACCGAGAGCCAACCGTTTTTAATGCCTCATCCCCAATTAAATGGCCATATGTATCATTAATTTGCTTGAAATAATCTAAATCGATAATCGCAAGTAATGTATAAGCTGACTTATCTAAATGTTGCAAAATTTTAGCTGCTTCTAGTTCAAAATATTTTCGGTTATAAATATCAGTTAAAGCATCCATAGAGGTTTGATGTAAAATTTGGTTGCGCTGAATATTCATTTCGGCTTCTAAAGCGTGTTCTGTCTCTCGCTCATCCAGCAAATCATTTAAAACCTTTACTTGCATTTTAAACATTTTGATTAAGTCAGGGTGATTGATTTTTTCCATACATTCACACATATATTGATAGGCAATTGCTTTCAATGAAGTATCTTTGAACGTATCTGTATACAGTGCTAGTTGTTGAAATTCTTCAATTGCTCGCTCGTAATTCCCTTGTTGCATAAACAAGTAGCCACAGTTTTGAAGTATGATTCCTTTTTGATAGCTAGACATATCGTCCATGTGTTGATAAACGACATTATTAATGTTTTCGGCGATAGAAAAGCGTTCTAGTACCGTATTTAAATACACTAAATCCACCATCATGCTATATATCAGAGATTCCTTTGCCTGTTTTTGCTCAACTGTTAATTGTGCATAGAAAAATGCTAATTCTAAATAGTCGCATGAACGCTCATACTCACCGATGTTCATTAAATAACTAGACATCGTACCATACACGCGGCGTTTTAAATTTGGATCTGTTGTTTGCGTCCCGTATGCCAATGCTTTTTTTACATGGCGATAAACAATACCATCAATCGCAGAGGAACCACTCTCCCACAAATTGACCGCACATAAATGAAACCAAATAGCACTTTCTACGGTTCCATATTGTTCGATAAATGAATGAAATTCAGTCAAGGTTTCATGGGCACGAGCTGGTAAACCGATAAACATATAACTATTTATTTTAATATCGTACAGTTTGGCTACAATAAATCGCTCATTATGTGATTTTGCTAAATCGATTGCTACATTGACTTGTTCCAGCACATCTTTATATTTTTTATCATTAAAAGCAGACTGTATTGTTGAGGAAATAGCACTAGTTTCCAAAGACATCTTATCACCTACGTAAATTATATTTCCTATATTATACTGTAAAACAAATCGGTGGAATGTATTTTTAGTATGAATATTGTTAAAATAATCTAGAGAAGCTCTTTCAAAGGAGGAAGAAAAGATGGAAGCTTTTGCGGATTACTTAGCAAAAATTGAAAACGAACAGCAACGTGAACGAGTTGAGGAAGTATTAACATGGGTAGCAACGACATTTCCGAACTTAGGAACAAAAATTGCTTGGAATCAGCCGATGTTTACAGACCATGATACATTTATTATCGGCTTTAGTATCGCAAAGCAGCATATGGCAATTAGTCCTGAAAAAGAGGGAATTGTTCAATTTTCAGATGCTATTAAAAAATCAGGTTATACACATACGGATAATTTATGGCGTATCAAGTGGGAGCAGCCTGTAGATTATGAGCTGCTAGAAAAAATTATTGATTACAATATTGCAGATAAGGCGGATTGTGCTACGTTTTGGCGAACATAATTGGGCGTGTTAGAAAAGCTATTTCGGAACACATCTCTATGACGAGTAACCTCAGGAGCAACTATTTATTTTGTCAAAAGCATAGTGATAAGCACACATCATGAGGCTGTTTGAAGAGGTAATTCACTTTTCAAACAGCCTTCCTCTATGCTAAAAGGCTTATAAAAAGCTAGTCATAAAAACTGATAAATGATAGGCTAGTTAGTAAGGAATTATTGTTTTTATAATTTATGGAATATTCAATCTGATGAGGGGATGGGGGTCAGTTATGCGAGGTAGTATTCAAAAAAAGATGACGCTTTATTTTTCTACTATCGTGTTAGTTTTAGCTGTAGTGATTGCGTGGACAACTTATCGTTCGTCCATCCAACTAATTGAGCAGTCGTTAAATGAGGTTGCGAGAACAATCGCTGAACAGTCTGTCATGCAAATAGACATTGAGAAGTATGAAGAGGAAATCCAGCTAGGGGTTACAGAGCCAGATTCCACTTATTATAATGCGCTGCGTGAGCAACTCAATGCGCATCGTCAATCTACAGGGCTACTTTATCTTTATACGATGGAGCGTAAGCAAACAGAGAGTGGCTATGATTATTTTTATATGGTAGATGGGTTACCAATAGGAGATGAGAATGAATCGTTATTAGGAGAGATAGAAGATAATAGCGATGTACTGATGGGCATAGAAAAGGCATTTACTACAGGTGAGATTCAGATTGAAATGACAAATGAAGGGAAATATGGGTCTATTCTTACTTCCTACGTTCCAATGATATCAAAATCAGGTGAAGTCATCGGTGTGATGGGTGCGGACCTAGATGCTACTGCTATTTATGTAAAGATGGCACAACAGAAAAGAAACTTAATTCTATTAATAGTAGGCGCGTTACTGATAAGTGTAGTAGCTGTCTATATTTTAAGTCGCTATTTTATATCGCCTTTACAAGGTCTTGCAAGTCAAGTACATAAGGTGGGAGAAGGGGATTTATCGACAAACTTTTCAACAAATCGGTCAGATGAAATAGGAAAAGTGACAGTCGCATTTCAGAAGATGACTGATAACTTAAAGCAAGTAATACAGGGCATCTCTCAACATTCTTCTACACTCGTCCGAATGTCAAATGAACAATTAAGTAGTACGGAGGAGATTAAGCAAAGTAACGAAATTGTTGAGAAAACAATGGGAGAGTTAGCATCAGGTGCTGAGGAGCAGGCTGTTGCAACGGTAAAAATAGTAGAAACAATGGAAGATTTCGCAAAGCAAATTGAACAAACAAATGATAAAGGAAATGCTTTGAGCACAGAATCAGCAAGTGTCTTGCTGTTAACAAATGAAGGCTTTAAGCAGATTACAGAGACAGAACAATATATTTCCACTTTATATCAAGGTATGCAGGAATCTGTTGAGCAAGTGCAGACACTTGATCATCATACGAAAGATATTTCAAGCTTAGTGCATGTAATTGAGGGGATTGCAGAGCAAACGAATCTACTTGCTTTAAACGCGGCGATTGAAGCAGCACGTGCTGGTGAGCATGGAAAGGGCTTTGCTATTGTGGCGGATGAGGTGCGTAAATTGGCAGAGGAAGTGAAAAAATCTGTAGGGAGCATTGTGGGCATTGTCGACGGTATTCAAGCACAATCAAGCGAGGTTGTGAAAGTGCTAGAGCTAGGCTATGAGCAAGCGAGTAAAGGAACGGTTATTTTGAAAGAAACGGGCACGACCTTTACGAATATTCATAGTGCTGTGGAGCAAATGCAGCAGCATATACAAGGAATCGCTACAGATTTACAAAGCATCTCGAAGCAGAGTGGCAGCGTGCATAACGCGATTGGTAATGTAGCGGCTGTGACGGAGGAAGCACAAGCAGGAATTGAAGATACATCGCACCTTGTGCAAAAATCAACAACCTCAATGGCAGACATTGTCTATAATTCTGAGAACCTTGCAAAAATTGCAACTGAACTAAATCAATTGATTGAGAGGTTTAAGGTAGAATCATGATAGAAATTCGTAAAGCAACCGCATGCGACGCAGAGCAAATAGTGAAGGTGATAGCAAATGCTGAGGAATCAGGATTTATGCTCTTCTCCCCTGGAGAACGTCAAGTGAATGCAGAAGGAATGGCAAAAAGAATTGACAATATGAATCGTCAGCAAAAGTCAGCTTTCCTTGTAGCGCAAGAAGACTCGACTATTTTAGGTTATATGGTCGTTCAGGATGATGTCCCACAGCGTATCGCACATCGAGCCTATTTAGTTATTGGCGTCCATAGCGATAGTCGAGGAAAAGGAGTAGGAAAAGCCCTATTTAATTTTGCTACGCACTGGGCGAAGGAAGTAGGCCTGCATCGGCTTGAATTAACGGTATTAGTGAAAAATACGGTAGCTGTTCAGTTGTATAAAAAGATGGGCTTTGAAGTTGAAGGTGTAAAAAAGCATTCTTTATATATCGATGGACAATATGAGGACGAGTATTATATGGCGAAATTACTTTAAAAAAGAGCGAGTGTCTGGAAAAGTATCACTTTTCAGACATCCGCTCTTTTAAGTTTGGTTGAGCGAATTTACTTGCCTTATGTGCGAAATACAATGTTTAACGTGCGAACATAGGTATCTTGCGTGCGAATGTAACTACCTTATGAGCGGATTGTTACTTTTGAACTATAATATCCAAAAAAAACTCGGCTTCAACGCCTTTTTTCAATGAAGAAGTCCACTAGCTTTTTCATTATCCAAAAGTGATTTAGGCACTCTCTATTGCTTGGTATAAAAAATACATGTAGAAGAAGTAGTTGAATTTAATTCATTTATTTTCTTAGAAACTTCAATCAGGTTATAGAGTGTATTATTTTTGATGATAGTTAGCCCTCCATTGTACTTTGAATATTTGTTATTTCTAATTTTTATATCTACTATTTTATGAGTGTTTAGGAGTTCTATCTTCTTTTCATATCCATGTTCTTCGAATAAATCAACCCATCCTAAATTATCAGCGGGTTCTAGGTATGTACGGCAATAATAAGACAATATTTTATTTGATGTATGTTGTAAGGAACATATCTCATCATAAATTAACTGATCATTTAATTGTGCATATAAATCGAAGGGGATATTTTCAAAGCTTATGTTATTACC
>NZ_PYWN01000121.1 GCF_003049505.1 Metasolibacillus meyeri
TTCGCCCAACCAGCAAAAGAAATCGCCCAGCGAACAGCGAAATTCGCCCAACCAAACTAAAAAAGGATCAAGGCTGCTTTTCGAGCAGTCCTCTCCCACATTTACTTATTTCGTTGAATGGCGGATTTCCAAATGGTGTGGTAACACAACCGTTTGTTCCTGCACTTCTTCTTTATTCATAATTTTCGTTAACAGCCGCATCGCAACAGCACCAATATCATAAAGCGGTAATGCAATGCTTGATAGTTGAGGGCGTACCATACGTGCTAGCTTTGAGTTTTCAAAGCTAATTACCTCAGTATCATTCGGCACTTGCTTCCCTGCATCTTGTGCAGCATGGATAAGGGCAATAGCTAGCTCATCGCTCCCAGCAAAATAGGCTGTAGGTGGTGCTTGAACTACTGTTAGTTCTTCATACGCTGCAATTCCATCATCATATGTGCTATCACCTGCTACAATCAACTGCTCATCTAACTCAATATTCGCATCTTGTAACGCCTGCTTATAAGCAGCCAATTTATAAACACCATTAATCGTATAATCAAGTGGACCTGAAACGAATGCGATACGCTTATGTCCATTTTTTATTAATACGTTGACAGCTTCATATGCCGCCTCATAATAATCAATATTAACAGATGCTGCTTCTTTTTTTTCATCGACAGAACCCGCCAAAACGATTGGTACAGGTGAAGATTTAATCGCTTGCTGAATGCTACTTGACACTTTATCACTCATCATCACGACACCATCCACCTGTTTGCTTAACATCGTATCAAGCAACTCTAGCTCCTTGTCCTCTTTTTGATCGGAATTCGATAAAATAATATTATAGCTATACATTGTGGCAATATCTTCAATACCACGTGCTAGCTCTGCATAAATTGTATTTGAAATATCAGGAATAATCACGCCTACCGTTGTTGTTTTTTTACTAGCCAACCCTCTTGCCACCGCATTTGGTCGGTATTCTAATCGTTCAATTACTTCTAATACTTTCTTTCTAGTGGCAGGCTTGACGTTCTGGTTGCCATTGACAACACGTGATACAGTGGCCATTGAAACATTGGCCTCACGCGCTACATCATAAATTGTTACTGTCACTATACTCGCCTCCAATCCTCTTATCTCAACTTATCTTATCTTCCATCATATATACTTTCATTTCCAATTTCAATAAAAAATATAGATGGACATAAAAAAGCCTCAAAAGCTTTACTTTTCAGCCCTTGAGATTGCTTTTAAGTAGTCATTTTTGCATCTAAAGCAATGTACTATTAAAATTGCAGGCTGTCAGAAAATTGTTCCGACAGCCTGCAAAAAATTAAGCTTTCACTTCATATTGCTTCATGAATTTCAACACTTCATCGTAAAATGCATTAAATGTTGGAATATCCATTTGCTGTTGCTGATCTGATAATGCAATAGATGGATCTGGGTGAACTTCAGCCATTACGCCATCTGCACCGATTGCGATTGCTGCTTTTGCACATGGTAATAATAAGTCACGACGACCTGTTGAGTGCGTTACGTCAACCATTACAGGTAAGTGCGTTTCTTGTTTTAAAATTGGCACAGCTGAAATATCTAATGTATTACGTGTCGCTTTTTCGTATGTACGAATACCGCGCTCACATAAAATAATATTTTCATTACCTTTTGACATAATGTACTCAGCCGCGTGAATGAACTCGTCAATTGTTGCAGCTAGTCCACGTTTTAATAGGACAGGTTTGTTGATTGCTCCAGCTGCCTTCAATAACTCAAAGTTTTGCATATTACGCGCACCGATTTGAATAACATCTACATAATCAGCTGCTACTTCTAAATCAGCTGGTGTTACGATTTCTGTAATAACAGCTAAGCCATACTCATCAGACACTTGCTTTAAGATTTTTAAACCTTCTAAGCCAAGTCCTTGGAAATCGTATGGAGAAGTACGTGGTTTGTATGCACCGCCACGAATTAATTTTAAGCCTTTATCACGAATAGATGCAGCTACTTGCGCTACTTGCTCATATGATTCAACCGCACATGGGCCGAATACGAATGATGGGGCGCCTGCTCCTACTAATTCATTATTAATATTAATAACTGTATCTTCTGATTTTTCTTTACGCGATACAAGCAATTCTTTTTTCTTCTCTGCCTCTAATTGCTTTAAGGCAGTTTTGAAAATTTGTTTAAAAATATAATCAACCGTCATTTGGTTTAATGGACCATTGTTATGCTCTTTAATTAAATCCAACATATGGCGTTCACGTAAAGGATCGTAACGATTCACACCTTGCTTCTCTTTAATTTTCCCTATCTCATTAACAATCTCTGCTCGCTCATTAATTAAGCGTAAAATCTCTAAGTTTAAGCTGTCAATTTGACCGCGTAAACCTTCTAAATCGTGTTGACTCATTACTTATTTTCTCCTTCCTGAGTGCACATACTCTTTCAGAACGCTGAAATATATGATACATTTTTAATTAATAATATCATTATAGACAACTTATCACTAAATGTCACGCATTTTTAATTTAGCGCTTCAACTCGCTAAAGTTAAATTTAGTTATATCAAGGAAGGAAGCGATTACAAATGACTTCAAAGTTATTTGCTTTAGATATCGGCACACGCTCTGTAGTTGGCATTATTTTGGAAGAGCGCGAACAGCATTTTCATGTTGCTGATATGGTCATTAAAGAACATAAAGAGCGAGCAATGGTAGATGGTCAAATACATAATGTACTGTATGTAGCAGAGCTCATAAACGAAATTAAGAAAACGTTAGAGGAAAAACATGGTCCTTTAACAAAAGTGAGCGTGGCTGCAGCAGGACGTGCTTTAAAAACGGAGCAGGCAAGCATTTCAATTAATATAAAGAACCGCCCTATTTTTACAGAGGAAGATATTAGTCGGCTAGAACTTCAAGCTGTACAACAAGCACAGCAACAACTACTACAACAAAAAGACGATGCAAAGGCGAGCCATTATTATTGTGTCGGCTATTCTGTGCTGTATTATAAATTGGATGATGAAGAAATTGGTAGTCTTTTAGATCAGCAAGGTGACGAAGCAACAATCGAAGTAATTGCAACATTTTTACCTCGCGTTGTTGTAGAATCGCTTTTGGCAGCGTTAAAGCGAGCTGATTTAGAGATGGAGGCTTTAACTTTAGAGCCAATCGCCGCAATTAACGTACTTATTCCGCCTACAATGCGTCGCTTGAATGTTGCGCTCGTGGATATCGGTGCTGGTACTTCTGATATTGCGATTACGGATAAAGGTACAGTTATCGCTTACGGCATGGTTCCAACTGCTGGTGATGAAATTACCGAGGCATTAAGCGACCATTATTTATTAGATTTCCCCCTTGCCGAAACGGCCAAGAGACAACTTCACAAAGCGGATGGGGATATACTTATTCAAGATATTTTAGGCTTTGATCAATACTTACCACATGAAGAGGTACTACAAGCAATTTATCCATCGATTACAGCTTTAGCAAATGCGATTGGCGAAGAAATTTTACGCTTAAACAATCAGCTTGCGCCAAAAGCCGTCATGCTCGTTGGTGGTGGTAGCTTGACACCTAATTTAACAAGTGAGCTTTGCAAAGTGTTACAGTTACCGGAAAACCGCGTTGCTGTGCGCGGCATTGATGCGATTCAAAATTTAACGAAAGAGCCTTCTATTCCAGTAACGCCAGAGCTCGTTACACCAATTGGCATTGCCATCGCTGCTAAAAAAGCGCCAATCCAATACATGACCATAACGGTAAATGAGCAAGTTGTAAGGCTATTTGAATTAAAGGAAATGACAATTGCGGATGCCTTTTTAGCGGCAAATATTCGAGCAAAGCAGCTTTATGGCAAGCCTGGTCATGCGCTGTCCATTACGGTGAACAATCAGGCGATTTTCATTGCTGGTGAGCATGGTCAGCCTGCACAAATTTTGTTAAATGGCACACCTGCCTCTACAAAATCATCCATTAAAAGTGGCGATACAATTACACTTGTTGCAGGACAAAATGGGCGTGATGCAACAGCGGTTGTACGTGATATTGTCGATGATGCACTGTCAAAAAAAGTGACAATTAATAGCACGCCTTATACGATAGAACCTAAAGTTTATGTAAATACGAAAGTAGCGACATTGGATCAAGTCTTACAAGATCGAGATATTGTAGATTTTCAAATTATCGAAACTGTAGAGGGTATTTTAAAACATACAAATAATGTGGCATTGCTCGAACAATTGCGCTCCTATGTCGTGCATGTAGATGGCCAGCCACTCTATTTACCAACGTTTTCTTCTGAATTACTTATCAATGGTAAATTGAGTAAAATTCATTACCCTGTACAAGATGGTGACCGATTAGCCTTTACACAAAACACATTACCTACTGTTCAAACTTTAGCAAATCATTTAGATTTACTACTGGAAGATCGCATCCTTGTAACATTCCAAGATGAACGTATTGAGCTTGTTAAAATTGTGCGTGAAATGGTCGTTAATAGGACTGTACTATCTCCACAGGCTACCGTACCAAATGGCGCTACGATTAAAGTGAATGCAGTTGATCACAGCCCGTGGATTTTCCAGGATGTCTTCCGTTTTTCTAGCTGGCAGCTACCGACCGAAGCAAAAGGCGGTTTTACAATTTTAAGAAATGGTACGTCGTCTTCCTTCGATGCAGAAATTTTCGGTGGTGATATATTGGAAATTAAATTTACGTAAAAAAGACTGTCTTGAAAGTAGCGCATTCGCTCGCTTCCAAGACAGCCTTTGTTATTTTTGAGATAGAAAAATCTTTATTTACTATCTCTTGAAGAGGTTTGTCCAAAAAGAATATCGCCTTTTCAAACAGTCACCAAAACATAATTGGGAGCGCGCCTCAAAACACGCCCCTTTTGTTAAACTTAAATTGAAGATGGACGAGCAATTTCAGACATATCCTCAACCGGCTCTTCTTTTACAGCTGTTTCAACTACTGCTTCGATGATTTCATCAAGAGGCTCTTCACCTTCTGAAGAAACTGTACCATCATCAAAAACAGTTGGTGCTTTAGCTGTTTTCGCTTTTACTTTATCAACTAAATTTGTTGATTGCTCTTTTAATTGACTAGATAATTGTACCGTTTTTTCTTTCGCTGTAGATGAAAGCTCTACACTACGGTCTCGCAATGATACGGCTTGTGTTGCCACTGCTCCACGTAAATCACGTCCTGATTTTGGTGCTAATAATAAGCCTGCTGCTGCACCAACAATACCGCCAACTAATGCGCCGATAATAAAGTCTTTCATGTTTACCGTTTCCTCACCGTAAATATCTTCATTTCTAGTCGTGTACACTTGTGGTAAGTTTGTTGTTTTTTGCTCTGTCATTATCTATCAATCCTTTCATTATTTTTTACGCTTAGCATTTACACCATCTACTGTGTAAATTGTCTCATCCTCTGGATTCATCGCTTTACGCTGGCGCCATTTATCAGCAATTCCCATTGCAACATTACTCCACTGTACAACTTGGGCAATCTTCTCTTCATTTTTTGTTACTTCAGAAGAAATTGAGTTGGTAATACGCTGTACGGATTCATTTAAACCATTTACTGAATCCCCTACACCCTTCACAGCATTGACAACTGTATTTAGCTTTTCTGCTTTCTCCGTAATATCATCCGCTAACGTATTTGTTTTTGTTAACAGGGATGTCGTTTCGCGCGTAATACCTTCCATCTGCCCTTCAATACCTGCAACTGTTCCTGCAATATTGTTTAATGTTGCTTTTACTGAAAATAATGTCATACCGATGCTGACACATAAAAATAAAAAACCGAGTGCTGCGACCAATGCAGCGATATAAAGTACGACTTCCATGAAAATAGACCTCCTATAGCTAGTTATAGTTCTGTTTCGACAAACATTTCAAAAATCCTGCTTATCAAGCTATACATTTTGCAATAATTGCTCAAATGCGGTTTGATACTTATTAACATCACCAGCACCCATAAATAGTAATACGGCCCCTTCATGCTGCTTTAATTGGTGAATTGTATCTAATTGTAACACTTGACTTCCTTCCACTAGCTGCGCTAAAGCGTCAATTGTTAAGGCACCTAATTGCTCTCGTGCTGAGCCGAAAATATCACATAAATAGACTGCATCTGCACCCTTTAAGCTATCCGCAAATTGTTGTAAAAATGTTTGTGTACGCGTAAATGTGTGTGGCTGGAACACAGCAACAATTTCTCGCTCAGGGTATTTTTGTCTTGCTGCTTGCAATGTTGCAGCAATTTCAGTTGGATGATGTGCGTAATCATCTACTAGTACTGTATTCCCGATAATCGTTTCTGTAAAACGTCTTTTGACACCTGCATATGTGTCTAGACGCCCCTGAATGACATCTGTCGGTATTCCCTCATAATGGCAAAGCGATATCACTGCCAATGCATTTAATACTGCATGGTCTCCATATTGTGGAATAAAGAATTTCGAATAAAATTCATTGCGCACATAAACGTCAAATTCTGTTCCTTCTGTCGTTTTCACAACATTGCGTGCTGCAAAATCATTTTCTGCATCGAAGCCATAATAAACGACTGGAACCTGTGCTTGAATACGCTGTAGCTGCTCATCATCGCCACAAGCAATAATCGCTTTTTTCACTTGCATTGCCAACGATTGAAAAGCATCAAATACATCTTCAACACTTGTAAAATAATCAGGATGGTCAAAATCAATATTTGTCATAACGGCGTAGTCTGGGTTATATGCTAAAAAATGACGACGGTATTCACAAGCCTCCATAACGAAATACTTCGCGTTTTCTGTTCCTGCCCCTGTACCATCTCCTATTAAAAAGGATGTCGGCATATAGCCACCTACAACATGGCTCATTAAGCCTGTTGTAGAAGTTTTACCGTGTGAGCCCGTGATAGCAATGGAAGTGTAACGGTTGCTATAATCACCTAAAAATTTATGATAACGAATTACTTCTACACCCATCTCACGTGCACGTATAAGCTCAGGATGATCATCTGGAAAGGCATTTCCTGCAATAACTGTCATATTTAGTTCAATATTGTCGGCATTAAAGGGTAAAATAGTAATTCCTCTATCTCGTAATGGTTTTTCAGTAAAATAATATTTCTCTACATCCGAACCTTGAACTTGTTCACCAGAATCAAAAAGAATTTGAGCTAATGGACTCATACCAGAGCCCTTAATACCTGTAAAATGATAACGTGTCATGTTGAAACCTCCTAGGATACATGGATCCTGTTTAAAATTAAAGAAATTCATCGTAAGTCAGCAAAGCTTTTGTACCAACTATTTTTTTCAAAAGTGAATCGGCATATATAGAAAACGTCCACTTTTATCATAGTAAGATAAAGTGAAACTTCAATCAGTGGAGGGCTTTCTCATCCCCACTGATTGTTAGTTGAACCAATCGGGCTTTTACGGACAGTTATCGCCCACCTA
>NZ_PYWN01000122.1 GCF_003049505.1 Metasolibacillus meyeri
ACGTCAGCGACAAATTCTTTTTGTATCGAAAGCGTAGTGGCAGATACAGAAGTCTCCCACCTCTATAGGTGGCGAGATGAATGCCAGCATTACATCTGCTTCAGTGGGTGTTCAAACACCGACTGAGAAAGAGGAACTCAGTCTAAGAACGCCACTACTGAGTGACCAATATCATGTTGGTCTAAGCCCCGGCGGATGTCACAGATTTTGAAGGGAGGCCTGCACGATGCAGGTCAGTTAACCATTGTCACAGGAGGTGACGCTTTTAGGTTAACTTCTGCTATGAGCGAGCTCAAAAAATCTGGACGGGAGTTAGCCTCAGCGTAATTGATAATCTTAGCGATATGCCAAAAAAGTAAGACCATTTCATACTTCCCTCACATTTCTACGCTATAGTAAAAAAGTAGATAGATGCTAGGAGGAAGTAAGATGAAAAAAATAATGACATTTGTTGTGCTGTGCTTTTTAGTTGTAACGCAAAGTGTAGCAGCGCATACAATGACAGAAAAAAATCTGTATGAGGACATGGATCCAGCTGCTGACAATGCACAGGAAATACTATTGTTAAATAGTTTAGGCTTGCTTGGTTATAATGGGCAAGATATGAAGCTGTCACAAGATGACAATTTATCGCGCATGGAATTTGCGGCGTGGGTTGCAGATTTTTTCCAGTTAGAAGCTGATAATTTTGAGCAACGAGCGAATGCTAGCTTACAGGAGGATTATGTGTCTTCTCTGCAAGGAGATATTACATATCAGGAGATAAATATCGCTTTGTTCCATAAAGCACTTGAGCTTGATAGCCCAGATGCAACGTTAACGAAGGCACAATATATTGATTTTATTTTTGAGCATTTGAATGACGATATGGGAGGGCATACGCTAGCACAAATGGGTGGTTTTATTGCAGGGCCAACAGGTGTGATTGAAGATGTGAAAACAGCGGATGGCACAGCTATTTTGGTGATTTCCGGAAAGGACTACCCATTATCAGGGCATCCACGTGTATCGGCAACTTCAGATAAGGCAGAAGATTGGCTAGGTAGTACAGTTGAGCTTTCTTATTTGACAACAGCCACTAGCGGTCATGGACATCACGATGGTGGTCACGACAATCATCATGACGAACAAGAGTCAAACGAAGAGGCAGCGGCATTGCATTATATTCAACTACAGCAAACAGAATCAAATGCAGTGGAGGAAGAAAGCACTAAAAACGGATGGCTTATACCAACAATTATTATTGCTCTATTGGCTGTATTAGCGTTGGTGTTTTTAAAGCGTAAATCATAAAGACTAGGTGTAGAGAAGAACCTCTACACCCCTTTTTTTTAAAACATACTAAAGAAATAAAAATATTAAGAAAAGATAGCATTTTCATATGGAAGTATGATACAGTAAAAGCATAATTGAATAATGTGTAAGATTTGGTGCCAAGCGAAAGTTTGGCTTAAAAGGGAAGTCGGTGTAAATCCGACGCTGTCCCGCAACTGTAAGTCGGAGCAACTCACAAATGCCACTGGTGAAAAACTGGGAAGGCTGTGAGGCGCAGTGATGACAAGCCAGGAGACCTGCCAAAATCTAGTACACACCAAATACCTACGTGGAAATAGGTGGTGAAAAGTAACAACAATTGTTACGAGTGCGCGATAAAACAGTAGCGAATGGGGTACCCATTACGTGTTTTTTTAGCAATGTTTGAATTTTTAGCCACTTTCCATAAAAGGAAAGTGGCTTTTTTGCATTAAAAATTCCTTTTGAGAGGCTGGGTTTAGGTATGACATATGTAGCAACAGCGATTGGTTATCCGTATATTGGAGAAAACCGTGAATGGAAAAAATCATTAGAAAAATTTTGGAAACAAGAAATAACAGAGGATGACTTTGTTAAACAGCAAAAGGAAATTCGTTTAAGCCGTATCGAAAAACAATTACAGCTAGGATTGAATGTTGTTTCAGTTGGTGATTTTACAAACTATGACCGTGTGCTTGATACAGCTGCTATGTTTGGACTTGTGCCGCAGCGCTTTAATTGGCAGGGCGGCAAGGTTGATTTGTCAACATATTATGCAATGGCGCGTGGAACGAAAGATGCAGTTGCATGTGAAATGACAAAATGGTTTAATACGAACTATCACTATATCGTGCCAGAATATGAGGGACAAACGTTACGAGTAACGGAAAATACGCTAGTCAAGCATTTTGTGGAGGCAAAGGCTGCATTCGATATTAGCGCAAAGCCCACATTCATTGGTCCTTATACATTTATTCAGCTAACAAAAGGCTATGACCGAGTATCGAAGGCGTCATTCGTTTTAGCCCTATTACCTTTATATACACAAGTCATCAAGGAATTAGTGGCGGTTGGCGCAGAGTGGGTACAGCTTGAGGAGCCTGCACTCGTTACGTCACTAGACAAAGAGGAAATTCAGCTTGTACAAGAAATTTATGCGCAGCTTACGACAGCGGTGCCAGAAGCAAAAATTATGCTACAAACATATTTTGAGTCTTTATCCGCATATGAACAACTGATTCAGCTTCCAGTTCAAGGAATTGGGCTCGATTTTGTTCATGGCTATCAAGATAATATGAATGCACTGCGCCAGCATGGGTTCCCAGCAGATAAAGTGCTAGCGGCAGGTGTGATCAATGGTCGCGATATTTGGCGTGCGAATTTAGCGGAAGTCAATGCAACGGTGAAGGCGATTGAACAGCTTTCAGATGCGAAAGAGCTGTGGATTCAGCCATCTTGCCATTTACAACATGCACCGATTACAACGAAATTTGAAACGAAGCTAGATGATATATTGCGTGATGCACTTGCTTTTGCTGATGAAAAGGTAGTGGAAATTGCGGAGGTCGTTGCGTATTTAGAAGGAAAAGAATCAACTGCTATCTCTGAGAGCATGAAGGCAATTGAAGCGTTGAAAAATCATCCGATTCGCAACAACAAGACGGTACAGCAAGCTGTCCAAACAATTGAGCAAGTAGATTTTGAGCGCAATACACCGTTTACAGAGCGTTTAACAATTCAGCAAAAGGCATTGCAATTACCATTATTCCCAACAACAACAATCGGCAGCTTCCCGCAATCTGATGAGGTAAAGCAAAAGCGCAATGCGTGGCGTAAAGGCAATTTAACAACTGCCGAATATAACGCGTTTTTAGAGCAAGAAACAGCACGTTGGGTTGCCATTCAAGAGGAGCTTGATATCGATGTGCTTGTGCATGGTGAGTTTGAGCGTACAGATATGGTGGAATATTTTGGTGAAAAGTTAACAGGCTTTGCATTTACTGAAAATGCTTGGGTCGTTTCGTACGGTTCTCGCTGTGTGAAGCCACCGATTATTTACGGAGATGTGGCACTTGAAACACCGATGACGGTAAAGGAAACGGTTTATGCTCAAAGCTTAACAAAGCGTCATGTAAAGGGCATGTTAACAGGTCCTGTGACGATTTTAAACTGGTCATTTGTGCGTGATGATATCGAACGAAAAGATGTCACATATCAAATTGCGCTAGCGTTACGCAAAGAAATTGAGGCGTTAGAGGAAGCGGGCATTTCAATTATTCAAGTAGATGAACCAGCATTGCGAGAGGGTCTACCTTTGCGTAAGGAGCATTGGTCTGCTTATTTAGAGTGGGCTGTAGGTGCCTTTAAGCTCGCAACGGCAAGCGTTCAAGATGAAACGCAAATCCATACGCATATGTGTTACTGCGAATTCAATGATTTTATCGAGCCAATTAGCGCGTTAGATGCGGATGTAATTTCCATTGAAACATCAAGAAGTCATGGAGAATTAATCAGCTCATTACAGCATAACCCATACGATAAAGGCATCGGTTTAGGTGTTTATGATATTCATAGCCCACGTGTGCCGAGTGAAAAAGAAATGCTAACGATTATGGAAGATAGTCTACAAGTGTTAGCGCGCAATCAGTTTTGGGTGAACCCAGACTGTGGTTTAAAAACACGTAAAGAGCCTGAAACGGTTGCGGCACTTGCGAACATGGTTGCAGCAGCGAAAACATTACGTCAGCAAATCGAGCAATCTGTTTAAAGAGGTGTATAACATGAATCAACATGAGCAAACGATTAGGCAAATTCAATTAAATAGCACATCACCATCGCTGCATGAGCAAGTAGCACAATTTGCCTTAACCTTTCGCAAAGAAGTTGAGGCATTAGACATTACTCAAATAGACGAGCTAGAAGACAGCGCTAATAAAGATGCTTATGTAAAGAGGAGAATACGATGGACCGACAAGCAGTGAAGCACTATGAACAAGTATTAAAATCAACGATTATGCAAATGCAACTAAACGGCGCATCACCATCATTGCATGAGCAAGTGGAGCAACTGATTGCGAGCGATAGAACAGATGAGCTTGAAATTCAACTAGCCTACAATCATGTGGTGCGCGAGTTAGTCGGAGAAGAATATTAAATCAAGGTGGGTCACTTTTCGGGGTGGCTCATCTTTTCTATAACTAAACAATGGAGGGGAGAAAATGAATAGCCTGCCAGATCATAATGACCTAGAAATTGAAACAAGTGTGCTAGATGAGTGCTGTGAGCAATGTGGCAGTCATAAAATATTAGATGATCAATACGATACGTATTTTTGTGTAATATGTCATTCATAACCGAGAGAACATGCGGTACTTTTAGTTGCGATTGTTGCACATTTATAGCAAAATAGAATAGATTATTACTAATTTTTACATATATTTCACAGTGTGGAGGAAGAAAGTAAATGAAAATCCGACAAGAAGATGATTATGTTATTATTAATGGTTTGGAAATCGAAGGAAGTATTGCAAATGAGCGCTGTGAACAATGTGGCAATAACAAAATTCGAGATGACAATTACGATGCTTATTTTTGTGCAACATGCAACAAGTGGTTGGAGGAAAAATGCAGTGATCCAGATTGCTATTATTGCCCGCAAAGACCCGATAAGCCAATTCCTGAGAGTTATATGAAATGATTAGCATCTATTTCGTACGCCATGCACATTCACATTATACACCGGATGAATACAACCGGCCGTTATCAGAAGAAGGATGGAAAGAGGCATATAAGCTAGTAAAGGTATTTGATACGATACATATTCAGGCAGTCTATGCGAGCTGTTATAAAAGAGCAATAGAAACGGTTCAACCAATCGCAGAGAGTAAGGAATTGTTAATTATACAAGATGAAACATTGAATGAGCGCGTTTTAGCGAAGGACAGTGTGGCTGATTTTGCAAGTGTTATCACTAAAGTATGGGCAGAGCCGACTTTTTCTTTTGATGGCGGAGAATCTAATGTAATGGCTCAAAAGCGCGTCATCCCAACAATCGAAAAATTACTAGACCGCCATCAAAATGAAAATATCATCATTGGCACACATGGTAACATCTTAACATTGCTATTAAATCATTTTGACAAACGATACGATATCACTTTTTGGCACAGCTTGAAAATGCCCGATATCATCGTAGCGAAATTCGAAGGCAGCGAATTGCTTTCAATAGCACGATTGACCGAATAGGAGATACGATGCAAACAAAAAATCATGGTTATATTTTTCGAGAGTTCATACAACTTCAAGAACATAAGATGGCACAGCTTGAGCAACTAGCTGGCTCCTACGCTATTATTCAAGCAGAGGGGAAATGGCTTATTTGTTATAACCGCTGGCGCAAGCAATGGGAACTGCCCGCGGGAAAGCGTGAAGTAGGAGAAACACCAAGACAGTGTGCGCTACGTGAGCTCTATGAGGAAACAGGACAAATAGTAACAGAGCTAACCTTTCTAGGTGTAGCAAAAAGTGAAAATATAGAGAATGGGAAAGGCAAATATAATCCCGTGTACTATGGAGAAATGGAGCAATTAATGTCTTTCATCGAAAATGAGGAGATGGCTCGTATTTTGCTATGGGATATGAACGAAGCGATTGATGTGATGGATGAAGTGGATTTGGCCATATTGCAAAGCATTTGCTAAAAAATAAGCGAGTATTTTTGAATTCTGTAGTTCAAAAGTAATGATTCGCACGCAAGATGCTCCTTTTCGCACGTTAAACAGTGAAATTCGCACATAAGACAACTAAATTCGCTCAAATAGAGGGGGTGTCTGGAAAATTATCACTTTCCAGACACCCCCTATTTTAATTAAAATCCTAATTTCCCAAACAATGCTTTTCTTGCATCTAATTCCACTTTGTG
>NZ_PYWN01000123.1 GCF_003049505.1 Metasolibacillus meyeri
ACGAAGTGACAGCGGCAGATGAGTTTTGCTCCGAAAGCGGAGCGACAGGTGCAGGGCTACGCTTCTGCGTGAAAGTGTAGCATTAGCGATAATGTTTCCTGTACCAAAAGCGAAGTTTCATCCATTTCAAACATAAGATAAACTATGCTGGCAACTACCAATTGGTGAAACTAGCAGTCAGTAGTAGTCCCTGCTGATTGAAGGTTCACTTTATCTTTCGTCCATTTTGCGTTACGATAGAGGATGTATATATTTGAGGAGGCGTCGGTATGACAAATAAAGTGCTTCAAAAAGAGGCAATGCGCGTTTTAAAAGAGACGAGCCGCACTTTTTATATTCCGATAACATTTTTACAAAAAGAATTGAAGATGGCTGTGGCGACTGCTTATCTTGCAATGCGTGCCATCGATGAAATTGAGGACCATGAGGAAATTGATAATGAAACAAAGCATGCGTTACTGCTAGCAACAAGTGAGCTATTAAAAAAGCCATTTGATGCGCATGAATATGCCGCACTGCTTGCCCCGCAGCAGGAGAAATGGCCAGAAGTCACAGTGCGCCTAGCTGACTGGTTGGAGGCATGTCCCGCAAGAGCGTTACCACTTGTAACAGCTGCAACGAGCGAGATGGCGATGGGTATGGCAAAATGGGCAAAGGCGAATTGGCAAGTGGCGACGCGCGAGGATTTAGACGATTATACATATTATGTCGCAGGCCTTGTCGGTGTCATGCTGTCAGACTTATGGTATGAGTTTGAAGGAATCGAAACAGAGCGTGATTTAGCGATTGGCTATGGTCGTGGCTTGCAGGCAGTCAATATTTTACGCAACGAGCAGGAGGATTTAGACGATCGTGGTGTCAGCTTCGTACCAGATGGTTGGGGGCGCCCTGAGCTATTCGCTTATGCGGAGGAAAACTTAGCGAAGGCGGACGAGTATATGAAGAGCATTAACAAACGCACAGTCTTACTATTCTGCCGTTTACCGCTCGCTTTAGCACATAAAACATTAAAGGCGATGCACGATGGTCGCGAGAAAATGTCACGTGCGGAAGTTGAGCAAACAGTTGAAGAAATTCAAGCGGATTAATGTGGAAGGAGCTGTCGGAAAAACCAGACAGCTCCTTCCCTTATTGAGCGATTTTCTTTGTTTGTTGAGCGATTTTCGCTATTGGATGAGCGAAAACTGCGTTTCGATGAGCGAATTTTGTTATTCATTGAGCGAATCATTACTTTTGACCTAACTCCACTACAATTGGTTCCATCGTCCAACTGTCTTCCTATTTTCCATTTTATCTAATCACTCATAACAACACAATTCCGCCCTTCTTCTATGCAATGGCTTCTCTGCCAACACTAGCTTTATCTAGTAAATTGGCCAGCATTTTTTCATCTATTATAGTTAGTCCTTTCAGTGTAATTCCTCACGACGATAAAATAAAAGGAGCTGCCTACAATGACGATGCTCTTTATGTTTATTTTTTATTAACCGTTCATTTATACTTTATAATGACCCGCAACACGCTTCAAGCTATTGACCGTGTCATTTAATTGCGTAATCGCAGTTGTCATATTGTCCATGCTTTCGACTTGGTCGCTCACTTGCTCAGCCATTTCCTTCATACCGCCAGAGGTTTGTTTTGCTAAGCCAGACACATCCTCCATCGTCGCTGTTACCTCCTGTGTGCTTGCTGCAATTTCCTGTGCCGCACCAGAAACAGAGTCTACTTCGACTGCTAATGAACGAATATCCGCATTAATTCCTTCAAAAGATTGCTGTACTTTATCAGCCGTCAGATGCCCTTCATCTAAAACGCTGGCTAACGAGCGAATCACTTGCACAATTTCATTCGTTTCAAGTTGAACATTTGTTACGACTTGTGAAATTCGCTCCGCCGCAGTTTTTGAATCCACTGCTAGCTTACGTACCTCATCTGCAACAACAGCAAAACCTTTTCCAGCCTCACCAGCACGAGCCGCCTCAATCGACGCATTTAAGGCAAGCAAGTTCGTCTGATTTGAGATGTCTGTAATTACATTTGTAAAGTCACCAATTGTTGATGATAGCTTGGCTAATTGTTCCGTGCGCGCAACGGAAGAATCATTTTTTTCATAAATCATGGTTAAATGTTTTTGTAGTTGATTCATAATCGCTAAGCCACCATTGGCATTTTCCTCTGTCGTACGAGAAATCGCAGAAATTTCTGTAATGGCCTCTGCAATATGCTGGATTCCTTGTGCTAGTTCACCCATTGCATAGGCACTTTCTTGCGTGCTCGTTAGCTGCCTACTTGAGCCCTCTGCCGCTTGCTCTGACTGTGCTTGAATCGTTTGTGAAGCTTGTAATGTTTGACTCGCGTTATGTTGAATCGTCGTTGTGGCATGTTGAATATCATTTGCCTCTTGTTGCAAATCTCGAATAATCTGTTGGAAATTGTCCATCATCGCATTAAAAGCAACGACTAGTTGACCAATTTCATCCTGTGAGTTCGCCTGAATACGCTTCGTTAAGTCTGCCTCTCCCTGTCCGATATCCTCCAGTGAGCCTTTTACTGCTAAAATACGGGAAACTTGTCTTGAAAGTGTTAAATTTGTCACGATGAAAATAACGGCTATCACAAGAAGTGCAGCGATGACTGTACTAACTTGGATTTTCGTTAAAATTGCATTCGATACAGAAACGGCTAAATAAGAGCCGTTTGACAATTTCTTCACATACTGTGTTACGCGTTCATTATTATATTTGCCTGTCCATTGGTTTAATGCTTCATCAGCAAAATGCTGGCTATTAAAGCCTAAATCCGCTAATGGCTGTTCAGAAGTTGCAGCTAGCACTTCTCCAGCCTCCGATACCATCGCTGCATACAAAACCGTAGCAGATAAATGTTCCTTTAACTCATTCACATAATACGCACTACCAATGCTCGCTTCTAAATCGAGAAGCTGCTGACCGTGACGAGCGACTTGTATAATTTGTGGGCTTCTAGAGTCCCAGCCACCAACCCCAACAAATTTATAAAATTCATTATCAATATCACGAATTTGAGCCTTTTGGACAATTTGCTGTGCACGACCATCTAATAGCTGCATATATTCTGCAGCTTGTCCGTTTGGATCTGAACCAAAATTAAACTCAATTGAAGGAGCGACTGAGGTTACGCCTGTATTCCCCTTATTATCCGTACTCCAAATCTCGTCAATTCCACTGCGCTGAGCAATTTCTTTTAAATCTTCATATGTAGTTCCTTGATGAATAATGTAAGATGCCATGACCGACTGTCCAAGCATTTCCTTTTCCATAATTTCTTCCGCTTTCAGCCTGGAATGAATAGCGCCTTCCATTCCCATCGCAACTGACTCTACTAATGCTTCCCCATTGCGCTTCATATTTTGAGAAGTCGTGTGGTAAATATAAATAGAGAATGCACCAATAACGAAGATAACCACAAGCATAATTTCAAACATCATTTTCCATTTCATCGACTTTACCATTTCAAAACCCCTCTCGAATTTCCATATTTTATTTCATCATACAATAATAGTTCTAATTTATTAATACTTTTAAAGCAAAAAGTAGGAAATAATATTTAATTTTTTCTATAAAATGACACAATAAGCATCTCAAAATAAACAAAGCGGTAATTTTATGCTTTTCGCTAAATTGTAAAGTATTTTCTAACATGCTACGATGAAATGTAGAGGAGGGATTTTATACAAATATATAGAATTTATGTCACGAATATTTCACAAGCGCTTGCCGTATTAAGGGGAGGGGGCTTTGAAGGGAAAGATCGTGGTACATTTATTGAAATCGCGTTCGACCCAAATCAAAAAATGTCTGTCACTATGCTTTTGAATCAAAATAAAATAGTCGTGTACAATATTGAAGAAGCCCAGCTTTTAACTGGGAGAAAAACAGGGTGTGTCCAAATGACACACCCTGTTTTGGAGTTTAATTGGAGCCAACTTCACTATTTAACGGGCGAAAATAGACATTGGTTGGGCGAATTTCTTTGTCCGCTGGGCGAATCATGACTTTAGAACTAGAAATTTCACAAATATCCGCTTCGCCATTTTGGCTTTTAATGATGACAAAGCTCCTGCTGCTTTGCTGTTAGTTCAATTTCAAAGCCTAAGTCCTCCAGCATTTGATAATCTTTATTTTTCTCCTGTCCCTCTGTTGTCAAATAATCACCAACAAAAATACTGTTTGCGGCATAGAGTCCTAACGGTTGTAGCGAGCCTAAGTTGATTTCGCGTCCACCCGAAATACGAATTTCCTTTGTCGGATTAATATAGCGGAATAATGCCAGTATTTTTAAGCAGTAGCGTGGATTTAACTCCTTCGTTCCTTCCAGCTTTGTGCCATCAATCGCATTTAAAAAATTAACTGGAATCGAATCTGCATCAAGTGCATACAGAGCATACGCAATATCGACAACATCCTGCTTTGTTTCCTTCATGCCAACAATTGCACCTGAGCACGGTGAGAGCCCATGCTTTTTCGCAATTTCTACCGTGTTGACACGGTCCTCATACGTATGCGATGTCGTAATAAAATCATGGTGCCGAGCTGATGTATTTAAATTATGATTGTAGCGATCAACACCTGCCTCCTTCAGTTGTTCCGCCTGCTCGTCCTTCAATAAACCTAAACAAGCGCACACCTTCAAGCCATACTTTTCTTTAATCTCCTGAACCGCCTCACTAACAACATTAACATCTTTGCGCGTCGGGCCTCGCCCACTCGCCACGATACAAAATGTGCCGATTTGATTATCAAATGCCTGTTTCGCACCTGCTAAAATTTCCTCTTTCGTAATAAATGGATACTTTTCAATCGGTGCTGTTGAAATGGATGATTGCGAACAGTAGCCACAGTTTTCAGGACAATAGCCACTTTTGGCATTCATAATCATATTCAACTTCACCTTATGACCGTAATAATGCTTACGAATGGTATAAGCCCCATGTAGTAACGGTAGTAGCTCCTCATCTGGCGTATGTAAAATCGCCAATGCCTCGTCATTTGTTAACATTTTCCCCTCGATTACATCATTCGCTAGTTGCTGCCAGTTCATGTTTTCCCCTTCTCTCTACTTGATTGGTAAAATATGCAATACCTTTTGCAAGCGATAAGCAAGTAAGCCTGCCACAATCGCTAAAATAAAATCTTTCGGCATCGGTGGCACCATCCATGCCCATGCCATTTTATAGCTAAAGCCCTCCGGTGCTGCCGCCCACAATTGGTAAGCAAAATACAGCCAATTCGTGCCTAACAGATAAATGAAGATCATCGCGATTAAACCGCTTGCAACATAAGCTTTTTTCGTTTGGTAACGCTCAACAATTGCCCCCGCAATATAAGCGCAAATAATAAAACTAACGAGAAAGCCAAATGTCGGCGAAACTAATGCGGCAGGCCCTCCTGTGAATTTCGCAAAAACGGGTGCGCCTGCTAGTCCAATACACATATAAACCGTACAAGCAACCGCCCCTTTCACACGCCCAAGCACAAGCCCTGCTAAAACACCAAAAAAAGTTTGCAATGTAATAGGTACACCACCCGCCACTAAAAATGGCACAAACGACGTAATATTCGCTCCAACCATCATCAATGTGGCAAATGCACTGCAATAAAGTAAATCTACCGTGCGCCAAGTCGTACTTTTCGATACAGCTTCCATCAAAACATACCTCCATTTACGTTAACCTATAAAATATATAAGTTAACGTAAATATTAGCGAAAGGTTTTATTTTCGTCAATATGAAAGTTTGCTATAATTTTCAAAAGAGGAGGCATCGCATTGACAAAAGGACTTTTACACCATATCGAATTATATGTTTCTAATTTGGCGCATTCCGTCGAGTTTTGGGGCTGGTTTTTAGAAGAACTAGGCTATGAACCTTTTCAAAAATGGGAAACTGGACAAAGTTGGAAACTTGCAGATACATATATTGTTTTTGTACAAACAGAAGAAAGATTTTTAGATATCCCGTATCATCGATGCAGAGTTGGCTTAAACCATTTAGCTTTCCATGCAAACTCACGCGAACATGTGGATGCTATGACAACAAAGCTACAAGAAAAGGGAATCCACCTTCTTTATACAAAGAAACACCCATTTGCTGGCGGTGAGCAATACTATGCTGTTTATTTTGAAGACCCTGATCGAATCAAAGTTGAATTAGTTGCACCAAATTAAAAAAGAGTCACGTGGAAACATAGCTCCACATGGCTCTTTATGCTTATTGCGCGCTTACACTTTCACCAAGATAAGCGTTTAACATCCACGTATGCTTCTCAATGCTTTGGTACATTGCATTGAGCATGTCCTCTGTGCGGTCATCGCCTTCTTCTCCAGCAATTGACATCGTTTCGTTTAATGCGTTCATAATCGTTTTGAAGTCTGCAACGATTGTCCCAACCATTTGTTCCGCTGTTTCTTTCCCTTCAGCTTCCGCGATTAATGATTGTGCTAAATGCTCACGCAATGTTGCAACAGGCTTGGCATCCCTCGATAAAATTCGTTCTGCTAATTCATCTAAATTCGCCGTTGTTTCATTGTACAACTCTTCAAATTTATCATGTAATGTAAAGAATGATGGTCCGCTTACATACCAGTGATAATTGTGTAATTTCGTATACAAGACAGAATACGTTGATACAAGCTCATTTAATTTTGCGTTTAAATTTTGTGACATCAATCAAAACTCCTTTATATTGTTAGTACACTATACTTTACCCCATTTTGAAAATTTTAATCATCTAATGTCAGCGATTAAATGAAAAGCAGCATTTGTTAAATATTTTGCAGGCTCCCGCATCGCCATTGCTATTGTCACATCATGTTGTACAACAGCACGACAAAACTCAAAATGTTGGGCCAATAACTCTCTATCTTCTTCCACAATCGAACCTGATAATAAAGCAACAGGTATATTTTGTTTTTTCGCATAGGTCAAAACGCCAAATGGCGCTTTTCCATGTAAAGTTTGGGCATCTGACTGCCCTTCACCTGTAATAATCAAATCGGCACGCTCAATCGCTTTCACAAATTGCAGCCGTTCAAGCACAAGCTCAATCCCTTGATAAAACTGTCCATTCAAAAAAGCGATTAATGCACCGCCCATGCCACCAGCAGCGCCTGCGCCTTTGTAATTGTGCAATCGGATGCCTTTTTCCGTTTCAACAACGTCCGCCCATTTTGTTAGGGCCGCATCGAAATATGCGATGTCTTGTACCCCTTTTTGCTTGCCAAAGACCGCTGTTGCGCCCTTTTCACCAATGAGTGGATTGTCAACATCACAGGCAATCGAAAAGTGCGCATGCTGAATTTTTTCATCCCAATTTGTAAAATCTAAGCGATGTACATGGTGTAAGCCGTCGATTGTTTGTTCCACTTCAATGCCAGTTTCATCTAATAAGCGCAAACCTAATGCCCGTAACATTCCGACACCGCCATCATTTGTCGCACTGCCACCGATGCAAATAATAAATTCCCTGTAGCCTTGATTTAACGCATGACGAATTAACTGCCCTGTGCCGTAACTGGAAGCAATTGCAGGATTGCGTTCCTCTGGTCGCAGCAATGTTAAGCCTGAAGCTTGTGCCATTTCAATCACACATGTTGTGCCATCGCCTAACACGCCATAGTTTGCGCTAATTTCTCGCCCAAGTGGATCAAGTACCTTTGCTGTATGTATTTGCTGTGCAAGCGTCGTCAATGTTCCTTCGCCACCATCCGCAATAGGTAATAAAATCGTTGTCGCATCAGGCATTTGCTGTTTAATGCCACGCTCGATACTTTCAGCAGCCTGTAACGCTGTCAATGTTCCTTTAAATGAATCTGGGCTAATCACAATTTTCATTCTTCTCACCCCTCAACGAAATTATAGCATTAACTTCAGCCGAATTACGGATAGCACTATTTGTCCATTTTTGATATACTTATCGACGGCTTTAAAAAAACGTGTCCTGCAAACACGAAATAAGGTGGAACTAGAAATGAAAGATTACAGAGTTTTATTATATTATTTTTACACAACAATCGAGGACCCTGCGGCATTTTCAGAGCAGCATTTACAAGCGTGTAAAGACCTTGAACTAAAAGGGCGAATTTTAGTCGCGACAGAAGGGATCAACGGCACTGTTTCTGGTACAGTTGCAGCAACAAATGCCTATATGGATTTGATGCAAAACGACCCATTATTTAAAGGGATTGTCTTTAAAATTGATGAGGTGGAAGGTCACGCATTCAAAAAAATGCATGTGCGCCCACGCCCTGAATTAGTAAATTTAAGCTTAGAGGATGATGTCAATCCGCATGAAATTACAGGCGAATATTTATCCCCTGCGCAATTTTTAGAGCAAATGCAACGTGAAGATACAGTCGTATTAGATGTGCGTAACACGTATGAATATGATGTCGGCCATTTCCGTGGCGCGATTCGTCCAGAAGTCGATAACTTCCGTGACACGCCTACATGGGTACGTGAAAACCGTGAGTTATTCGAAGGAAAGCGCGTCCTAACCTATTGTACAGGCGGCATTCGCTGTGAAAAGTTTTCGGGCTGGTTAAAGCGTGAAGGCTTTGAGGATGTAGGTCAATTGCATGGCGGTATTGCCACTTATGGCAAAGACCCTGAAACAAAAGGACAGCTGTGGGACGGGCAAATGTACGTCTTTGATGAGCGTTTAACTGTGCCGATTAACCAAGTAGAGCATGTTGTTGTTGGGCGTGATCATTTCGACGGCACACCTTGCGAGCGCTATATTAATTGTGCCAACCCAGAGTGCAACAAGCAAATTTTAACGTCAGAAGAAAACGAAGCGAAGCATTTAGGCGGCTGTACAATTGAGTGTACGAAGCATGAGCGCAATCGCTATATTGTAAGACATAATTTAACAGAACAGCAAGTGCAGCAAGCAATTGCCGCGCTTGAGCAAGCATAAAATTGCTTTGGATTAGCTAGTTCAAAAGTAGTGATTCGCCCGTAAGACACCGTGTTTCGCACATTGAACAAGGGAATTCGCACGCAAGGCACCGTGTTTCGCACATTGAACAAGGGAATTCGCACGCAA
>NZ_PYWN01000124.1 GCF_003049505.1 Metasolibacillus meyeri
TCTTCAAAATCTGTGACATCCGCCGGAGGCTTAGGCCAACACGATGTTGGTCACTCAGTCGTTGCGCGCGTGTTGTGGCGTTCTTAGACTGAGTTCCTCTTTTTCAGCGGATGTTTGGACACCCGTTGATATGGGGCTAATGCAAGTATGTCAGCCTCCTATAGAGGTGGGAGACTTCTATACCTGACGCTAAAAACATCGCTACATAATGTTCATGTATGATACTTTTATTTATTCACCAATTTTCGTTAGTATATTTATCGTAGCACGAACATTGACGAATTCCAACGAATTATACGCTTTTGTTAAAAATAATGGTGTTTCGGTTAATTTGAAACTTTTTAAAGCAAGTCATATAACAGAAACAGCACAACTATGCGGTTTTGTAGATTATGAAAAGTAAAATCATTACTTTTCACTCTAATGTCCCAAAAGGATTTTAACCGATTTAAAACTATTGATTTGGGGTACAAGATGGGGTACGTTTTTAATAAAAAACGGGTTGGTGCTATACTTAAAAAGTCACCCACTTTGATGAGGGGTGACTTATTTCTTTCAATCAAAGTATTCATCTAATTTAGCTTCATGTATATTTTTAAGACTAATAGACTTTATACTATTTAATGTTGCTAGGTTAAGTGTATTGCTGTCTATGGCTTTTATAACACCTTTGTGTTTCGTATATCTATCCCCTTCCCACACATCCAAATTAACTACTATATTCTGCTGTAGCGCTTGATTGATAGTCATTTGTAAATCTTCAAGTTCCCATTCACTTAATGTTCTTCGCTTTTCTACGGCTGCTTCCCTATCCATTTCCTTTATTAACTCTACATGTTCAGTTATCATCATACCTTGCCACTTTTTTAATCCTCTATCTTTAAGCACTAGACTACTCCCCTTTCTTTTTAATAACTGAAGCTATTGCCAACACATTATCAATAATAAAAGTGCGTTTGGCTTGCTTGTTGAAGCAATACACTTGCACGGTATCACCAGTTATCTTAATAATTCTCACGCGACGTTTTGAGATTTTGCCATCGCGCGCTATATACATTACATCAATCAATTGACTATATTTCATTGCTTTTATTAGTTGATTACGCATTTCATTTCACTCCTACCAAGAACATCTGTTTGCAATCATTATAGAACAACCGTTCTTAATATATTACAGGTAATTTATGTATTCACAAGTTGCTCAATGAGTGGCTTTTTTATTTTCACCCAACAAAAAAACAGATAACTATAATAAGTTATCTGTCCTCTACAAGTTCCAAAATATCCTCAATACGCTTTATTTCGAGTGTATAAATGCGCTTATAAGTACGTACAAAAACGCTCGTATAACCATGTACATTTTTGCTCACCAATGTATATTACAACTTTACTTGGAGTGGCGAGCATGATAGCCTTTTTCGGCTAGCCAGCCCTTGCAGTAGCTGGGTTTTGGCTGCCGATTCATGCGAGTAGAGGTCTCCAAGTCAAGTTGTAATTATTCATACACATGAATAGAGAAGTACATTTTGAGCGAAAGTGTACATGCTTAGACAAGCAAAAATGTACATCTCGATGCGGACATTTATACGAGTGCTTCACAAATTTTTGTGATGTGCTCTTTGTTGATGTATACCCAAGGTCTCGGGCATATTTTAGTTATATATGCTTAGAAAATTTGTATAATACAAGGAGATAGTGGTATTATGTTCTTACAATAAAAAAGATACATTTAGCCGAATGTATCTTTGGTGTTCTATAGAAAAAATAACTGTTAAAAAAATTATAACATAATTTTGTTTGATTGTCGATTCTATAGCCACCTATCATAATTAGGAAGGCAGGGTACTATGGCAAAATACGAAAATATTCCAAAGAAATATTTAAACCAATTTGCAAAATTAAATAAAGTGATTCACCGAGGTAAGTTTGCAGATGAAATTGAAGAAGAATTAATTGCAAAGGGAAAAGAAGAGGATTTAATCTATTTAAACGAGCAATTCAAATTTCCTGCAAGTTATCTATCAATCTGTAAAGTTGAATCCAATTTTCCTGATAAATCCAAAACACCTGAAATGTTTATCAAAACACTGATTACTGAAGGGGTTATTCAAAATTCCCAGGTTAATAATGAATGGCAACCCACCTACACTCCAGAAATCAAGATTTGTGCAATTAAGCATGAAGGGAATGCAATTTATATCAAATTAGTAGAAGAACGATTTAATTCAAGGAAATCCGGTTACAGTTCAATACCTTCTTCTTATGCACATCTAACATCATTAGTTATACATTTTGGTGAAGATGAGTTAATTGAATTACGCTGTTCGGCAAGAGAAGTAAAAAAATATGCAGAATATATTATGAAATTAATGGGATTTGGAGCACCATATAAATGGTATCTGGTTCCGAAATTAACAATTCCAGCGGCTAAACAACTTTATTCTTTGCTCTCTGCTGGAAGAGCATCTACTCAAATAGCGTTACCTTCCACTGTGGGTAGCTTGAAATTTAATGCGAAAAAAGGTATAAATTTAGATGTAGATATGACTTTTCAATCTATAACTACTGCAATTGAAGGTTTAGGGTATCCAACAAACGACACTATGGATGATGATTGTTTTTATTCATATACTGATCCCATAACTAATATAGTAATAGAAGTTAAATTTGAGGTAAACATTAAGGCTAGTTATTTTAAATTCACCTCAGCAGTACCTGAAGTAGTAGTTGACCATGTTCTTGATACATTGGTTATTGTAAATAATGGTAGCACACTTGCAACGCCAGAACCAATAAGCTAAGTTCAATGAAATCTAGGAGGGGATTTAAATGAGTTTATCCTATAATAAAGTAAATGAAATTTTAAATAAATGGGCATCTAACTCCCCCTCCATAATTGATTTTACTGTAGAAAATGTTCTTTATGAAATGGGATTAGGCGATAGCTATTATGAAAATGTATTTAAATATCTTATGAGCAAGGATGGATTCGAAATAATAGCAAAAAAAATATTACTTTGCCCAAACAATCACAAATGTGATGAATTTTTATTAAGTGAACCTATAGAAGAAGAATATTTCGATTGTTATTCATGTGACGAAAATGATTTTGAACCAGAAAATTTCATGCTAGTATTTTCTTTTACAGATGATTTTATTATGGATGCTTTAAAAAAAAAGAGCCAATTGAGCAACGAATGCATAATGGTATAAATCATTTTAAAAAAATAGATGAACTAATTGAAATGGGACTATTAGAAGACAAAGGGAGGCATATATTTATAATGGTAGATAATAAACAATTTACGGTAAATAATCCACAGGGATCGGCATTTAGTTTTGGTGATAGCTCAACAAACACAGTAATTAATGTCAACAACGGTGTGTCTGAGGACTTACTAAAAAAGTTATTGCAAGAAATAGATTCTTCTGAGTTGAAAAACAATGAAAAAGAGGAATTAAAAGAATTAGTTACAACTGCTCAAGATGCTAGTGAAGGAGAAACACCTAAGAAGTCAGTAATGAAAAGTATGTTAAATTCGTCGCAAGCTATTATTGATACTGTAACTAAGTCACCAGCCTTAATTGAAGCTTTTAAAAAGTGGGCTGAATTCTTACAAAATTAGCCTATTCGATATGTATAGAAACGAATAAAGCCCGCACTCTTTTTATATAGAGTTCGGGCTTTTGCTTATTATTTGAATGTATGATTAATCACAGCAGCTTGAATGCAATCCCGCCCTCCACAACGGAAAGGCGGGTTTTTCAATTACTTTGCTACACTACGTCGTTGGTCAATTGTGATATATAGACCAAGTAATCGATCCGTTGTCATTTGCTTGTTTTGCAAGTCTTTGACGTGTGACGCTTGGATAATACCATCCTTTACAGCCTGCGCTAAAAAAGCCTCTGCTGCTGTTTGCATGGCAGGGCTTCCTGGGTTCCAAATATTCGACATTTTTGTTTCCTCCTTTTTATCTTTGATAATTAGTTGTACTCGTAGCTTGCTATTACTTGGCACGATTACAGTACCTTCAAGTTGATAGCCCTTCGGCATTTTCCAGCTCGTCTCAACCTCGAAATGTGGTCGATCCGTTTTGCCTGCATCAACCCAACTCTTTTGACCGCCCCACGTAATACCCAGCTTTTGTGCAATTGCACCTACTTTATTTAACGTTGTAACATCATATAACGACTGGGGAGGTGCTACAGCAATATCCCACGCTAAACGTGATTTATGATTGCTGTTCAACGTCCATGTAACAATTGCACCTGACCTTGTACGTCCTTGTGCATAAAGGTAGTTTTGGCGTTCTTGAGAGCGATATGTTTCGGTGATAAAAATATTGCGGATACCAGCTTTGTAGCATTCTTGGAATAACAGTCTACAAGCCGTTTGCGCTACAGGTAATAGCTCCGAAAGGTCTCGACATGATGTGGTTACACTCATTTTGCATCCTCCTCATGTCCGACATTATCCTTCACAATTTTTAATACGTTTTTCACAAACTTAGGTATTGGGGCATTCATCTTCACGCCATTTTCAGCGATTGAAATAACCTCTACAGCAATATAAGCCAGCGCCGCACCGTCTCCAATATGACCTCCAAAGATGTCAAAATCAGTGTAATGTAGGGCTACATATTCTAATAAATAGATAGAGCCGATTAACACTAAAATATACATTTTTTTCGCAAAGCCATTGAAACCTTTACTAAAGTTAAGTTCTTTATTAATACCTGCTGCAATCAAGCCTGTGAAATAATCCGCCAGCATAAAAAATAGGAGTGCTGTAACAGCAACCCCCACCCAATTAAACATATACGAGATAACAGCACCTGCGATGCCTGTTACCATTGCTATTTTATTTTCCATGTGACACTTCCTTTTTCATATAATAAAAGGACACGCAAATGCGCATCCTTCAAATTCCCAAACGTTTGGGATTATTAAAATAATAAATAATTGTGGGATTTATAACTTTATAGGTTTTGGTAAGCCGCTATGATTTGAAACAAAAAACCAATCATCATAAACCCAAAACCTATGGTAGAGGCTGTTCTTTGTTTACTAAATTCATCACCTAAATTTTCCAACTCCTCATAGGTAATCCCTTCCTTTTCATATTTACTGGTCATAACTGTAACTAAACTAATGAAAGAACCTATAAACGCTAATGCTAATCCGAAAATATTTAACATGGTTTCACCCCTTATTAAATATCATACAACGATGTAGCTCTTTTCGCAGTGATAAATTTAGACAATAAAAATAACGCTAGTCGTTTGACTGCGTTCCATTTGGTACTATCATTTGTATCAAATTACGGTTAATTACATTACCACCTAAATTG
>NZ_PYWN01000125.1 GCF_003049505.1 Metasolibacillus meyeri
CATCCTATAAAACATCGAGAGATAAAAACCTTAAATATAATATACAAGGAGAATTGTTATGAACAATAAAAAATTAGTAATTTTAATGGAAATTGCTATAATGGCAGGACTTAGCTTTATTTTAGGCAAACTGGCATTTAGTTTACCACAGGGAGGCTCAATTAGCTTTGGGATGTTGCCAATTGTGCTAGTGGCATTTAGACATGGTCTATTTGCTGGAATGGCAACAGGATTGCTTGAAGGCGTAATTAGCGCGATGATGGGTGGTTATATTTTACATTGGCTTCAAGCAATTTTAGATTTTGGTGTTGCTTCAACGGTAATAGGCTTAGCAGCGGTAGTGCGTCGACCTTTATTAAATGCGCTACATGACGGCAATAAAAATGCGATTACAGGCTATATGACAACAGGGGTTTTACTTGGTGCTACACTTTCACTGATTGCGCACGTGTTATCAGGCGTTGTCTTTTTCTCAGAATATGCAGGAGACCAAAATCCATGGATTTACTCCATTATTTATAATGTCACACATATGGTACCATCGGCTATTTTGACAATTATCGTCGGTTCATTATTATTTGCAACTGCGCCAAGATTATTGAAAGTAGCGTAATAGCAGAAAATAATTTAAAAGTTACTGGATGGGTGAATTGGAACTTTAGGATTAATACCTTCAATACATCAAATAACAGCGGCTATCTAAAAATGAATGATATCACTTTTTAGATAGCCTTCCCCAAATTATATGAGCTTAAATGTTTACGATGATTTACTACAAAGATACTTTTATAATTGTCCTTCTTGCGTCAACGTCTTTATACGCTTTTTATCCGCATACATACTGAAGTCAGCAATATGGAATAGTTCCTCAAATGTTTGTCCTTCATAAGGTGCTATACTATAGCCAATGCTGGGAGAAATCTCGAATGTAATACTTCCTTCATGTGTGAAATGTTGCATTTTAAAAGCTTGCCTAATGGTATGTACATAATGTAATAACTCCTCCTCGCTGTTTAATGCTTGAAGAAAGACAGTAAACTCATCGCCGCCAAGGCGTGCGACTTTATGGGGGGCTGGAATACATAGGGTTAAAGTTTTAGCTACATGTTGCAAAACGAAATCGCCAACTTGATGTCCGTATGTATCGTTTATATGTTTAAAATAGTTTAAATCTAATAAAATCATAGCATGTTGTTGATTTGTACTGTGATTTAAGCTTTCTGTAACACACTCAACAAAGTAAGCGCGGTTATATAGACCTGTTAGCGAGTCATGATAGGCTAAATGCTTAATTAGCTTTTCACGCTCAAACTCCTCAGTAATATCACGCCACATGATGTAATAATATTTTTCAATGCCAAGTGTGATATAAGAAGCATCAATTGCTACTTTTATAACACGGTCCTCAACGCTACATTTTAAATCAATCATATAATCGTGAATTTGCTGCTTTTCTCGGATTATGGTAATCATTTTATGAATTTGCTGTTGGTTAAATTCATTTTGGGCAGCAGTAAGTAAATTTTCTGTATTCTCTGCCTTAGTTCCTAAAAAGTGGCGCGCACGATTATTAATTTCAATAATATTTAATTTTCTATCGACAACTGTAATAGCAACTGGCATCAACTCAAAAACGAGGCGATAGCGTTGCTTTAGTGTAGGCATTAAATCAAATTTCTGAATACCAACCATAAGCAGAACGACTGTAAGAAAACTTAAGAATAACATTGGGAGTGGTATAAGTTTATTCATCCCTAAGCTTAATGTTGTGATATAACCTAATACGATGATTAGATAACTAGTTAGTAAAAAAAGTAATAGCTGCTTCCCAGTTGAAATAGCTGTTCTAAAAAGCCCATAAATAAACATAAACAATGTGATACAAATAGTAAACGTAGTCATACTATGTGCCCAAATATTGTAGCTAGTGGCAATTCGATATGTCCAAAGATCAACACGTTCATAGCTTTGCTCAACTGGTGCGATAGGTGAAAAGCTGACATATATTTGAGCTAATAGCGGTATATAGAGTGCATAATATAGCGTTTTGCGAAAGCGAATTTTCGCATTTTTAACGATGAGAATATAAATCAAATGCAGTGTTGCGACCATTGCGAGAACGATAAAGGGACCAACGATAGCTTTAGATATCAAGGGATTATGTTCAAGCGCAACAAGTTGACGTGCAAATTCACCTAAAAAAGCAAAAATTAATGCAAATGATATAATGCTAAGTAAACGGTTTTCTAGCAATGTCATATTTTTTGAAAATAAAATAACGAGCATGATAAACAAAATAAATATGGGTATGCCGTATATAAGCAAATATATATGAATTGGCTGCATTGAAAACACCTCAGTTACGATAGTTAATTTTTTCTATTGTAGGATCTTGTTGCTGTTTAATAGCAGCTTTATTTCTATACATATTGACATCACTAACATGGAGTAGCTGTTCTAGTGTATTGCCATCGACCATATATACGCTGTAGCCAATACTAGGAGAAATCGTAAGTTGCACCGATTGAAAACGAAAAATATCTGTTTGACAACGTTGTCGAATTGTTGCTACGATTGCCTCTATTTCTTCTTTATTTTTTAGATTTTGTAAAAAGAGTACGAATTCATCACCACCAAGTCTAGCAGTAATATGTGGACTTTTCACAATTGATTGTAAAATAGAGGCCATGTGTTGAAGCACTAAATCTCCAACAGCGTGACCATAATTGTCATTGATTTGTTTAAAATAATTTAAATCAACTAAAACAACAGCATGAATATCTGTAGGCAATGATTGATTAATATACCTTTCAACATGCTGTACAAAATGGGCGCGGTTATGTAGACCCGTTAAAGCATCATGGTAAGCTAAATACTGTGCAAGTGATTCCTTTTCCGTTTCATCAGTAATGTCACGCCACATAATGTAGTAGTATTCATCAGAACCAAATGGAATGATGGATGCTTCAAAGGCTAATGTCATTTTTTGTGATGTTAAAGGCTGTTCAAAATCTAATATAAAATTACTTAGCTGCCTAGCGCTTTGTAATGCTTTAATTAACAATATAGCTTGCTCTTGATTATGTATGGTATGTAATAGTTTAGCTAAGCTTCGGTTTGTAGTGGCATGAAAAGAATTGCGTGCATGGATATTATATTCAAGCACTTCAAGCTCACTAGAAAGCAAAACAATAGCGGCTGGTGTAACTTCAAACATTGTCTGGTAGCGAGACCCCAAGCTTGGAATCAGCTCAAATTTTGTAATACCCACAATAAAAATAATACTAGCAATCGCCATAAACAGAATGATGGAGATTGATGGGAAATAAGGCTTTAAAAGAAAGCTAAACATTAATGCAAATATAATGAGGAATAAGCTATGTGTGATGAGAAAAAAATGAAATAAGCTTTTGCCATGTGCAGATTTTGCACGGGCAACGCCAAAAGCCGATAACATGATAGCAATAACAATATTGGTACTAATCATGCTAAAAATCCATATATTATGGAAAGCTGTTTTGGGATAAATCCAAATGCCCTGCATATCAAATTCTTCCACAGATAGACCGAAGTCTAAAAAAAGGGCGAGGCATTGGAATAGTACAGGGATATAACAAAGAAGGACGATAACTAAGCGTCCTTGTAAATGACAATATTTTACGAGTAATATATAGATTAAATGTAAAAGGGTAGAAAGAGAAATTAAAATACATATGCCCATTACAACAGAAGAAAAGAATGGGACATATTTGAGTGGTAGCGTGTGCCGTAAAAAACCCCCCAACAATACGAAGCAAAAGTTAATTAATGCAATGCTTAATAGCTGTCTCTTATACACATCT
>NZ_PYWN01000126.1 GCF_003049505.1 Metasolibacillus meyeri
AAAAGTTTATTCTACGTTTTTAAAAGTTTATTCTACGTTTTTAAAAGTTTATTCCAAATAAAGTTTTTCGTCTAACCCCTATAAAAATAGCAATTAATAATGCTGTTAATCCTTCTACCACCGGGAATGTCCACCAAATTGCTTGTGTGCCAAATGCTTGTGGTAATAGAAGTAGTACAGGAATAAATAATATGAAGCTACGTAGCAGCATGATTATTGTGGCAAGGCGAATTTTTTCAATCGATTGGAAAAACTCTGCAAATACCATATTCACACCGAGGAATATATAGCCAATCGCAAATTGTGCAAAGCCTTGAATTGCCATTAATTGCACTTCAGCTGTACTTTTATTTCCAAACAACCCCATTAGTTGAGACGGAAATAGCATGGCAATAATTGCTGTCAACAAGCCAAGAATCACCGCTGTTTTTACCCCGATTTTTAATAATGCGACGAGTCGTTTCGTCAATCTCGCGCCATGATGGTAGCTGACTAAGGGCTGTAATGCCATCCCAATACCGAGAAATACCGTTAATAATACAGCATGAATATAATTTACCATAGCATAGGCTGTAACCCCATTTGAACCTAAATAATGTAAAAATGTAATGTTGTAAAGAATAATAATAGCCGCCATAGATGCTTCTACAATAAAGCTTGGGAATCCCACTGTTACAATTCTTTTCATATCGCTGAAAGCAAAGAAATGACGCACAAATTTTAGCTCACTTTTTGGATTGAAAAAATGCAGAAACAGGACAAGCATTCCAATGATTGTGGAGAGTGCCGTTGCCAAAGCACAGCCTTTCACCCCATAATTCAGCATAAAAATGAAAATGTAATTAAAAATAATATTGAGCACAGATGTTGTAATAAGCCCCATCATAGCTAACTTTGGGCTACCATCATTACGAATAAAAATACTCAATAAATTCTCAATCGTATAAAACAGACCAAATAACAAAATAATATACAAGTATTGCTGCACATAAGGATAGGTCGTATGGTCAGCTCCAAAAATATAAGCCACTTCTTTTAAATTCATGAGTAGCAATACAACGATAGTTGCTACGATCCCAATCATCATAATAAAAGATAACGTAAAAATTTGGTGTGCACGCTTTCTATTGCCTTCACCAAGGGAGATTGAAAAGAGTGTAGCCCCGCCCATTCCAATCCAAAGAGAAATAGATAGTAAAATAGAAAAAATAGGAACCGCAATATTCACCCCTGCTAAAGCAGTTGCACCGACACCACGGCTAACGAAAATGCCGTCGACTAAAATATTGACAGACATTAATAGCATTCCAACCATTGCTGGATAAAGGTATGAAAAAAATAGCGGTCTTACGGGCCTTGTTTCGATTGCGTTAACGGTAGTCATAAAAAATGCCCCCCTTTACAATCGTTTTTTCTCCTTTAATATTTAGCTCTCTAGTGTCCCATTTACCATACAATCGAATCGATGTATGGCAGTGCATGGTGGGTGATAATAATTTACTAAACATTTTATCAAAACCTTTCTTTTTAGAATCAGCTATAATATAAAGTGTATAGTTACTATATAGTCAAGGGGGATACACATGTTTAATAAAAATATAAAATACTTTACAACTGGAGAGTTCGCAAAAATATGCAAAGTGAATAAACAAACGTTAATTTATTATGATCAAATTGGCTTGTTATCTCCGATATTCAAGGATGATAAAGGTTACCGCTATTATTCCATTGCACAATATGACCTTTTTAGCGTGATTGAGCTTTTAAAAACGCTCGGCATGTCCTTAAAGGATATTCAAAATTATTTAGCAGAGCAGTCACCCGAAACGTTTTTAGCATTAATGCGCCAACAGCAAGAAATTGTTGCGCGGAAAAGAAAAGAGCTAGAGTTGATTGAGAGTATGATAAAAGTAAAAATTGACTCGTTTGAGCTGGCAGCAAATATCAATTTTGACAAAATAACGATTGAGCGTTATCCAGAGACGACTTTTTACTTGAGTAGCAATATTGAAAATGCGACAGAGGAGCAGTTTGTAACGGCTGTTGCTGATTTTATTGATGAGCTAGACCGTTCACAGTTAGATACGGGGTATCCGATTGGAGGGATGACAAGGCGAGAGCAAGTGCTAGCTGGTAATTATACGAATTACAGTCATTTATATATGGAGCAGCCATCACCAAGGGAGGGGCATCCATATTTTAAGGCAATTGCTGGTAACTGTCTCGTTGGCTATCATATTGGAACAACAGAGACGTTATCAAAAACCTATGAACGCCTGTTTAAAATCATGGAGGAGCAAGGGTACGAGCTAGGACAATATGTATATGAAGAATATATTTATGATGCGATTGTCAAGGAGCGAGAAGAGGAGTATGTAACGAAAATTATGGTGGAAATAGAAAATGTAAGCGATTAAATTATTTATACAGATAGTTTTAATAATAATTTATTTTCAGAAAATGACGAATATAAATTATATAATCAAATTTCTAACAAATAATATTATACTTGAAAAATAAATTTAGATGCTTTAATGTAATGAAATATAGTTATTTGACGAGCTATTTATTGTCAGAAACTTTAGAAACATTAAACGGAAGAAGGCTTTTGTATGTATAGTAAAGATGAAATAGTCAAATCCGTTCCGCAAAAAGGTTTCTTTGGACATCCTAAAGGTCTGTTTACACTATTCTTTACAGAGTTTTGGGAGCGCTTTTCTTATTATGGAATGCGTGCCATTTTAATCTTTTACATGTATTACGAATTACATGAAGGTGGACTTGGCTTAGATCGTGTAACAGCGAACTCAATTATGGCGATTTACGGATCGTTAGTTTATATGTCAGGTGTAATTGGTGGTTGGTTAGCTGACCGCGTTTGGGGAACACGTAAAGCCGTATTTTACGGTGGTATTTTAATTATGTTAGGGCATATTATTTTATCGTTCCCTGGAGCATTAACCTCATTATTTATTTCTATGTTCTTCATTGTTATGGGGACAGGATTATTAAAGCCGAATGTATCAGCGGTTGTTGGTGATATGTATGCACCAAATGATAACCGCCGCGACGCAGGCTTCAGTATTTTTGTTATGGGTATTAACATGGGTGCTTTTATTGCACCATTAATTGTTGGTGCTATCTCTAAAAAATTAAATTTCCATTACGGTTTTGCAATTGCAGCTATTGGGATGTTATTTGGTTTAATTATGTTCTGGATGACTGCTAAGAAAAATTTAGGTTTGGCTGGTAGCGCACCAACAAACCCGATGGACAAGAATGATAAGAAAAAGGCAGTCCGCAATTTTGCGATAGGTATTGTTGCTATTATTGCACTTGGTATTGTTGCATATGTAACGGATAATTTAACAGTTGCAGCATTTAGTTTACTCATTACGACGTTAGGTATTGCATTACCGACTGCATTCTTTATTGTGATGTATCGTAGTCCAAAAACAACAGAGGATGAGAAATCACGTCTGTTAGCATATATTCCACTATTTGTTGCAGCGGTAATGTTCTGGGCGATTCAAGAGCAAGGCGCAACAATCTTAGCTACTTATGCAGATACGCGTACAAACTTAATGGTAGGCAGCTTTGAAATTCCAGCAGCTTGGTTCCAATCATTAAACCCATTATTCGTTATCGCGTTAGCACCGATGTTTGCATTGTTATGGGTGAGATGGGGAGATAAAGGACCATCGACACCAATGAAGTTTGTCTTTGCGTTATTTTTCGCAGGTCTTTCATTCTTCGTTATGGTGATCCCATCTGTGTTATCTGGCGGTGAAACGTTAATTAGCCCTTGGTGGTTAGTATTATCCTTCTTCTTAGTAGTAGTTGGGGAAATGCTATTATCACCTGTTGGTTTATCCGCAACAACAAAGCTCGCGCCAGCGGCATTCGCGGCACAAACGATGTCACTCTGGTTTTTAGCAAGTGCTGCGGCACAAGCCATCAATGCACAGCTTGTTCGTGTTTATGAGGTTGTGAGCGACGCTACTTACTTTGGCGTAGTCGGGGGAGCATCGATTGTTTTAGGTTTAATTTTATTAGTATGTACACCTTTGATTTCAAAAGCGATGCGTGGTGTCAAATAATTTGATAAAGCTACCGTATAAATTGGAAAATTTATACGGTAGCTTTTATTTTGATTTAGTATTTAGCTGGTTTTCAAACATCATTTAAACGAGCACCCTACATACTGACTGAGTAATTACCAAAAGAAGCTTATACAAAATAGGTCAATTAATCAATAGCATATTTTGGGTTAACTTTTACTAGTTAGCTCAGGAAAATTTGCTAAACATTAGTTAAAGTATAATTACTTGTATGAATATTCTGTTAAAAAGTGCTTTTCTACTATATAATATAAATTAAGCTGTGTTTACATAAGCGAAGTTAAGGGGGCTGTGAAGGTATGTTAGAATCTGTGGAAATTAAGCAAGTAGAAGCTCTAGAGGAACTGGAGCAAATTCGTCAATTAGAGCAAGCTATTTGTCAGGCAGCAACACCGATTTATCAGCTTACTGCATATATTCAAAATGGAGGATTTATATTAGGTGCATATGTAGATAATCAGCTCATAGGCTTTAATTATAGCTATGCAGGCTTTGCGGATGGAGATTATTATTTGTATTCGCATTTAACGGCTGTTACGAGAGATTATAGGGAACAGGGTGTGGCAGAGCTGCTAAAGCTTTATCAGAAGAATTTAGCGCGAGCGTATGGCTATAAAAAATGTAAATGGATTATTGACCCTCTTGAAGCCAGCCATGGGCATGGAAGCTTTACAAAACTGCGCGGTTATGCGGCGACTTATAAAACGGATGTTTATGGTCCATTACTGGAAAGCTACAATAGCAAAATTCCATCGGATCGTTTAGTTGTCGAGCGCTTATTGAATGATGATGATAGTGCACGTTGGGATGCACAAATAGAAGAGCTATTGGACGAGGCACATGAGCTAATCCCATGGACTTATACAGTGGATGGTTTACCGATGCTAGATAAGCAAGCACCGTTTGATGCAACGTTAAATTATTATAAAGATGCTTATTTAGTGCCAATTCCGCACTATTTTTCAAAAATAAAAGTAGAAAATCCATCGTTAGCGGAGGATTGGCGCTATAAAACGCGTACGATTTGTGAAGCGATGTTTAAACAGGGATATGTAATTGTTCATTTAACTAAAGGGCAAGAGCCAATGCATCATTATTTATTCGTGAAAAAAGCATTGTTTGCACTGTAAGATAGATGGGAGAATAGATTGAATGATTGAGTTATGGACAAATACCAATAAGGTTGATGTGCTTATGGATATATGGTTAAACACTAATATTGAAGCACATGAATTTATTCCAGCTGAGTATTGGCATGGGAACTATGAATTAGTGAAAAGGATGTTACCTGAAGCAGATCTCTATACATTTAGCCAAGATGGAAAAATAATTGGTTTTGCAGGTATTGTCGAGGCGTCCTATATCGCGGGTATTTTTGTCTTGAAAGAGTGGCAAGCACAAGGTGTAGGGAAAGCATTGCTTGACGTATGTAAAGCAAAGTATGATAAGCTAACGTTGGATGTATATGATAAAAATACAAGAGCCATTGCATTTTATAAAAATAATGGCTTTACAGTTGTATCCGAGTCCATTGATAACAATACGGGAGAAGTAGAATATCATATGGAATGGAAATAGTTAAAGGCTGTCGTATATGCGGCAGCCTTTAGTATTTAATGATGATGGTGGTGATGCTCAGGTGTTGCTTCTAATGTGCAAAGAATTGCTTCATCATGTGTGTGATTTGTCGGTTCAATTTGCAATGTAACATGATGAATGCCTTCGTGTTGTAGCAAATGCTCAATAGTATGGGTAATTTTATTGCTGTCAGCAACTGTGAGCTGTGCATCAACTACAATGTGGCAGGAGAAGGCATGTAAACCACTTGTAATTGTCCAAGCGTGTACATCATGTACGCCTTCAACACCTTCTATTTTAGTAATTGCTCCAACGAGTTCATCGATATTGATATCTACTGGTGTTCCTTCCATTAATACATGAATAGCTTTTTTAGCGACAAAATAACCGCTACGCAATACAAGTGCAGCTACAATAACACTTGCCAATGGGTCAGCCCAGCCCCAGCCGAAAAACATCATGAGCAATGCCGCAGTAATCGCGCCAACGGAACCAAGCATATCGCTAATGACATGTAAAAAGGCACCTCTCATATTTAAGTTTTCCTCTGTATCAGCGCCACGCATCATAATCCAAGCGACTAAAATATTCACAGCGAGTCCAATCGAGCTAATAATTAACATGCCTACTGTCGCTACTTCTGGCGGATATATAAAGCGTTCAATCGCTTCGTAAAAAATAATCAAGGCAATAGCAACTAATGTAACACCATTAAATAAGGCAGCCAACACTTCAAAGCGTTTATAGCCAAATGTTTTATTGTACGTAACAGCCTTTTCTCCAAGTTTAAAAGCAATCAACGCAATAGCTAATGAAACTGAATCACTAAACATATGTCCTGCATCTGATAATAGAGCAAGACTTTTCGTCATAACGCCACCAACTGCTTCTACGAGCATATATGATGTGATAATTAAAAAGGAAATGAGCAATATTTTTTTGTTATTGCTATGTGAATGATTATGGTCATGTGCCATTTGTAAACCCTCCTAATGTGTAGCATGTTCAATGGCTTGCTGTAGCAAGTTCATAATATGGTCATCATCCTTTGTATAGTAAAGCGTCGTACCTTCACGACGAAACTTTACTAAGCGTAAATTTTTTAAAAAGCGTAGCTGATGAGACACTGTTGATTGGCTTAAATCTAATGTTTCCGCAATATGATTAACAGAATGCTCACCACAGCAAAGTAAATTTAAAATGCGAATCCTTGTTGGATCACTTAATGCTTTAAACGTTTGGGATACAACAAATAAAGTTTCCTCATCTAAATGATTTAATGATTGTTCGTTCGTATTTGTCATGTATATGCACCACCTATATTTATATATGAGCATTTGCTCATATATAAATATATACGTTTTACGTAATTGTGTCAATTTAAGCAACTAACACTTTCATAAGATTTTTTTAAGATATTAGCGTTATACTTACTTAATAGACTGAGGAAGCAAGGGTTTTTTCTTTAGTAATCCGTATAGATTTATGAAGAAATGAACCGAATTTATCCTAATGGGTTGTTATAATAGTTTTTTAGAAATTTAAAATTTGTCCATCTGATATTCTTTTGTGATAAATTATTTTATGTAGTGAAATAGAGGTGAACCATAGGTGAAGCAGGTGTTGGTAATTAAGAATGAAAGGTCTTTAGCAAAGAAAATCGTAAGCGGTTTAAAGCAAGAAGGCTATTTCATTATAACACTTCACAATGAAAACAAAGGTTTAGATATAGTATATGAGCAAGATTGGGATATTATCATAGTGGATTGGGGTTCATTAAGTATCTCTGGACCAGAAATTTGCAGACAAATACGGCTGGTTAAAACAACACCGATAATCATTGTGAGTGATCATGTATCTAGCGTGGATTGCATAGTAGGATTGCAGGCGGGAGCAGATGATTATATAAGAAAGCCATTTGTGAAAGAAGAATTAGTAGCAAGGGTAAAAGTTATTTTAAGAAGAGGACACGGTATCCAGTCAAACGAGGCTGATTTTTTTCGATTCAAAGATCTCTTCGTAGATGTATCCCGCGCTATTGTCACAAAAGATGGCGAAAATTTCCCACTTACTAAGCGTGAGTATAACCTACTTGTATTTTTAATCAAGAATAAAAATACAATATTGAGCCGTGAAATGCTATTGAATCAGGTTTGGGGATATGATGTAGCAGTAAATCCAAATGTAGTGGATTTATATATTGGATATCTAAGAAAAAAGCTAAAGTGTGAGAAGAAAGACAGGTATATTCAAACAATACATGGCAGGGGCTATTCCATGATTGAATAGTAAAATAAGATAATAGGCAAAGTACAATTTGCCGCAGTAATTAATAGTAAACATAAGTGAAAAAACACGAGTGAAAACGGTTTCGACCAGTTGTGCTCGTGTTTTTTGTTTTGTTAAATCCGGTAACTAAACAGTTTCTAAAAGATATTGAAGGAATAGAAACGATAAAATATGTATTATTTTTGACATCTAATCAATGATTGATGAAAAAGGTAATTTAATTTCCCAACTTACATTTCTCACAAGATTTTCACAGAATTAAAGACTATACTATTCCACAGAACGTTCAAATGAAAATGATTATCAATAGCGATTGGAGGGGATAGCAATTACTATCCAATTCATTCTCTAGACTTCATCATTCTCAAAATAAATTACATCATAAGGAGTATATGTATGAAAAAATCAATGTTATTAAAGTTAGTAAGTATTCTAGCAGTTTTGTCTTTACTGTTAGTAGCTTGCTCAGATTCAAGTAAGGAAAGCAATGAAGCGAAGGAGACGAACGAAACGAATCAAGAGTCAAATTCTGCTGAAGATAATGGAAGTGAAGAGGCTGCTGAGCCTACGACAGTAGAAGTTACTGATATCCATGGAACTGTTACTGTTCCTGTAAACCCAAAGAATGTAGTTGCTTTGGATAATAGAACTTTTGAAACTTTAGAAAATTGGGGAATTGAATTAGTAGCTGTGCCAAAGGATGTAATGCCTGCGGATTCATCATATGTAAAGGATGAGTCAGTTCAAAATATTGGAAATCACCGTGAGCCAAACCTTGAAATTCTAGCAGCAGCAGACCCTGAACTTGTAATTGTTGGTCAAAGATTTGCTGACTATTACGAAGATATCAAAAAATTAGTACCAAATGCCACTGTGATTGATCTTAGCTTTGATGTTTCTGTTGAAGCTGGTGCACCTGGAGAAAACTTTGTAAACGGGTTTAAGGATACTACAATTGCTTTAGGTCAAGTTTTTGATAAAAATGACGAAGCTAAACAATTGGTAGCTGATTTTGATAAAGCTATTGAAGATGCTAAGTCGGCATATAATGGAACAGATACAGTGATGAGTGTGATTGTTTCTGGTGGAAATATTGGTTTCTCAGCTCCTCATTCTGGACGTGTTTGGGGTCCAATGTATGAAATTTTCGGATGGGTTTCAGCATTAGACGTTGACGGTTCTTCGTCAGATCATCAAGGTGATGAAGTTTCTGTTGAAGCAATCGCACAAAGCAATCCTGATTGGCTTTTCGTTTTAGATCGTGATGCTGCAATAGCTGGCGAAGAAGAATTAGTACCTGCTCAGGATGTTATTGATAACTCACCAGCTCTTCAAAAAACAACTGCTGTTTCTAAAGGACAGATTATTTATGCACCAGCGGATACTTACACAAATGAATCTATTCAGACTTATATAGAGTTATTTGAAAACCTTGCAAATACTTTAGCTAAGTAGTGTGAAGGAGTTTAAAATAGTGCCGAAAAATGTAACTTCTAGGGTTGAGAATCTTTCTCAACCCCAGTTTTATAACCACAATAAAATATGGACAAAATCTTTTATAGTAGCGATTATAGTTGTTGTTATTTTAGGCATTATATCACTGTTTACTGGTGTTTACGATATACGTGGACAAGAGGATGGAATGGAGATGTTTTTCATCACTCGTGTTCCAAGAACAGCGGCATTAATGCTTACTGGAGCTGCAATGGCAATGGCAGGGCTCGTTATGCAACTGCTTACACAGAATCGCTTTGTTGAACCTACCACAACAGGAACGATGGAATGGTCAGGTTTAGGGTTGCTTCTTGTTTATTTATTAGTTCCAGCTCCAACTTTAGTTATGAGAATGACAGGAGCTATCATTTTTTCTTTTATAGGTACGATGATTTTCTTTTTATTTTTAAGAAGAGTGAAGCTTCGATCGTCTTTAATTGTCCCGATTATTGGACTAATGCTTGGTGCAGTCATTTCTGCAATTTCCACTTTTGTTGGACTTCTTTTTCAAATGACGCAAAGCATTGAAAATTGGTTTGTAGGCTCATTTGCAGCTGTTCAGGTAGGTAGATATGAATATCTATGGCTAATTATTCTCGTAACGTTGCTTATTTTTCTTTATGCCAATAGATTGACTTTAGCTGGACTAGGAGAGGATGTCGCAACAAGTTTAGGTGTTAATTACAATAGAGTCGTGTTTGTAGGTACTGCTCTTATTTCTGTTGCAGTTGGAATTGTTGCCGCAGTTATTGGAAACTTACCTTTCTTAGGTTTAATTGTCCCAAACATTGTTTCAATGTTTAGAGGTGATGATCTTAGGAGCAATTTACCTTGGGTATGTCTGTTAGGAATGGGAACTATAACTGCTTGTGACATCATTTCTCGAACGATTATCATGCCTTTTGAAGTACCTGTTTCTTTAATACTTGGGACAGTGGGAGCAATCGTATTTATTACTATTTTATTGAGACAAAGAAAACCAAGGAGGCTAAGATGAGTACATTGGAATATAGAAATAAAGAAAATGTCGAAATCGATTCTAGCCTCCATCATAAAAATAGGTCAGCTAGGGCTTTTCGTTCAAAGAAAGAAGAAAAACGTTATTGGATTTTGCTGATTACATTTATTACTCTTGGTCTCCTTGCTTCATATGGACTTTTAGTTTATAACAATCCAGTTCCAATCGATTCACCTTCTTTTATCCCAGTTGTGATGAGAAGGATTGTAGCGCTTGTTGCAATGATTATTGCTGCGGTTTGTCATAGCTTGTCAACCGTTGCTTTCCAATCGATTACAAATAATAGAATTATAACGCCTTCACTTTTAGGCTTTGAATCACTTTACTCAACAATACATACGAGTACAATATTTTTCTTTGGTGTTGGTGCATTAATCAATTTTAGTGGTATTGGCTCATTTGTTTTTCAAGTTATCCTGATGGTCTTGATGAGTTTGATCCTTTATGGATGGCTACTTTCGGGGAAATATGGAAATTTGCAACTTATGCTTTTGGTCGGAATCATTATTGGCACAGGGCTGAATTCTGTGTCAACTTTCATGAGAAGACTCCTTGCACCTTCTGAGTTTGATATTTTACAGGCAAGATTGTTTGGTTCTGTCAATAATGCTGATTCTGCATATTTCCCTATTGTCATTCCGATGGTAATCATTGTAGCATTATTAATTATTGCTCATTCGAAAAAATTAAATGTATTGTCACTAGGAAAGGATGTCTCTACTTCTTTCGGCGTTAGACATCAATCTAGTGTAATTTATACGCTGATATTAGTTGCTATTTTAATGTCAATTTCAACAGCTTTGATTGGACCGCTTACTTTTTACGGATTTTTAGTAGCAACTTTGAGTTATCAAGCAGCGCCAACTTATGATCATAGATATATTTTTCCAATGGCTCTCGCTATAGGATTTTTAATAATAACGAGTGCATACTTTTTGATGTATCATGTATTTAATGCGCAAGGTGTAGTGTCAGTTATTATCGAACTATTTGGTGGAATTATATTTTTAATTGTAATTTTAAGGAAGAGGGCCCTATGATAAAAATTGATAATGTTAGAAAGTTTTATACTGATGAGGTAAAAATAGGACCTTTGAATATTGAAATACCAAAAGCAGGTTTTACTTCTTTAATTGGACCCAATGGTGCTGGAAAGTCTACGACACTGTTAATGATTGGTAGGCTTTTGGATATGGAAGAAGGTCAAATCCAAGTGGCAAATATGGATGTTTCTGAATCCAAATCAAAAGACTTAGCTAAAATTTTGACGATATTGCGTCAAGAAAATCATTTTGTTACAAGGCTTACGATTAGACAACTAGTTGGATTTGGACGCTTTCCTTATTCAAAGGGAAGATTAACTAAAGAAGATGAGGCTATTATTTCTAAATATATCGACTTTCTAGAATTGACTGATTTAGAAAATAGATATTTAGATGAGCTTTCTGGTGGCCAAAGACAAAGGGCATATGTAGCAATGGTTTTATGTCAAGAAACAGAATATGTACTTTTGGACGAACCTCTGAATAATCTCGATGTTGCTCGTTCTGTTCAAATGATGGAGCATTTGAGACGCGCAGCAAATGAATTTGGAAGAACCGTTCTGACGGTTATGCATGATATAAATTTTGCAGCCAAATATTCTGATAGAATTTGTGCGATGAAAGATGGACAAATTGCTGCTTTCGGAACAGTAGAAGATGTGATGGATTCAAAAATTTTGACAGATATTTTTGAAACAAAAATAGAAATTATCGAAGGTCCTTATGGGCCAATCGCTGTATATTAGTTGTGAAATTTTTCAAGATAGACATTAGATATCGAAAAATAAATTTACAATCAGAGGCATCTAAAGCTGATGATGTATTAAAGGGGTATAAATAATATGTTTGTACAAATTAAACGTATCGTTGTCACTGAAGGAAATTCGGATAAGATTGTAGCACGTTTCGGTGCAAAGCCTGGAGACGAGCCATCTTTACTTGAAAAGCAACCCGGCTTTATCGATAAGCAAGTATTAGTAAAAAAAGTTCGCCGTGGTGATGAAGAAGTGCTTGTCGTGGTTCGTTGGGAATCAGAGGAAGCATGGAAAAATTGGGAAAAGAGCCCCGAGCATGTCGCTGGTCATAAAGCGAGTGCAGGTCAACCGAAACCAGAGTTTGTCATTGAAAGTGGACAAGAAGTATATTATGTAAAAGGTTAAGAAAAGTGCGTTCGAAATTTATTTCGAACGCTTTTTTAGAATAAATCACAAGATAATTTGAAAAGGGGAGTTAGTATGAGTTTTGATATAACGTCAGCACATACAAATTATACGTATAATATTAATGTCTACGTACCAGAGGTGGATATGCCAGAGGGTGGCTTTTCAGTTGTATATGTATTGGATGGTTCTTCGTATTTCCAATTTGTGAAGGAGATTGTCCGTTTACAAAGCATCAATGCGGCCAAAACAGAAGTTTTCCCTTCAATTATCGTTGGAGTTGGTCATGGAGAAGATATGAGAATGCGTAGATTTTATGATTTTACAGCGCCAGCGGAGAGCTATGTTTATCCGGAAAAATATAGAGGAGCGTTTGATGGGCAGCATGGAGGAGCAGAGAATTTCAGTCGATTTTTAGAGGAAGAATTGAAACCGATTATCCAAGCCGACTATCCAGTCAATACAAATAAACAAGTATTGTTTGGGCACTCGCTAGGAGGTTACTTCGCACTTTGGCAGTTATTCAATGCACCAACGAGCTATCATAAATATATTGCGATTAGCCCTTCTATTTGGTGGAATAATCATGAGCTATTCCAATATGCAGATACGTTTTTAGATGCGTATAGTGAGCTGAATGCCCCATTATTTGTAGGCGTTGGTGGATTAGAAGAGTTTATGGTTGATGATGCCCAGAAGATGGCACAGCAATTAGGCAAAGCAATGGACACGACATTTTATGTTACACCAGATGAAAATCACGGCTCGGTTGTGCCAACGATTATGAGTAGAGCATTCCGTTTTGTAAATAACTAATAGAAAGCACTTGAAATCAAGTTTTTCACCTTGATTTCAAGTGCTTTTGTTTTTTGCGTGCGAAATGGAGCTTTTAATGTGCGAAAAGAGTATCTTAACGTGCGAATTTAGATTCTTTGCGTGCGAAATTCCTCTTCTTACGTGCGAATCATTACTTTTAACCTATTTCACATTCGGATAAATCATCGTTTCCGGATCTACATATTGTTCGAATTGTTCTTCTGTTAATAAGCCAGTTGCGATTGCAGCTGCTTTTAATGTCGTGCCTTCTTGATGAGCTTTTTTCGCGATCTTCGCTGCATTTTCATAGCCGATATAAGGATTTAATGCCGTCACGAGCATTAAAGAGTTTTCTAAATTATGCTGTAACACATCCAAGTTTGGCTCAATGCCTTCTGCACAATGATTATTAAAGGATTTCATGGCATCTGCTAAAAGCTGTGTAGATTGCAGGAAGTTATATAAAATAACTGGCTTGAATACATTGAGCTCAAAATTTCCTTGTGAAGCAGCAAAGGCAATTGTTGCGTCATTACCAACAATTTGTGTGACAACCATTGTTAATGCTTCGCTCTGTGTCGGATTCACTTTACCCGGCATAATCGATGAGCCAGGCTCATTTTCTGGAATTGTAATTTCACCAATACCTGAGCGTGGGCCACTTGCTAGCCAGCGTACATCATTGGCGATTTTCATTAAATCAACAGCTAAAGCTTTTAATGCACCGTGTGCAACAACTGCTTCATCATGGCTGGTTAAGGCATGGAATTTATTTGGTGCTGATATGAACGTTTTGTTTGTTAATTGGCTAATTTCTGCTGCTACGCGTTCGCCAAATTCAGGGTGTGCGTTAATCCCTGTACCAACAGCTGTGCCTCCAATGGCTAGCTCCTTCATATACTGAATATTATGTTCAATCATGCGCTCAGATTTCTCAAGCATCGCAACCCAACCGCTAATTTCCTGACCTAATGTTAAAGGGGTTGCATCTTGTAAATGCGTACGTCCAATTTTAATAATGTCTTTGAATTTTTCAGCTTTATTGGCAAGTGTCCCTTTTAAAAGGCGTAAGCGAGGTAGCAAATAATCTTCTACCTTTAAAACAGCCGCAATATGCAAAGCTGTAGGGTACGTGTCATTCGAGCTTTGTGATTTATTGACATCATCATTAGGGTGGATAATGGCTCCTTCACCGACCTCTTGTAGAAGCTGATTCGCTCTGTTGGCAATAACCTCATTGACATTCATATTTGTCTGTGTCCCGCTACCTGTTTGCCAAACAACAAGGGGGAATTGGTCATCCCATTGACCATATAAAATTTCATCTGCAACTTGTCGAATCATTTGTGCCTTTACAGGTGATAACTTGCCTAGCTGCTCATTGACAGTAGCTGCACTTTTTTTCAAGATGGTCATTGCTTGAATCAGTTCGATTGGCATTTGCTCTGTGCCAATTTGAAAGTTCTCTTTGCTGCGCTGTGTTTGTGCGCCCCATAACTTATTTGCAGGTACTTTAATTTCACCCATTGTATCTTTTTCAATACGGTATTCCATTGAAAACAGCTCCTTTAACATTAATTTTCCCTTATCGTGTAGTGAAGAAACATTATTTAAATAATTCGGGATACATTTCTTTCGCTAATAATTCCATGCCATCGATTGTGTTGTAGCCATAGCCAAATAAGTAGTTATAATCAACAATATAAATGGCCTTGTTTTTAATTGCCTTCATGCTTGATAGCTTAGGGTTTTCATAAATTGCATCACGTACATGTGATAAATCAGAGCCATCAAAATTTGGTAAAATTAATACGTCTGGATCTGTAGAAATAAGTGTTTCAAGACTTACATCACCTGTTATGTCTTTGAATACATTGTCTAATTTCACCATATTAAAAGCAGCGTGGAAAAATGATTCACCATGTGCTGACCAAACATATAACTCCTTTGGATCGTTTGTATGCAAGTAAGCAAATGTTTTATTTTCTGTAATACTTTCTAAACTTTTGGCAATGGCATCCTCTTTTGCTTTTAATACATCAATAAAGCTTTGTGCCTTGTCTTGTACGCTGAAAATGTTACCGAGATTTTCGATGTCTTTATAAATAGAAGCATATGTACCACCTGTTACAGATGATTCTAATACATATGTTTTGATGCCCATTTCATTTAATGAATCGACTGTACCAACGCCCCAATCTGCATTGTCAAACAGTCCGCCTCGACCATATACTAGGTCAGGGTTTGTACCAAGTGTTACTTCTTTACCAACATAGCCATCACTGATAATAGTTAGCTTTGCATAGTCATCAGCGACTGTAGGGTCTGGTGCACCAAAATCTGCACTAACACCAACGATTCTATCGCCAAGCCCTAAATGTAATAATAATTCAGCAGCAGGGCGAGTATTTGCCATAATGCGTTCAGGTGCTTTATCGAATACTTGCTCCTTCTTCGTCCATTCACTGCCACCTTCAGCCTTTGCAAAGTTTTCAACTGTTAAAGGATAGTGTGATTCAGATGCTGCTTCTTCTGTTTTCTTATCTGATGAATTGCCACATGCCGCTAGCAATAGCATTGTTGCTAAGCCGATGCCAAGTAATGTTTTCTTTTTCATAGTGATCCTCCTAAGCCATAAGCAAATCCTAATCCGTTTGTTACGGGATTGATGTATGTTTGGCATTTTATTTGATATAAAGCTTCGATTGTATCTGGTGTTAATACTTCAGTAGGTGTACCATGTGCATAGATTTCGCCATTTTTAACTGCATAAATATAATCGCAGTAATGTGCAGCCATTTCTAAATCATGAAGGGCAGCAAGCACACCAATATTTAATTCCTTCACACAGGATAGGATTTCAATTTGATAACGAATATCTAAATGATTCGTAGGCTCATCTAAAATCATAAATTTAGGCTGCTGGGCAATAGTTCTCGCTAAAATAACGCGTTGCTTTTCACCACCTGATAAGGATAGGAAGCTACGTTCTTTATAAGATTGTAAATTGGTGCGTGCCAATGCCTCCTCTACAATCTCATAATCCTTTCCTGTATCCGATTCGAGCATTTTTTTATGCGGTGTTCTACCTAGCATAACCATTTGGTGGACGGACAAATCGAAATGCATTTCATTAAATTGTCCAACGACACCTAGTTGCTGCGATACTTTCTTTTCAGGTGATTTCAACACGTTTAAATCATCTAAAAATACGGTTCCTTGCTTTGGTGTCAAGCTTTTATAAATGCTTTTCAGCAAGGTGGACTTTCCGCAGCCATTTGGGCCAATTAAACCGACGAATTGCTTCTTTTTCACGATGACAGAAATATTTTTCACAATGTCCTTTTTTCCAAATGTGACGGCAATGTTTTGTGCTGTTAATTTCATCGTTTACCCTCCAAAATTATAGCCTTTTTTAACAATCATATAAATGAACAGCGGCGAACCAATAACAGATGTAATAATACCGATTGGCAGCTCTACATTGGCAATAAGCGTTCTTGATAGTATGTCTGCCCAAATCATAAACAGACCACCTAATAGCAATGTGCCGAGCATCAGTCGCTTATGGTCAGCCCCAAAAATACCACGTGCAATATGTGGAATAATTAAACCGACAAAGCCAATCATTCCTGCATAAGCAACCATTGTTCCTGTGACAAGCGCTGTTAACACCATATAAAGCTTACGGAAAATACTTAAATTAATGCCTAGTGTAATAGCCGATTCATCGCCCAGTAGCATCGTATTTAAAATGCGATGTTGGAACAAGAAAAAGGCTGCGCCAAGCACAACGACGATGATTAAAATCGGTGTTTTTTCCCAACTAGCAGAAGCTAAGCTACCCATAGACCAAAACGTAACTGTTTTAATTCCTTCTGCATTATTCGCAAAAAAGATAATCAAACTAGAGAAGGAGCCACAAAGAGCACCTATTACTACTCCTGATAAGACAAGTTTTACAGATGTAGCTTTTCCACCGATACTCGATAATAATAAAACGGCCATTGAGGTAAACATTGCTCCTGTAAAAGCACCAAAGGCAACACCGAATTGAGCTAGTAGGGCATTGCTTCCAAATCCAATAAGTATCGCGAAGGTTGCACCTAATGAAGCTCCTGAAGAAATCCCCAGTATGTATGGATCAGCAAGAGGGTTTTGCACAACTGCTTGCATCACAACGCCACATAATGCAAGACCAATTCCGATGAGTAAAGCAAAAATGATGCGTGGCATCCGCACTTGCAAAATGATGTTCAAATAGGATTCATGTTGCACATGCTCGAGTGAGCCTAATTTGCCATTTGTAACGGTGTGCAAAAGGATTTCCATCGATTGCCTGAACGGTATACTGACTTGTCCAATTGATAAAGAATAAATAGCCGATACGATAATGGCGCAAATTAATAACAAAATGAGTAGATAGTAAAGCTTGCTACTACTGGATTGTTTTAAAGATTGTGTATTCAAAGGGAATTCCACCTCAACATTCTACTGATAATGATTATCATTATCGACTTGTTCATTTTAATTCATATTGTTTAAAAAAACAATATCGATTTTTCAGATGTTGAGTGATGAAAAATAAAAATATTTTTTATGGCAATGAAAAGCGTTGAAACATCTTATTTTTCTTAGCATAATAAGTGAGGAGATAGTGACAGAAGACGATTGAGCAGTATATGTTAATGTATATAGTGCTATTTCTATACGTTGTGAAATGGTTTTGAAAAGGGGATATGCACATGTTTGTTCAAATGAAGTACTTTATTGTCTTGGCAGGTAGTTCATATAAAGTTATAGAACGCTTTGTACGTAAGCAAAATGAAGGTCCATCCAGCATGGAACAACAGCAAGGCTTTTTAAGTCGGGAATTATATGTGAAAAAAGTAGATGTGAATAAAGAGGAAGTTGTCGTGTTGATTTATTGGGCATCTGAAGCGCAGTGGCAAAATTATAATGATTGTCTTCCTGTTAATGATAGGCTACAAGTTGAGCAAGCTGAATTGGAGAAGTTAGACTATATTTTTGAATGCTCCTATACAAATTATCGAGTAAAAGGGGGAGTGTAGATGAAAAAATGGATTTATGGCTTAGCAGTTCTTACGTTAGGTTTGTTCGTTATGCTACGTTTCACATACGAGGCTCCATCATTCATTGCTTTTGATGAAAAATGGGCAAATTTACTTGGTGGCAATGAATTAATTATTTTTTTCCATTATATTGGTGAACCAATTTTTGTTGTCATTGTGGCATTAATACTTGTTTTTTGGCAATGGAGAAAAGGAAATTATCGCGCAATTGTACTTGTATTATTAACGGTTGCAGCAGGCAATGTGCTCAATCAATTATTGAAAAAATGGATTGAGCGTCCACGACCAGAGATTGCGGATCAATTATTATCTTTTAGCTTCCCATCAGGGCATTCCATGACAGGTGCTTTATATTTATTAACGATCGCTTATTTACTATCAGAAGGCTTAGGCCGCAGCAAAAAGGCATTACTTGTTTGGCTTGTTGCCCTTATTTTAGCATGCTTCATTGGACTATCCCGTATTGCAGAGAGCCGCCATTTTGCAACAGATGTGTTAGCAGGCTGGAGCGCTGGGTATACGTGGTTTATCATTTGCCTGATTTGGTATCAGCGTGGAAAGAAGAAAGATGCTGTATAAACTGGCGAGAAAATGGGATGATCCTGTTTTCTCACCAGTTTTTTAAAGTTGGGCTATTTCATAAAACATTGCCTAATAAAATAAAATTGTCCTAAGGAAACTTTTTGCGTATAATACGATTAACCTAGTTAAAGAGAGAGGAAAAGTTTATGGATGGAAATGTATTATTAGCACTGGGTTTAACACTTTTTGCAGGTTTAGCAACAGGAGTAGGTAGTTTAATAGCATTTTTTACAACGAGAACAAATACAAAGTTTTTATCTGCTGCGCTTGGTTTTTCTGCTGGCGTCATGATTTATGTATCGCTTGTTGAAATTTTTGTCAAGGCGAAGGATTCTTTAACGGCGGCTCTCGGTGCAACGAATGGTTACTGGATGACACTCGTTGGATTTTTTGGAGGCATACTTTTTATTGCACTTATTGATAAATTTATTCCAAATAAAAACAACCCTCATGAAGTACGTACTGTTGAAGATGTCAATGCAGTTGAAAGCCGACCTCATACAGATGCAGATAAATTAATGAAAATGGGAACATTTACAGCGTTGGCGATTGCGATTCATAACTTTCCTGAAGGGATTGCTACATTTATGTCTGCATTGCAAGACCCGAATTTGGGAATTGCGATTGCAATTGCTGTTGCGATTCATAATATTCCAGAAGGTATAGCCGTTGCAGTACCAATTTTCTTTGCAACAGGCATTCGGATGAAAGCATTCCGCTTATCGCTATTATCAGGTTTAGCAGAGCCAGTTGGCGCAGTAGTTGCTTATTTAATTTTAATGCCATTTTTAAATGATGTCATGTTCGGTGTTGTGTTTGCTAGTGTAGCAGGTATTATGGTATTTATCTCGTTAGACGAGTTATTACCAGCCGCTAAAAAATATGATGAAACACATATATCTATTTATGGTTTAGTTGCCGGAATGGCTGTAATGGCGATTAGTTTGGTGTTGTTAGGGTAATGATTTAAGCAAATTATACAAAGAAACTGGCTGATCTATGATGTTCAGCCAGTTTTTTTGTGTTTAAATATAAATATCTCGATCCCAAAAGCGTTGTTTCGCAACGTTTTGAATGAACTGTTGTGAGAAGTTTGGATTTGCTGTTGCAAAAAGAATGCCTTCGCTTGCTTTGGCTCGAGTAGCATTGAAAAATGGCACACCTGTTGTAGCGATGCCGATAGGCTTGTAGTTTTGGTAAACTTGACGAATAAAGGCGGTCATATCGCTATTAAATTTCGCCTGATTTGTGGATGTTCCACCGACGACATAGAGTGCATCATAAAGAACGGGTGATGTTGTTAAAAAGGTTGCATCTACTTCAAAAGTTTGCCCATTTGCTGCTTTTACAGGTTCAAATGTTTCTGCAATAATTTGATAGCGGACGCCATAACGTTTAAATTCTCTCATTACTTGCTCTAGCTCCTGCGCATTAAATTGATTGCCAATAATAATAGCTGTGCGCAATGTTTGAGGAACGAATACAGTATTTTGTTGGCTGAGTGCGGGGGAGGATGCTGTGACATTGACTTGATGATTTTGTGGCTTATTTACTGCTAGACGTTCAGCGAGTGTTGTTGCTAATGCATAGTCAATATGTGCAAGCATATCGACTACCTGCTGTCTAACGCTACGGCTTTCTACTTTGCCTAACTCGAAGGAAAAGGCATCTAAAATATGTTGTTTTTCTGGTGGCGACATACTGTTCCAAAAGAGTCGTGCTTGTGAAAAGAAATCATCAAAGGATTTGCTACGTCCTTGGATTACACGTCCTTCTACTTTTTCAGGGTAATGCACATAGCCACCTTCAGCTGCAGTACTTGTGGCAGGTGTATTATTGGCTAAAGAGTTTTTATGATAGCTTACTCTACCTGTATTAATCATTTGACGGCTAAAGCCATTACGTTGGTTATTATGGAAAGGGCAAAGAGGACGATTAATTGGTATTTCGGTAAAGTTTGGCCCACCTAGGCGCAATAGCTGTGTATCTAAATAAGAAAATAGACGCCCCTGCAACAGTGGGTCATTTGAAAAATCAATACCAGTGACGACATTTCCTGGATGGAAGGCAACTTGCTCTGTTTCTGCAAAGACATTATCGACATTGCGATTTAAAGTGAGTTTGCCAATTTTTTTCACAGGAATCAGTTCCTCTGGCCAAATCTTTGTCGCATCTAGTATATCGAAATCATATTTAAATTCATCTGCTGGATCCAGCATTTGTACACCAAATTCATATTCTGGGTAAAAGCCTGCGTCAATTGTTTCCCATAAGTCGCGACGCTGGAAATCGGAGTCGGCACCGCCAATTTTTTGTGCCTCATCCCATATCAATGAATGAACACCAAGCACAGGCTTCCAATGGAATTTCACAAACTTACTTTGCCCTGATGCATTCACAAAGCGGAAAGTATTGACACCAAAGCCTTCCATCATTCTGAAATTTTTCGGAATAGCTCTGTCAGACATAATCCACATAATCATGTGGGCTGTTTCTTGATTGTTCGCAACAAAATCCCAAAATGTATCATGTGCAGAGGAGGCTTGAGGTATTTCATTGTGTGGTTCAGGCTTGACTGCATGGATAATATCAGGGAATTTGAGGGCATCTTGAATAAAGAAGACAGGAATATTGTTACCAACTAAATCAAAAATCCCTTCTTCCGTATAAAATTTCACCGCAAAGCCGCGCACATCCCGTGCTGTATCGTTAGAGCCTGAACTGCCGACAACAGTTGAAAAACGCACAAAAACAGGCGTCTTTGTACCCGCCTTTTGTAAGAAATGAGCTCTTGTATATTCAGACATCGATTCATATAGCTCAAATTCACCATGAGCTGCATATCCTCGCGCATGCACAACCCTTTCAGGAATACGTTCATGGTCAAAATGCGTAATTTTTTCACGAAAATGAAAATCTTCCATTAACGTAGGACCACGCAACCCAGCTTTTAAAGATTCCTCATCATTGGATATCCTGACCCGCTGATTTGTCGTCATCTTTGTACCATCATTATTTACTTTGTATTCGTTGAGTTGCTGTAGCTTTTTATTTTCGTTATCATGATTGTCCTTCATAAAATCCTCCTTAACAATGCTTTGTACAGCCTATGAATGGAGGAGGGAAGTTATGAGAGTGCCTGGCACGCAAACAATTCTGAAAATTAACCACAATTAAAAGCCCAAGCTCAGTATGAACAGAGTTTGGGCTTTGGGTTAAACAGATTTTGTTAACTTAACTAGCAGACGTGGTATTTTCAGAGGCGATTGTGAAGGCTTCGTTAAGATGCTTAGCATTTTCTACTTCATCAATAACAGCTACTGCAAAGTCGGCATGACTAATATAACTATTAAGCTGTGAATTTTTTAATAAATAATCATATCCAGTAATATAGTGGCCTGTGCGTGGACCTTCTGCGTCAAACATGCGCGCAGGGCAAATAAAAGTCCATGTAATAGTGGACTGTTGCAAGTGTTGTAAATGTTGTAGCTGATATTGAGCGGTAGCCGTTAGTTGTGCTGGATAATCCTCACTGTCGAGTAAGCGCACGATTTTATCTTTATTTGTAAATAAGCAACCTGAGCTACCAATGTCGATTAAACGGGTTTTTGTTGGTTGTAAAATGGATACTAAATGCTTGCCAGCATCAACATATAAATGCTCCTCACCGCTTTTCGGTGCAAAGGCATTAACAATGCAGTCAAACACATCAATATCAGCCGTTGTTAAATCAAATAAATCCTTTTCTAATGTTTGCACGTTTTCTTTCAATGTAGCTTGATTACGTACAACGGCTGTTGTATCATACTCTCTCATAATTGACTCTCTTAATATATTACTACCCGCTTGTCCAGCAGCTCCAATAATGGCGATTTTCATGAACATTTCCCCTTTCGTCAATCGAGTGTTAGTACTATACCCGATTAGAACGAAAAGTATGCATAATATAAAATAAACTTTGGAAAACATGGAATAAACCAAGCGTAAATCTATTTCATTAAAGCGCACTTCATATAGACAGTTTTAAGAAGACAGTACCCAAACTTTATATCGATCACCATTTGATTGTGTAACCACTTTGAATTCTTTTATTTGTGCGAGCCTAAAAGCTAAGGAATAAGATATTTTATAATCCGGAGTATCATAACCGTCATATAATCTAGCATATATTTCATTAGCTATTGAATATAATATTCTCTTTATTCCATCTACGGACCATTTGTTAATCTCCTATCATTTAAAAAATCAGCGTGTCTAGAAAGGTAAAATCACTTTTGAATATTCTTGTTCAAAAGTAACTGTTCGCCCGTAAGATAACCAGTTCGCTCAAATCAATTACGCCTCGGCGTAATTGCGTCGGAAGTTTGGGACTCCCTCTGATGTCATTACTTTTCTGGCATTCATCCCGCCACTTATGGCAGTGTGGGACTTCTGTATCTGCTACTACGCTTTCGATACAAAAAGAATTTGTCGCTGACGTTACACTTTCGCGACAG
>NZ_PYWN01000011.1 GCF_003049505.1 Metasolibacillus meyeri
ACCATTACTTCCCTACGCTAGTATGACCTAGATCAGGTTCAAAGGGTCAAGACACGTCTCTCTCAGCAAAATTATGCTCCCCTAGTAATTTGTATATTTGATTATCTTTAGCTAATCATAGATATTTTTGTTTGTCAAACAATCATCTGAGGTTTCATTTGTCAAATTACGCCTCAGTGTTACTCTTCGTAGAAATTAACCTAAAAGCGCCACGACACGCGCCAACGGTTAACTAACCTACATCGTGCAGACCTACATCCACGAGGCTTTATCACTTAAACTGACAAATTAGATGATAAAAACTTTGATAGTTGCTCTTCATGCTTGTCTAGCATAATCTGTTCTGGCTTAATCCCCTGTTCTCGTAGTACCTCAATGTTCTGCGCTAGAAACTCGTCGCTCCCCACAATATAAAAGAGTCCTGTCTTATCTTCCGCAAGATGTTTCACTTCTTCATAGTAGTCTTTACGGTTATCAACAAACTGTGCTACGAACTTCTTGTCTGCCGCAGATTTAAAAATATTAGTGAATAAAAAGTCTTTTGATGAATCAATGTTTAAAGAATGAATTTGATTGACGTTGTCAGCACGCTCAAAATAGTCAAGTACAAGCGGTCTGAAAGTTGCCAAGCCGACACCTGATGACAACAAGTAAATATTTTTATTCTCTCTTTTAAGCGGTACATTTGAATAAGTTTTAAATATGGCAACTTCATTGCCGACTTCAAGATTTCTCAAAATAGATTTAAACTCAGAGCACTGCTCTTTAATACGTGTTGTAATACCAATCGAATTTTCACTAGGTAAAGTAGAAATTGACATATGGCGAATTAAGCTACGGTTCGGTTTATCGTCAGCATTAAAGCCTTCAAGTGCAAAGTGAGTGTGAGCGCCCTCTTCCCATGTAAAATCTTGTGGACGATTAAGCAAGTACGTTTTAACCTCAGGTGTTTCTTCAATTATTTTATTAATTTTAGTCCAGTATATTTGCATTGTATATCCTCCTCGTTTATATGTAACATTACTATCTAACCATACAACAAATGATAACACTTCTCAATTGAAATGTATGATTATTTCAAAAAATTCCTATAAATAAGATAAAAATAGCACATATACCTATTACACCTCCGCGTAATGGGTATATGTGCTTCAAATAAAGGATTTTTACCTATTGTCTCAACACTCCAGCTTCAATATTGAGTTGATAAGGTAATTCATTCTACTTTTTTGCTCCAAGGTGTACCTAATTTCGGTAAAGCCCAGCGATCCAATCCATACCATCCAGCGACTTTCCATGCGAGCACTAACCATGTTGCAAGGATGAATAGCAACGGATTGATACTTAATGTTCCTGCAAATAAAAAGCTCACATTCATCAATGCACCAAAAAATGCTGCAATTCCCGTTAATAAGCCGACAATCAAACCTAGACCAACTAAAAATTCACCATATGCAACAACGAACGCAAATAATTTTGCATTTGGCAACACACTGTTTTCTAGAAAAGCAGCATACCATCCAGCTACATCTGCCGTTTCTTGCGATTTAGCAAGTGCGCCCTTTACAAATCCTTCAACTGCTTTTCCACCATTTTCACCAACCCATGCATCATTCTGGATTTTCCCCCAGCCTGCAGTTAGCCATGTGTACCCAACATAAAGACGAATAAATAACCAAATTATTGCAGAACGAGTATCACTAAACAGAAATCTTGAAACAGGGTTCTCCGGGATATAAATAGTACTTTTGTCTCTCATAAAATTCTCATCTCCTTATACGTTCATTATATGTCCTAATAGAATAATTTTCCACAAAGTTTTGTAAATAATCAATTACGATGAGGCGTAATTGTGTCCGAATTTTTTCGAATTCACTCTTATTGAAAATTAACATAAAAACGTCACACACTAGCAATTAACTGTTATGCATCGTGCTGAGTTTTCCTCCAAAATCTATGACATCTGCCATAGACTTCTGAACAACAGGATGTTGGTCACTTAGTCGTTGCATGCGTGTGATGACATTCTTAATAATGAACTATACTTTCTCAGCAAGCGGTTTGAACACCCACTGAATCTAGGACTATATAAGCATTCACCTCACCACCTGTGGAGATGGGTGTTTTCTGTACCTGACACTTGCTTTCGCCATAAGGAGAACATGTGCTGACGTTGCATTTTTACAATTATAAAAATCTGCTAAATTAAGATGAAAATACATAAATTACAACTATATTTTATAAGCGTTATTTTTACAATTTAAATAGGGATGAAAGATGTTCATACACAATTTAAAGCGCTCACAGCCTTTTACAAGCTTTCGCTTTTGGTTTTCGTGAATTGTGTCTAAACCAACTCCAACCACATCAACTCTTCACAATCTAAATATTTTCGAATCTCTGGATTAAACTTTATTCAGTACTTTCCATAGTTAATTTTACAGCCTCTCAAACATTCTATTCTACTAAACTGTAGCGAGAAATTTTTTCGGTTTTAAGGATACAGACATCGTATTCATCTTCTACAGATATTTCACTCATTGAAGTTCCTCTGATTCCATAGTGCTCAGCAAGCTATCCACGACAAAGTCAAGCTGCTTATCTAGCGAAAAGATATCATTGTAGAAGAATAAGCCAAAGCTCATATCAATTAGCCTGCCACTCTTTACAGCAGGAATATTATTCCATATTTAATTATCTGATAAATCTTCCATCCCTTCAAAGGCAGAGCGGAATACATAATCACCAGCATACTGAGTCAACACTTCGTAGGATATATCCATACTAGTCGCATCATTCTTGGAAGTTTCTATTTTCTGTTGCACAATCTCAGGTGCTTTCATTCCTAAATATTGATAAATAATCTGTGACCCGCGTCCGTAACCCATCCCTACCATTACGGCCATAGAACCTTTATTGCTTTCCATAATTGTGACTGTTTTGTCCAAAATACCAGCTTGCTGCAGCTTCTGCTTGCTTAGTTCCACCTTATTATAAAAATTTTCCAAAAGTTCTTTGGCCTGATCTTCTTTACCAAACGCTTTCCCTATAATTTCCATACGTTCTTCCACAGGTAAGTCATATGGTATATAAAGAGTGGGGGCAATTTTATGAAGTTTATCGTAAATTTCATCTGTTGTAACAATAATAAGATCTGGATTAAGGGCAAGCACTGCTTCTGGACTCGGTTGCCCATCTCCCAAAGTGGTGATGCCATCCAATTCACTAGCGATTGCCGCATCGCCTTCTCCCACCAGAGTGGAAATACCAACAGGTTTTATTCCTAGAGCAAGCAAGTCACCCATCAAATACAGGACAACGACCCGCTGCGGGTTAACGGGCACTTCCACATCTCCTTTGAGAGTGTGCACAATTCTCGTTTGCGGCGTCCCCTTAGTTTCAGCATTTGATGCAGTCTGTGTTTGCGTCTCTGACTGGCCCGCCGTCGCTCCATTATTTATAGGTACATTCGATGTACACCCCGATAACAACAACATCAAGCTCATGGCTGCAGCCAATATTATTTCCTTGTTTCTTAACTTTCCAAACATTAACAATTCCTCATTTCCCTTAGATTTGACTAATTTATCTAGTTCTCTCTTATTGTATTGAGGTTGATAATCATTATCAATATCATTAATGTTCATATCAGTTATCATTTTTATCCGGTACTCACTTGGCGTCATATAGTTATACTTTTTAAACATTCGGATTAAATTTAATCCGTCCACAAAACCGCACCCGACAGCAATTTCTTGAATAGTAGCATTTGTATATTGCAAATGCCACTTGGCCGAATCCAACCTTATCTTATTCAAATACTCCTGAAGGCTTTTATGCTCGCGTCTTTTAAAAAGCCTAACTAACTGACTCCTACTAATGGGTAGCATTTCAATAAGCTATTGAATGGACACAGGCTGGCTATAGTTTCGTTCTAGATATTGCTTAGCTAAAACTACGTAATCAGGCTGAAAAAAAAGAATATCTCCCTTTTCCAACTCATTGTAAATCTCATAGACAATCTGATACAGTACAATCTTTGAATAAAATTGATTTAATGTAGATTCCTGATTCCAATGGTCTTTCATATTCAAAAACTTCTCCATAAAAAAAATGGGGTTCCCTGGTGAGAATCCATATGTTTGTATAAACGGATTAATATGTTCTAACAAGCGATAAATTTCTCTTTTGTAAAATGGCGGAGTTTCTGCTCTATACAACACCATGTAAGTCTCGAGACTTCTGCTTGTAGGATGAATTGATAATTCCGTTCCTTTCCCTCCATGAAAAATACCAAAACGTTCCGATTGATATAATGTATGATCCAGTTTTACATTAGCTGTTCCACCACAGGTATACACTAGCATACTAGTCGGCATCCTGTAACTTTTAATCGGTTTGTCCGGATGAAGTAACTTGTAACGAACATCTATTAATGAAACGGATGAGCGTGTCCATAACCGAACAGCCCTATCGATCATTTCTTTTGTAAAATAATTAGTTGAATCCACATCTTCCAACATATACCTCGACTCCTTCAATCCACATCATATTTGTATGGTAATACAAATGATAATGATTATCAATATCAAAATGAGTCCTTTCCTACTAATCTTCTGCTGCACAGTCTACATGCCATCCATAAAGATTCCGTTCCTATCTTTATATTCGTTTGGCTTATAAATACACAAAAGCAGGTAATAGTTACATTAAATCCTTATATAGAAAAGCTAGTTAAACAGCTAAATACGCTACAGTATGAGGAAAATAAAACTTAGGTAGATGTCGCTGAATTAAAGGCATATATTCTTTTACAATTAAATCCCAAATTTTAACAGTGCTAATTCCATCGATATTAGCTAGCTTCATTCATAAAATGACAGTAAAAGCAGACGGTCAATTAGAGGTGCACCATCGCACTTCTAAACCGTCTGCTTTTTATGTTTCAACGAATATTAAGTTAGATATACCATAGACACATCCGAATAAAGCGGACGTTGAAAAACACGCTTAAATTAGGTTTAGTCAGCTAGTTCAAGCCACGCAACCGCCTCACAATGCGTACTATGCGGAAACATATCAACAGGCTGAATCTCCTGCGTCTTATAACCGCCATCTTCCAAAATTCTTAAATCACGTGCTAATGTGGCTGGGTTACATGAAACATAGACAACACGCTTTGGCTTTTGCTCAATAATAGTGTTCAACAGTGCTTCGTCACAACCTTTACGTGGTGGGTCAACAACGAGGACATCTGCCTCCTTGCCCTCCTTGTACCAACGTGGGATGATTTCCTCTGCTGGGCCTGCTTCGAAATAGGTATTTGTGAAACCGTTTAGCTCGGCATTACGCTTTGCATCTTCAATTGCTTGTGGGACAATTTCTACGCCCATTACGTGCTTTGCTTGTTTTGCTAAAAATAATGAGATTGTTCCAATGCCGCAATAGGCATCAATTACGCGCTCATTACCTGTTAGCTGTGCATAATCTAGCGCCTGCTTATAAAGCACCTCTGTTTGGATTGGATTCACTTGATAAAATGAGCGTGCTGAGATTTCAAAGCGCACATCGCCAATTGTATCTTCAATCGTGTCTTTGCCCCATAATGTCAGCGTTTCATCGCCAAAAATAACATTTGTTTTCTTCGAATTAATGTTTTGCACAATCGATGTGACGTTTGGTAAAAGCTCACGAATTTTTGCGACTGCTGCTTCTGCTTGTGGGAATTTCCGTGCTGTCGTTACAAGGACAACCATCACTTCGTCTGTTGCGCGCCCTTTACGCACAACGACATGGCGCAGCATTCCTTTATGTGTTTCTTCATTGTAGGGACGGATGCCTAATCCTGCTAATTCATGTTTGAAATCTGCCATGATGACATCTGCCTCACCTGTCTGAATTAAGCAACGCTCCATATCGACAATCGTATGTGATTTTGTTTTATAAAAGCCTGCGATTGGCGAGAGTTCTCCTTGTGCGAATGGGATTTGTGATTTATTGCGATAATGCCACGGCTCGTCCATACCTTTGACAGGTAATACAGGCACATCAATTTTACCAATACGCTTCATCACATTTTCAACCATGCGCTGCTTCCATTTTAATTGCCCCTCATACGACAAATGCTGTAGCTGACAGCCACCACACTGCACAAAATAATCACAAGGTGCAGCTACACGTTCCTTCGAAGGCTCAAGTATATCCAACGCTTTCGCAAAGCCATAATTTTTTAATACTTTCAGCACATGTACTTGCACAAGCTCCTGTGGTAAGGCGCCTGTAATAAATAATGGGTAACCATCAATCTTTGCGACGCCGTTGCCATCATGTGTTAAATCTTCTATTGTTACCGTTAAACGGTCATTTTTCTTTACTGGTGCTGTCATTGTAAATCCTCCATTTCAATGCCTTTATTGTAGCATGCAACCTACATTGACAAAAGAAATTGTGTGCCAGGCACTGAAAATATTCTGATTTGTTTGTGTGCCTGGCACTCATATATAGTATAATAGAATCAGCACCTTTAGATTACCTTTTTGAGGAGTATAGAACAAATGGCAGTATTAATAATCGGCTCCGTTAGTAATGATATCCTTAGGATACAAAAATACTTCAAGCGTATAGAACTAATGAATATCCATAGCTTTACAACAGTTGAAGCAGCTATCCAATTCGATAATCTGTTTTTAAAAGAAGATATACAATTAATCGTTTATGATGCGAAGTTAAATCTAACTAATTGTGAGGAACATTGTCAGAACATTGAGTCTTTAAAAAAATGGAGTGATGCACCTATTCTGCTTTCCACTTCCTACGAAAAGCCTATTATTATCGACAGATTATTTGAAGTAGGTATATTTGATATTATTTTAAAACCGTTTGATTTTACTCATTTTAAAACACGAGTACATGTTGCATTAAAATATCAAATGGAAACAAAGCTGCGTAAACAGCATCAAGATAAATTAGCAAAGGATTTGGCGATTGCAAAAAATGTCCAAAAAAGTGCACTAACACCCGCGTTAACATTGCCCCATATTGAACTGGATGGGTTGTACGTTACCTCCCATACACTCGGGGGTGATATGTATTGCTGGTTTGAGCTTGATGAGGATTTAACTGCAGTTATTTTGTTTGACGTTATGGGGCATGGTGTTGCAGCATCCTTGATTACAATGTCCATCCGCTCATTATTAAAAGGAATTATTACAAGGCTTATCGACCCAGTATCTGTTATAAAGGAGCTTAATAGTCAAATTTATGAGCTATTTTCTACAGATGATTTAGACAGCTTTTTAGTAACCGCGATTTATATGGTAATTGATAAAAAAAATCGCACATTGCAATATGTTAATGCCTCGCATCCAGCAGGTGTACTATTCGGTAAATATGGAGAAACCGTTACATTAACAGCGAACTCTCCAATTCTCGGGCTGTTCCCTGCTATTCAAGTTAAGGCGAAGCGGGTGCGGCTAACAGGGTGGCACCGCATTATTTTATATACAGATGGGCTGCTCACACTGCAAGATGACCAAGAGATTGATTTAAATTTTTTCCATTCTTATGCTTCTCAAAATAATAGCTATGCATTACAAAAATTTTCTCAACAATATGAATTAACAGACCAGCCATTGGAGGACGATGTAACCGTTGTTTCAATTACAATTACATTATAGGTGTGGTGATTATTGATGGAAATTATGCTTAATGTAACACCCAATCAGCAAACTATTTTTTTTATCGATCAAATGATGGAAAACTATACACAACTTTATGGCATTCCAAGCGCACAAGATATTTGCTTTGTCACACATGAACTCATTATTAACGCCGTTGAAGCAATGAACAAGGCGAATAGACAAGAGGATATTCAATTACATGTTTCATGGAACGATGAATATATTAAAATTACAGTGGCTGATTTTGCTGAAGGAATACCTCAAGAAGAATGGCAATCTATCCTTGAACCAAATTTAGAAGAAATGAGCTTTTCTGACCGTGGGCGTGGCTTTTTCTTTATTGTACACATGGTCGATAAACTATGGTTTGAGCAATTACCTGGTTCACAATTTTTAGTTGGTATTAAGAAAAATTTAATAGATTAAAGACTAATGGGGGCTGTACATAAATGAAATGGTCAATTCGTAATAAAGTTAATATCGTTATTTTTACATGTATTTTATTATTAGCTGGTATTTTAGGTGGCGTCAATTATTATGTGACGAAGAAAAACTTATTAGAAAGTGCCAATGAAAAGCTAGTATCTGATGTTCAATTAAGCTATTATGCACTGGATTCTAATATTCCTGGTGATTGGGATATTAGAGATGGAAACCTTTATAAAGGATCTATCAGCATGTTGGAAAACTACGATATTCCTGACCAAGTTGGCGAGCTAACAAATGGTAATGTCATGTCTATTTTCCTACATGATACACGTGTCTCAACAAATATTATAGAAAATGGGGAGCGTGCATTAGGTACAAAGGTTTCGGATGCTGTGGCAGAAGTTGTACTAAATAAAAAAGAGCGCTTCCTTGGTACAGCTACTGTTTTGGGTGAGCCATTCCAAGCCGCATATGACCCTATTTTTAATAAAAATGGCGAAGTAATCGGGATTTGGGCTGTAGCAGTTCCAACTGCCCCATATACGAAAATTGCAGCAGCATCCGCAATTGAAAATATCGTTATTTCTTTAGTCGTTGCTATTATTATTACAATTGCTATCGGCTTTATTATGCAGCGTCTCATTATTACACCAATCAATATTTTGCGTAATAACGCCAATGAATTGGCAAATTTGAATTTAAAGGTTGATTTATTAAAAGCAAAAGGCAATGATGAAATTGCTGATTTAGCACTTGCATTTGGCAATATGAAGGAACGCTTAACAGAAACCGTAACAAATGTAGCGCAAAATGCTAATGAAATTGCGAGTTCCTCTCTTGCATTAGCCGAATCGTCGCAGCAAACAAATGAAGCTTCCAGTCAAATCGCTTCAACGATGAATGATGTAGCTGCCGGCATTACAACACAGTCAGAGCAAGCCGAGCAAATTGTAAATATGATGCGTGATACAATTAGCCAAGTGGACAGCAGCTTAATAAACGCTGAACAAAGCTTCAACAATGCGAAAGAATCAACAAATATTGCCCTTGAAGGTGAAATTGCTATTAACAAAGCGATTCAGCATTTAAGTACGGTCACAGAAACGGTAAGCTATGCAACTGATTCGATTCAAAAGCTCGGTATGCGCTCAGAGGAAATTGGCGGTATTATTACTGTCATTACTGATATTTCAGATCAAACGAACTTATTAGCGCTAAATGCTGCTATTGAAGCTGCAAGAGCTGGTGAACATGGCAAAGGCTTTGCTGTCGTTGCATCAGAAGTGCGTATTTTAGCTGAACAATCTAAAGAGGCGGCCCAGCAAATTACGGAGCTCATTAAAGATATTCAAGCTGAAACGGCTGTAACAGTTCGCACGATGGAAAGCAATTTATCTGCGGTAGAGGAACAGGTAGTTATTATTAACCAAGGTGGAGACGCATTGAAAGTTATTGTCGAGAAAACAAGTACAACAGAGGCTGGTGTTGCTAAAATGAAAGATGCCTTTGCGAATGTCAATACGAATTCTCACAATGTTCAAGATGCCATTTATAATATTTCTGGCATTATTGAAGAATCTGCTGCTGCTTCAGAGGAAATTGCCGCAGCTTCAGAACAGCAATATGCTACAGTTGCTGAAATGGCTGAAAGTACAGCGAACTTAGCAGCAATTGCAGATCGTCTACGAGAAGAAATGAATAAATTTCAGATTTAATGGGGGGTATTAAACACGATGGAACAAAAAACAGCTACAATTCAAATTGCCAAAAAGCCTAACTATATTACCATTGCCTTCACAGGAAGCCTAGAATATGGCTTAATTGAAGAAATAAAAAAACAGCTACAATCACAAAGCTTTCAAACGGAGCTTGGTTTTATTTTAGATATGAGCCGTGTGAAAAACATTGATAGTACTGGCTTTGGCATGATTGTCAATTTTGCTAAAAAAGCTTCTACACAAAGTAAAAAAATCGTTATTATCGTTGTAGATCCTTTTGTTCGCAAGCTTTTCACCATTTCGCAGTGCGATAAAATATTCCCGATTGTTGAAAATGAGACTGCTGCGTTACAAGTCATTCAAGGTAACGGGCATACAGAGCTCTCCATAAACGAATACTAAAGTAAAAAGCGGTCAGAAAGTAGCCTCACACGCCACTTTTCGGACCGCTATTATTGATTCTTCAAAAAGCCTTCTTATCACAATTTAAATGAACTTTCTGAAACAAACTCCCTTTAAAACTTCCCGCCACTGCCGCTATAAGAGTGACCGCCACTTGTTGTACCGCCACCACCACTGCTACCTCCTCCTGAACTACTTGAGGCTTTTTTTGTTTTCGTTACAGTTGTGCGTAAATAGCGGTCATGTTTTTTCGTAATACCTGAGCCATTCGGATTAAAATAATCACGCTCCGTTGTTGTCATCTTCCCCCCTGAGCTGTAAGCCATCAGCCCAACAATAATAGCCGCCAGTAAAAGTGCTACCCCCCATTGGAACCACCATTGAAATATAATACCGTCTGGCCCATAACTCATATAATCATGGGACTCAATGATAAATTGACTGAATGCCTCGTAATAGTCGCCAGCGGATAAGCTTGGTGTTATTTGCTCTCGAATATATGCTAAACGTCCAGCATCTAAATAAATTCGCCCTTTCTTAAAGCCTGATAAAAAAACATCGCGCTCCTGCATATCAATGGACATCATCACTGTATTACCATGTGGTTTATTATAACCGGGCGCTTCATTATCATAAAAATCGCCCATGTATTGCTCGATTCCTTTACCATCCGTCCCATCGACAGTTAAAATAAGAAAGGCTGTTTTATAATCCGCGCTAAGCTCCTTGGCTAAGACCTCTAGTTCCTTTTTCTCCTCTGTTGTTAAAAGGTTGGCATAATCGAAAATATATTGTGTTTGATTGGTAGATTCAGCAAATACAGAGGGCTGCCACAAAGTAACTAGTAAAATAAAAAATGCGAAACATTTTTTTAGCATACTCATAAATAGCCCTCCCCGATCAATGTTGCAATAACTTTCAGTATAAGGAATGTGCCCGCTGCAATTCCACCAAACCAAGCAGCAGCCTTACCTTTACTAATCGGTGGCTTCCCTACCACTTTGCCTGTATAACCGTTCATCGCAAAAATATATTCCGAGTTGTTATAATCATGGTAAATCATCCACACTGGCAACAACACATATGCACTATTCTTTTGCTTTACATCAATGTCTTTTCTTTTATAACTAACCGTACTGTAATTACTTAAGTCTGCCGAAATATACTTATCGGCATATTCTTTTACACGTTTTTCTACACGCGGTAGCATTTCTTTATCTGTATAATTATATTTTTCTGCGATATAGCCTGCTAAATAAGGTGTTTTAAAATCCTTTAGCTCATGGAAAGGAAATGGCTCTATTTTATCCATTAATTCATCATTCATCTTCTCTGAAGCATCTGCTGGTATTTTCGAATAATTCAAGTTAATTTCACGCATGATATCGAAGTAACTTGTTTCCGTATAATCATAATTACCTTTTGAATATGTACGTACGACTGTACCAACTGCCTTCACCTTTGCTTGACTGTTTATATCATAAAGCCAGAACGGCACGTACATCCCTGTAATCGTTTTGACGCGCTCGGACATGGCAAAATCTTTTGGCATCAACCATCCTCGGCGACACCATTTTTTAAAAGCCTTCACCGCTTCTTTTTCGCTTATCGTAAAAGGTATGACCTTTGAAGGAGCTAATTCTCCTGATAAACGATCCGCAATGACAACCGCTGATTGACAAAAGCTACAGTTCGTTGCTGTTGTTTCTGCAAGTGTGATTAGCACAGCTCCACAATTATTACAATGGTATTCATTTGCTTCATTCTCTTCAAAGGTTGTTTTAATCAATTCCTCAGGATAGTTTTCAATCGTATCCTTTCTGCCACAGCTTTGACATGTCAATTTTCCTGTATCCGCATCGAAGTTCATATCTCCCGCGCAGCTAGGACATGTATAATGTAAAATCATTACCTTTCCCCCCTTTAAAAATTACTTATTGTAGCCATTATAATCTATATGATCTAGAGAAAAATAGAGGGCTGCATGAAAAAAGCTATCTGAATAGTGAGCTAACGCGCTACTATTCAAATAGCTATTCATGTTTTTAAATTTAGTATAAATCGACTTTTATAGCTTTACTAAACTCGATCTTCCTCTCGAATTTCCTCCATTGGTACAAACACTTCAATATGCTGTTTTAAATTTTGGAACGTTGCTGGCGCATCGCCACCGTACTCTCCATCTAAATTTAAATGTACCTCATCATCAGATGTGACCGTCACCTTGCTCGCCTTACGATAAATAAGATGCGGGTCATTTAAATGCTCCCCACGCAAAGCAAGTGAAGCAATTTTAATAAAATCTGTAATCGAGCATTCCTTCAACACCATAACAGTAAACAATCCATCGTTAATGGAAGCATCTGGCGCAATTTTCTCAAAGCCGCCAACCGAATTTGTTAAGCCACATAAAAACATCATCGCATTGCCATCAAACACTTCATCATCTATTTCGATTTTCATATGTGTTGCTTTAATTGATGGAATCATTTCGATTCCCTTTAAGTAATAAGCAAGCTGCCCAAGCACCGTTTTCATTTTGCTCGGCACTTCATATGTCAATTCTGTAATGCGACCACCTGCTGCAATATTAATAAAATAACGATTATCATTTAATGTCCCTACGTCTACGGGCAATGTATCACCTTTTATAATAATATCAACCGCTTCGTCAATTTTACGTGGAATATGAATCGCACGTGCAAAATCATTCGTTGTCCCCATAGGAATTAAACCAAGTCGAGGACGCTTTTCAAATGGGCTAATTCCTGCTACTACTTCATTTAGTGTTCCATCACCACCGACTGCAATCACAACATCAAATTCTCGCTCAACGGCCTCTTTCGCAGCTACTCTAGCATCTCCTTCACATGTTGTTGCATGGCAGGATGTTTCATAGCCTGCTATTTCTAATTTTTCCAATACTTCTGGTAAATGCTTTTTAAATGCCTCGCGACCAGAAGTTGGATTATAAATGATTCGAGCTCGTTTCATTCTGTCAACCATCCTACAAATTCAAATTTTCTTATCTATCATTAGTAACGCTTTTGAAATACAAACGTTCCCTATAGGATTGCCGAAACTCTCTTTTGGAAATCTTCATAAACATATGTCCAATATTTGCTGTCCTCGATAAATTTTTGACGCATATTTGTATACATCGCTTTTTGCGCCTCTTCAAATGATGGATCTTCTTTATCAGGCACCCCTGCACGTGCATCCATCACAAATTGCTGTAACTCTGGTGCACGTGGTCCCCATTTTCCTACGACTTCACCAGCTCCATTTAACACTAAATAAATTGGAATTGCACGACCACCATTTGTTAAATAGCGATCGATTAAATCTGTATCTGCATCGCGCAATGTTGCACGCACTTCTAAACCTGCTGCCTCTGCCACTTTACGCACAATTGGATTGTTGAGCATTGCATCGCCACACCAATCTTCCGTAATCGCTAAAATATGCACATGGCTATTTTTTAATTGCTCAATAAATTCATCGTTTGGGACATTAAATTTATCGTAAATAGCGAAGCTTTCTTCTCTCAATGTCGACATCTCGTCCATATATTGCTGAATAGAAATAGCCTCTTCAAAATATTGTTGCTCTGTTTTCATTTTTTGTTTCCTCCTAAGTGCTTTTATTTTCTATTTTGCATCTTTTAGTAAAATTTCACAACTAATTAATTCTACTTTTTCAAAATACAAAATAGCTGCCAGGAAAGTGAAAACTTTCTCGACAGCTATCATCTTTTAATTAACGTTTTGCAATCTCTTCTAATAAAATTTGATTTGTTAGTTGAGGGTTTGCTTGACCTTTAGATGCTTTCATAATTTGACCTAGCATCGCTTTAATCGCACGGTCTTTCCCTGCTTTGTAGTCTTCTACAGATTTTGGATCATTATCTAAAGCCTCTGTAACAAAGCCTAAAATAACCGCAGGATCAGAAATTTGGACTAAGCCTTTTTCTTTCACGATTTTCGCAGCATCGCCACCATTTGCTACAAGCTCTGTGAATACTTTTTTCGCAATTTTTGATGAGATTGTACCGTCTGCAATCAATTTCACCATACCTGCTAAATTTTCTGGCGTTAATGCTGTATCTTTCAATTCTTTACTTTCTGCATTTAAGTAAGCAGATACGTCACCCATTAGCCAGTTTGCAGCTAACTTCGCATCAGCACCCGCCGTTACAGTTGCATCAAAGAAATCCGAAATGTCTTTATTGATAACAAGTACTGCTGCATCATAAGCTGTTAAGCCTAACTCAGATTCATAGCGAGCTTTACGCGCATCTGGAAGTTCAGGAATCGAAGCTTTTATACGCTCTAACCACTCATCATCTATTGATAAACGCACTAAATCTGGCTCTGGGAAGTAACGGTAATCATCTGCGCCTTCTTTTACACGCATTAAAAGTGTTTTACCTGTTTTCTCATCAAAGCGGCGTGTTTCTTGCTCAATCTCACCGCCAGCACGTAACACTTCTGCTTGACGTACTTCTTCATGCTCTAAACCTTTACGCACAAAGTTGAATGAGTTTAAGTTTTTCAGCTCTGCTTTTGTACCAAATTTTTCTTGCCCATATGGACGTAATGAAATGTTGGCATCACAACGTAACGAACCTTCCTCCATACGCACATCCGATACACCTGCATATTGAATGATTGCTTTTAGCTTTTCTAAGTACGCATACGCTTCATTTGGTGTGCGAATATCTGGCTCTGAAACGATTTCAACTAATGGCGTTCCTTGACGGTTAAAGTCAACTAAAGAATAGCCATCAGCATGCGTTAATTTACCCGCATCCTCCTCCATATGAAGGCGTGTAATACCGATGCGCTTTTTGTAGCCGTCTACTTCAATTTCAATCCAGCCATTTTTTCCAATTGGCTTATCGAATTGTGAAATTTGATAAGCTTTCGGATTATCTGGGTAGAAATAGTTTTTACGGTCAAATTTTGTTTCTTGCTCGATTTCCATGTTTAATGCAAGTGCTGCACGCATTGCAAAATCAACAACGTTTTTATTTAACACAGGTAATACACCAGGATAACCTAAATCGATAACCGATGTATTCGCATTTGGCTCCGCACCAAAATGGTTTGGTGAGCTTGAGAAAATTTTTGATTGTGTTTTTAATTCAACGTGTACTTCTAAACCGATAATTGTTTCAAAGTTCATCTTATTTTACCTCCCAAATTTGAGGTGTTTTGCTATGGAAGTCTGTCGCTTGCTCATATGCATATGCTGTGCGATAAATTGTTTCCTCATCGAAGTGCTTACCGATAATTTGTAAGCCTAATGGCAGTCCATTTTCAAAGCCACATGGAATCGAAATAGCTGGTACACCCGCTAAGTTGATTGGAATTGTTAAAATATCGTTTGCATACATCGTCAATGGGTCGTTAACATTTTCACCAATTTTAAATGCTGGTGTTGGTGTTGTTGGCCCAATAATCACGTCAAAGTCTTCAAACACTTTGTCGTAATCTTCTTTAATCAATGTACGCACTTGTTGTGCTTTTTTATAGTAAGCATCGTATGTGCCTGCTGATAGTGAGTATGTGCCAAGCATGATACGGCGTTTTACTTCATCACCGAAGCCTTGTGCACGCGTTTCTTTATACAGCTCCATTAAATTCTTTACACCTTCAGCACGGAAACCGTAGCGAATTCCATCGAAGCGAGAAAGATTTGATGATGCCTCTGATGACGATAAAATATAATAAGCAGCTAATGCATATTTTGAATGTGGTAGTGACACTTCTTCTACTGTTGCACCTAAGCCTTTTAATACTTCTAGCGCAGCTAATACAGATTGGCGTGTTGCTTCGCCAACACCTTCACCTAAAAACTCTTTCGGCACAGCAATACGCAAGCCTTTAATGTCACCGTTTAAAGCGGCTGCATAGTTTGGTACAGGGACATTGGCAGATGTCGAATCGTTTTCGTCCACACCTGAAATCGCCTCTAATAATAATGCATTATCGCGTACGTTACGCGTAATTGGACCGATTTGGTCAAGTGAAGATGCAAACGCTACTAAACCAAAGCGTGATACGCGACCATATGTTGGTTTCATCCCAACAACGCCACAATAAGCTGCTGGCTGACGAATGGATCCACCTGTATCAGAGCCTAATGAGAAAGGAACTTCCCCTGCTGCCACCGATGCTGCAGACGCACCTGAAGAACCTCCTGGTACATGCTCAAGATTCCAAGGGTTTTTTGTCGCCTTGTAGTAAGAGTTTTCATTAGAAGAGCCCATTGCAAACTCGTCCATATTTAACTTTCCTACTGTGACCATGCCTGCTTCGCGCAGTTTTTTGACAACTGTTGCATCATAAATTGGCATAAAACCTTGTAAAATTTTAGAAGCACATGTCGTTTCTAAGCCCTCTGTCACGATATTATCCTTTACACCGATTGGCAAACCGAATAATGGGCCACGCTCTATGAATGGCACTTTATCTAATTCTGCTGATTGTGCAGTTGCTTGCTCTTTATTTAATGCTAAAAATGCTTGTACATCTCCGTCTAATGCTTCAATGCGTGCGAACGCTTCATTTGTTAAATCAGCGATTGTTACTTCGCCTTTATGTAAGCTTTCTTGCAGCTCATGTGCTGAACGCTCAAATAACGTCATCTGTAAAGTCCTCCTACCTTTTCATTTATTAGTCTAAAATTGACGGTACTTTCACTTGTCCCGCTTCTTGTTCCTTCACATTTAGCATCATTTTTTCACGTGCTAAGCCTTGTCCAGCTACGTCTTCACGCAGTACATTTACCAATGGTAAAACATGTGACGTTGGCTCAACATTTGTTGTATCTAACTCGTTTAGCTGCTCTGCAAAGTCAGTGATTTTCCCTAATTGTTCTGCAAACTTTTCAGCTTCTTCCTCTGTGATAGCAAGTCGTGCTAAATGAGCTACATGCTTTACTTCCTCTTTTGTTAGTTTCGCCATTATTTACACCTCCGAATAAAGTTAACCATACGTGTTATCATAACATTTTTCATAATGAAAATCATAAGTTTGAACAAAAATAACAAAACTTCTCTTGAAAACGAGCTGTCAGAAAAGCTTTTCTGACAGCTACCCATATTTTATGTTTTCTTGTTAAAAGCTTTGTACAAAAATAGTGTAATCAATACCTTTATTCATAAATATGAACAAAAGGCTTGTCGCTATCACGTTCCTTTTTAATTAACACTTCAGGGCCATTAACTGATGTAACACTTACTGTAATTGTTACATCCTTAGGTAATTGCTTCAGCATAACATCTGTTAAATATTGTGTAAAACCAATAATTTCAGTTGTACCATAAAATTGAATAGGGATCTCTACTTCCAAATTTTGAAGCTGGTTATTTTGATAAAACCCTGTGCCAATAACACTTGTAAAATTAGAGAAATATTTATCAATCTCTTGCTTAAAGTATTGGAAACTTTTATTCGCCTCTCGATAAATATCCGCAGGTGAGCTCATTGGGAACGTGACATATGCCTCATTAATTTTTTGCCATTCACCTAGCGCGCTTTTTCCACCATCGACAACGTTATAAGCAAAGTATGTGCCTGGTACAATTGAATTTCGAGGCTGCTGCTTATACAGCCCTATAACAATCGGTATGTCTGCAAGCTCCGAGCGCATTCTTAATCTAGCGACAACTTCTTCAGCAATTTCTATCGCTGCAGCCTCTAGCTTTTCATTTGGAATCGGCTCCTCAAAATACTCCCCATATCTTTCTTTTTGGTAATAGTAGACTGAATTGAGCGCAAGTCCAACTGACATGCCACTAAGTCTCACTTTATTATCATCTGTTAATGTTAAATAATTTTGCTCTACAATATGCGCTAAATAGACAGGTGCCTCTACAGCTTTAATCGTTGCATCAAGCTCATTTCCATTCGCATCTAAGCTAGAAGGATTTAGACCTTGTAAATCATCGCGCTGATCTGTCGTTTGATTTTCACGTGCAAGCCAATAGCTCACTGTATTAGCAGATAATTGTTGACCTTCTTGAAAAAAATATTTCTCTGTATCGAAAACATTTTGTGAAATACGCATTAAGCCATTTTCAGCTTCTTTTATATCGTATTTTGTATAAATATTAGAAACAATTAAACCTCTACTTGCACTTTCTTTATAAGGTGTGAGCGTCCTATAATAGTTTTCACTTAATTGCCTGCTTGTAATATGTGCTGTTTCTACTTCTTCAGCATCCTCTGTCTGCTGTACAACTTCCGTATCTTGCTTGAAGGAAGGCGTACAGCCAGCTAATATAGTTGCTGCTACGAGCACCGATACCCAGCGAAATCGAGTCATCAGTCAAGCTCCTTTACTATTGAAATTGTTCGATTAGGCGCTGCTCATCCCATATCTCAATCCCTAGGTTTTGCGCTTTCTCAAGCTTTGAACCAGCGTCTTCCCCAACAATTACGAGATCTGTTTTTTTGCTAACACTTCCTGAGACGGTACCACCTAATTCTTCTATTTTCGCCTTTGCTTCGTTTCGTGTCAATTGTGATAATTTTCCCGTTAAAACAATCATTTTCCCTGCAAATGGATTTTCACCTGCTTGGATTTGTATCTTTTTTCCCTTATAACTCATATTCAAGCCAACATCTTTTAAACGGACAATCAGAAGTTGAACATCATCATTTGAAAAATAACTAACAACCGAATCTGCCATTTTATCACCGATTTCGTGAATCGACGTTAGTTCCTCTTGTGTTGCAGCCATTAACGCTTCCATCGTTTCGTATTGCTCCGCTAAAATTTTAGCTGCTTTTTCACCAACATGGCGAATACCTAGTCCGAATAATAGACGCTCTAACGAATTTTCCTTTGAACGCTCTAACGCTTCTACTAAATTGCTCGCAGACTTTTGTCCCATGCGCTCTAGTTCGATTAATTGTTCAACTTGCAATAAATAAAGGTCCGCTACATTTTGAATATAGCCTTCTCTTAGCAATTGCTCTACTACCTTTTCACCTAAGCCATCTACATTCATTGCGTTACGAGAAACGAAATGCTTGATGCCTTCCGCAATTTGGGCTGGGCATGTTGGGTTGACACAACGCAGCGCTACCTCTCCCTCTATACGAATCAATTCACTATCACAAGCGATGCAGTTTGCTGGCATTTCATATGGTATAGCATCCTCAGGTCGTTGCTCTAATAGTACGCCAACAACTTCTGGAATAATATCCCCTGCTTTGCGAATAATGACCGTATCGCCAATGCGAATATCCTTCTCGCGAATTAAATCCTCATTATGCAAGGATGCTCTTGCCACTGTTGTTCCAGCTACTTGTACTGGCATTAAAATGGCTGTCGGTGTAATAACACCTGTACGCCCAACTGTTAAATCAATATCGAGTAATGCCGTTACAACTTCTTCGGCAGGAAATTTAAAGGCGATTGCCCAACGTGGGCTTTTCGCTGTAAAACCTAGTTCATCTTGCTGTGCATAGCGGTTTACTTTTATCACAATTCCGTCTATTTCATAAGGTAAATCATTGCGTTTTTCCGTCCATAGTTGTATAAACGATAAAACTTCGTCAATTGTTGCACAAGCTTGACGCTCACGGTTCGATGGGAAACCCAATTGCTGTAAATAATCAAGCATTTCACCATGACTATCTAAGCCATACATTTCTCCATCACCACCGACCGCATAAATAAAGGTCGATAGCTGACGGCTCGCTGCAATTTTAGGGTCTAGCTGACGCAAAGAGCCTGCCGCTGCATTTCTTGGATTCGCAAATAACTCTTCGCCTTTTTCCACTCGCACTTTATTTAAAGCCTCAAAGGATTTTTTCGGCATATACGCCTCACCGCGTACCTCAATCGTCACAGGCTCCTTTAAACGAAGTGGGATCGCACGAATTGTTTTTAAATTGGCTGTAATGTCCTCACCAACTGTACCGTCCCCACGCGTTGCTCCTTGTACAAAGACCCCATTTTCATAGCGTAGAGCGATGGCTAAACCATCAATCTTCAATTCACAAACATAAGAAAAATGATCGCCAATCGCCTGCCTTACTTTGCGGTCAAAGTCACGTAAATCCTCTTCATTAAAGGCATTGGAAAGACTAAGCATCGGATATTGATGTGTCACTTTTCGAAAGCCTTCCAGCACAGCTCCCCCAACTCGTTGTGTAGGAGAATCTGGATAAATAAAAGAAGGGTTCGCTTCTTCCAAAGCAATTAATTCATGTAATAGCTGATCATACACAGCATCAGGCACAGCTGGTTTATCTAACACATGATACGCATAATTGTAATCATGCAATAATGTATTTAATTCAGCAATTCGTTTTTCAATATCCATTATTTCGTTTCCTCCTACGCTTTCGTAATAGGGGCAAACTTAGCAAGCAATCGTTTAATCCCGATTTGTGGGAAAGCGATATCAAGCTCGGTATTTTCCCCTTCACCTTTTACACTTACAACAGTACCTGTCCCCCATTTGCCATGAACTGCTTTATCTCCTGCCTTCCAACCATGCTGATCTCCACCTGTTGCTTGCTGATGTATCATGCGTGAAGTCGGTTTTTGTACAGTTCGATATTGAGGTGCTCGGTCGTAGCGATTCGATCTAAATGGCAAATCATCTGTATGTGCATAACCACCTGACTTACTTATATGCTCTAATATAGCGTCAGAAATCTCGTTAATAAAACGTGAAACACTATTGTAACTAGAACGCCCAAAAATGGTACGTGAGCTAGCACTTGTTAAATAGAGACGCTCTTCCGCTCTTGTGATGCCAACATACGCCAATCGACGCTCCTCTTCCATTTCCTCATCATTCTCCATTGCGCGTGAATGTGGGAAAATATTTTCTTCCATGCCGATAATGAAAACAACAGGGAATTCTAACCCTTTTGCTGCATGCATCGTCATTAATATAATTGTGCCTTTTGCCTTTTCTTCTTCATCTAATGAATCGATATCTGCAACAAGCGCTAAATCCGTTAAAAAGGCAATAAGTGATTTATCCTCACTACGCTCTTCAAACGCTTTTGTAACGGTTAAAAACTCCTCAACGTTTTCCAAACGACTTTGCGCTTCAATCGTTTTTTCACCTTGTAGCATTTGACGATAGCCCGAGCGCTCAATGACTTCTTCCACAAGCTCTGTAACTGTAAGTGTCTCCTGCTTGTTGGATAAATCTTTCATCATCTCATAAAACTTCTCCGCTGATGCCGCTGCTCGTCCTGTTAAACTCATAAAGACAAGCTCCTGCATGGCATCAAAAATAGAGCGATCTTGCTGCAATGCATAAAGTGCCATTTTCTCAAATGATGTGGCACCGATATTACGCTTTGGCTCATTAATAATACGTGCCAGTGAAATATCATCATCATTGTTGGCAATTAATCTTAAATAAGCAAGTAAATCTTTAATTTCTTTGCGATCATAATATTTTGTCCCACCAACGATTTGATAGTTCATATTCGATTTTTTTAGCACATCTTCCATCGCACGTGATTGTGCATTTGTGCGATATAAAATCGCAAAATCATCTAGCTTGCGACCTTCTTTGCGAATAAGTTGTTGAATTGTTTGTACGACATATTGTGCTTCATCTGTTTCATTATATGCCTTATAGACAACAATTTTATCGCCTTCATCATTATCTGTACGTAACGTTTTCTTATAGCGGCTTCCATTGTTTTCTATCACTTCATTTGCCGCCTGTAAAATGTGCTTCGTCGAACGATAATTTTGCTCTAGCATAATTACTTTTGCATTAGGATAATCCTTTTCAAAAGATAAAATATTCGTAATATCCGCACCACGCCAACGATAAATTGATTGATCAGAATCGCCTACAACGCAAATATTACGGAATTTCTTTGCTAATAGTTGGACGAGGATATATTGGGAATTATTAGATATGGATAGGTAAGCCTTTGAAATCATCTTCAGCTTTTCCCCCCATTCACACCGTACATGAGGGTTTCCCCTCATACGGCGTTCCATCAATTATGAATCTTTAAACTAACATTTTATTTCCAGCCATAACTCGAAGTTTGTTTACTTTATCTCTACCTTCTTGTGTCAGTCTTGCTAATTGAAGATATTTTTCAATCGTCTCTTCATTTGTTGCGTGAATCAGTTTATGGACCATTTTAGTTATAAAAACTAAGTTGTTGTAATCATCTTTTCCACCTAATGCTCTTGGCTTCTTATGATGTAATTCCATATTATTTAGAAGAAGTGGCTCTCCTGTAACGAAACATATCCCCTTTTGAGCGATATATTTTGAGATGCGATTGTCATTATACTCAATGCTTTGATTAATTACAGGATTTTTTACTAGGTGCCTAATAATTCCTTCTGATACTGACTTCTGTGTTTTGTGTACGAGACTTCTACCTTCAATCGTGTAGTTGTTTATTTCTTGCGTAAAGTTCTTCGGGTTTTTGTGTTTGACACCATCAATTGGGAAAATGGCTACTCTGGCTATGAAAATTTTCTTTTTGCCTAAGTAGTCTTTATAATGCGTTTTGTAGTATTTACTAAGTTCCCCATTTTCAGATGCCACAAATTTCAAGCTGTTATATAAGGTTCGTTTGACTGAGAATGCAATTCCACTAAAATCCTTTGATACCATTGTCGCTTGCTGATAGAAATTTTGAAGTCCTAATATTGTTGCGTTAAGTTTGGACACTTCTGAAGCGGTGGTATTTTTCTTAATTCTTTTAATGTTTTCTTTAATTTTTTGTTTTGCATTCTGTTTAGCCTTATCAGTCATATATGATTTTACAGTATGCTTTTCTTTGTTCCTCACTACTTTCATTTTGAAGCCGAGAAACTCTGAAAAGTTTTTTCTTAAATTGATTACCTTCGATTTTTCCTTGCTAATATCGAGGTGTAATCGCTCTTTCAACCACTTTTTAACTCCTTCAAATATTTTGAAGGCACTTTTATGGTCACGACAGAAGATTTTAAAGTCATCTGCGTATCGAACGATAAACATCTCTTTTAAATTTGTCATTCTTTTTAAAGTGGCGTATTTTACTGAACGATCTAGCCGCTTTTTGCCACTTATAATGCGTTCTCTCTCATAGTTCTTTTCTGTTTTAAATGTTTCCCATTGGTCGCTTATCCACCAGTCCAACTCGTTTAAAACGATATTAGATAGTAGCGGTGATAAAATACCACCTTGTGGAGTGCCTTTGTTTGGCTTACCTAGTCCCACAATTTCAGCTTTCAACAGTTTGCTAATGATAGAGATCACTTTTTTATCCTGAATCCCCATACTCCACATTTGTTTTAATAACTTGCCATGATTGACGTTATCAAAGAATCCTTTGATGTCTATATCAACCACATAATGCAGCTTATTAAGATTGGCTAATGTAACTGCTCTTGAGTACGCGTGAAGTGTACCTCTATTTGGTCTAAATCCATAACTGTGATTATGGAATTTCGCTTCGCATATTGGTTCAAGAACTTGTTTAATACATTGCTGTATAATTCGGTCTTCAATTGTTGGGATTCCCAACGGTCTACTACCGCCATTAGCTTTTGATATTTCTTTTCTTCTTATTTTGTGTGGAATAAAGTTCTCCAACCTTTTTCTAACATATTTCACGAGTTTTTCGGGTTCTTGTTCACCTACAGTAATAATTGTTGATTCGTTTACACCACTAGTGAATGACCCTTTATTTTTCTTGATGTTTCTATATGCTAGTAAGATGTTTTCCCTATCTACTATGAGTTCGTAGAGATTTTTGAATTTCTTGTTGTTTTGACTATCTTTGTAAAGCTTGTCGAAGGTTTCTTGCATACCGTAATACTCATTATTTCGTAAAGACTGTCGTTTCAAAACTTTTTCGTTTGCTGTATCAGTCAATACTTTCACCACCATTTACGGTTTGGTGATTGCATTTCTTTTAGTCATACGAGAACCTGATATTATAAAATATTGTTTTAGTTATTCATAAATTGACTAATGGCTATCCCTCCACCGCTTATTATTACGGCTTCAACGGTACTGTGCCATCACTTTCACTGACTTAAAATAAGGTTATACAAATTGTTTTCCCTTATACCTCTTCATAGAGTGCAATCTCTCCAAGTAGCCAGCTTACCACGTTCCAAGAAATCATATCTGTACATATAATACTTTTAGGTCATTCCTCTAACCCTGTTAGCTGGATCGTGCCTGTAACACGATAAGGTGTTTCATAAAGACAAATCTTACTCCACCTCACTAACCCAACACTAAGTTGGTGTACCCTTTCGAATACCTATACCTCTAGAGCCGTACATTCGGAATTTCGTCAGTAGGAAGTTTTATTCCCTACATTCTAACCATGAGTATTTTTGTAGAACCCCAGCCTATCTACCACACGAAGTGCCTCCACTCCGCTTTCCTGTAATTAGGGTGATATTCAGCTGACTTCACCGAGCTTATAACTAACAATCTAATTGCATAGATGAAAGCTATTCGGAGGATTAGGTCGAGCCTTTCAGAGCGTTACCTCATCATTCGACTCATCTGATTTCTTAGTTCTCCTAGCAATTGCTAGTGGCTAATCTTTTCAATTAGCAACGTGTCGCACTATCTTGATACTCATCAACGTGTATATACTGAAATTTATTTTGATAGAATTCTAACACTTCTGGCACTTTTTCAAAAAGTTTAATTGTCGTCATAATTAATGGTGATAGGTAACACTTCGATGATTTCTCTATGTTTTCCCCCACCCCACACCGTACGTGCACCTTTCAGCGCATACGGCGTTCCAACAATGTTAATTTATTTCAATTACATCAAGTTCACATAGACTTCTGAGCGTATTCACTTTAGAAATTTGAAGCTTGTTTAAATTCAGTTCCCTAATCATCTCATTGATCTTCCATTCATATTTAGTATGAACTAAATTATGAACTCTTTTATCTAAGATGATTAAATTATGATAATCATCTGTTCCACCTAGATATTTGGGAAGTTTATGGTGACATTCAAAATCTATTCCTGTGAATTCTTTTAAAATTGCACATTTCCCTTTTTGTTGCGCATATCTTGAAACCTTATTGATATGAAATTCTGTTGAAGAAGTGATATTACATTCTATTTTTATAATATATTCTCTCCAGTCTTTCTTTTCTATTACAAACTCATAAGGCTTTTCCTGTCTTCTTTTACAGAGTGGGTATTGCGTTTTACCCATAGATATTGGCATTAACGGTACATTATGTTGAACCCAAACTTTACAGTTATTTTTTAACTTACTCATTTTCAGCCCAACACCAGTGCTCATCTTTTCAAATTCACTAAGATTTCTAAACTCCCCATTCATACTGAAATGATTGTGGATAAGCTTGTTAAGCCGCCAAGAAATTTCTCTCATATCTACACTTATTGCTGTAGCATGCTTGAAATATCCCCAAATTCCATATGTCATAGAATTCAGTTTATATACATCTGCACCAGACCAAGTATTTCTGATTTTTTCTCGGTAACTCCTTATTATCTTCTCTTTTTTCTTATCCGATATTCTACTTTCTGCTACACATTTATTACGCTTCATTTTAAGTTTGAATTTAAAACCTAAAAATTCGCTGTAATGTTTTCGCAGATTTATGATTTTACTTTTGGTATTCTCAACATCTAATTTTAATCTTCGTTTTAAATAGTTAGTTACAGCATTAGACCACCTTACAGCTTCATTGTATGTCTTGCATGTGATTACAAAGTCATCAGCATACCTTACTAAACGACCTTCCTTTAGAGTAGAATATGTTCTCAAATGCTTATATTTATCTCCAGTAGGGGAACCATTTTTATTGAAACGTAAAGTAATACTTGAAATTTCAATTCCACATTCAATCCACTGGTCATTAACCCAGTGGTCAAGATCATTTAATACTACATTGGACAATAGGGGACTTAAAATACCGCCTTGTGGAGTACCTTTTGTTGGTGTAATTAATTGACCGTTTGGCTCTAAGATTTTTGCTTTTAGCATCTTTTTAATAATTGCTAAAACACTTTTATCTCTGATACCAATGCTCCACAATTGGTTAACCAATATTTTATGATTAACATTATCAAAGAAACTTTTGATATCTACGTTTACAATGTATTTATGCTTGCTTAAATTCAAGCTTTTCATAACATCTGCTAACGCATTTTCCTGGCTTCTTTTCGGTCTAAAACCATAGGAGTTGTGAGCAAATTTGCGTTCACATATAGGTTCAATAATTTGTTTAATACACTGCTGTATCATTCTATCCCAAATAGTGGGTATTCCAAGCGGTCTTCGTTTCCCGTTATCTTTTTCAATGTAGACTCTCTTGACTGGATCTGGATGATAGTCCTTCAACCTCTCTCGTACTGTAGACACTAACTGCTCTATACTTACTTGATTAATGTTTTCGATGTTAAGCCCATCCACACCTTTTGCATGGCTACCTGTATTCCTTTTTAAACAGTCATAAGCGCAAATAATATTTTGTCTGCTTACAATTAACCTATACAAATTTTTGTGTGGCTCCTTTTCCCATAATTCCTTCTGCAATGGGAGAATATCGTGATATTCAGCTCTTTTGTCTTTAGTATTCAGCGTCATAATATCACTTCCTATATGGTTGTGAACTTGACAACTTAACCGTTTCCTCTGAATTTTCCTTGATAAAATTTACTTTAAAATTGAACATTGTCTAAGGGCTATCCCTCCACTACTTGTTATTGTAGCTTCCTAGGTACTGTGCCCTCGCTCTCACAGACATTAAACCCCTTTCGTTTCCTTATAGGGTAAGATACGCTCTGGTATAAGTTATTTTGTATCTTGTCTGCTTTCCACGTTCCGAATTTACTAGCTGTACATATAGCCTTAGGTTTCTGCTTTAAGCCTGCAACATCTATATCTATTTGGTGATATCCCGAATTTCTTAACGACCACTCATACTTTTCGGTATGTTGCGCTCCATTTGAAGGAGCTAAGAAGTTTCCCTCTTATCTTCGTTTAGACCCGTACATTCACAGATTCGTCAGTCTACATTTAGACATTCTAACCATAGCTATTTTATAGCACCCCACACTATCATAACCATATCACAGAGGACTTAGGTTACTTCATGTGACTTCATCCCGCTTTATACCTTGCAGATATACCACTCTACAACGCATAGGGAAGTATTAAGTTGTATGTTTCATAAGACCATAACCTATTTCATTCCATACATCATAAATTCAGTTGTAGCTAAGTTTCTTTTCTTAGCCCTCACCTTTACCGCATTTAACAAATGCTTAGGGTGAAACGTGTCGCACAATCATCGAAATCGAGTGATTGATTAATACGCAGCCTTTTTTCATAGCCTTCATACACTTGTGCAGCAACCTTCTCAAATGGGTTATGAGGGTTCATATTTGCTTGAAAATCATTTGCTGTAATACAGCCATTTTTTGCAGAGCTAATCGTACTTAGCACCGCGCGAGGATCGTATTGCTTTGGATCAATATTCAGCTCCTTCAAAACATTTTTAACAACTGTTAATTGATCTGAACTATCTAAAATTGAAAAGCTTTTTGAAAAACCTAATTTATCAATATCACGGCGTAATATTCTTACACACATCGAGTGGAATGTGGATACCCACATGCGCTCACCAGTGCCGTTACCAAGCAAGTTATCAATACGTTCACGCATTTCGCGTGCAGCCTTATTTGTAAATGTAATCGCCAAAATTTTAGATGGATAAACTTCCTTTTCTACTACTAAATAAGCAATTCGATGTGTTAATACACGCGTCTTCCCTGAGCCTGCCCCAGCCATAATAAGCAAAGGACCCTCTGTCGCTTTTACTGCCTCTTGCTGCTGCGGGTTCATCCCAGCAAGCAAATTTTTTGTAATCTGCTCCATTTCGCACCACCTAACAGAACTTTTGTTCTCATTTTATCATAACACTTTTCACAGCATCAACTGTTTTTAATGCTGCTTGTAAATCATCATAAAGTATGTTGCCAACAACGACCGTATCAGCAATTTCCGCTATTTCCTTTGCTTGCTCTACTGTTGTAATGCCGCCTCCGTAAAATAAAGAGGTATTTATTAAGACATCTTTCACAGCTCGTACAACTTCTACATCTCCATATGTTCCACTGTATTCCAAATAAAAAATAGGCAGCTTAAAGTAGTTTTCTGCCATGCGCGCATATGCGACTACATCATCTATTGATAAGTCTGTTTGTGCATCTGTTGCATGTGCTACTTTGCAATCAGGATTTAGCACACAATAGCCTTCTGCAACAAGCTCCTCCCAGACCATGATGTCACCATACTCCTTAATAGCTTGGAAGTGTAGGTCCTTCACCCATTTTGTACTCGTACTATTTAAAACCGTTGGAATAAAATAATAATCAAAGCCAGGTGTAACCGACTCAATATTTGAAATTTCCAGTGCAATCGGTACAGTATATCTGCGGACACGTACTAATAAATCAAGCACATTATCTAACGTGACACCATCCGTACCACCTACTAAAATTACATCAGTGCCAGATTCGCACACTTTTTCTAAATCTTCATCAGAAATCGTTTTTGCTGGATCGACTTTAAAGACATGTCGCCAAGTTTTCAATTCCACACTATGTCATCCTTTCTTCAAAACTTTATCGTTACAAGTATAACGTAATTGCTGCAAAAACAAAAAACTCACTTCATATTGCTTGTAAATTTTTAACAGCCAATACTTCCTTAAAAATACAGATGGCTGTAGGGAGATATAGGCATTTGCCTACTTTCCCTACAGCCCTAGTAATTGCTCTTTATTTATGCGTAAACGGTTTTTCATCAGGGTACAGGCGACCTAACATTTCATCATACATATCATTACCGTAGTCAAAGCAGCGGCGCACGCGTGAAATTGTAGCGGTAGAAGCGCCAGTTTCTTTTTTAATTGTTTCATATGTTTTTTTCAAGCGAAGTAAATGGGCTACCTCAAAGCGTTGCGCTAATGATTGAATTTCGCTAATTGTGCATAAGTCATCGAAAAATTTATAGCATTCTTCAATATCTTTTAGCTCTAATACAGCTTTAAACAACTGCTCTGTTTGATGTCCACGAATTTTTTCGATTTGCATCTAATTATCCCCCTTTCCTCATTCTGAATATGTTACAACAGACGCTAGTCCTGGTGTTGTTGGCACAAAATGAACCCACGATCTCCCTTGCACTAATTTAACTTCACTACCATCTTCCTCAATTGGCACTAATAATCCGTCAACATTTTTCCATTTAATTTCTCGCATCATGCCATGCTGGAAAATATACGCATTTCCTCCTGCCGATATATCAATATCCCGACGTCCCACACTGTCAATTACGCGATGTGGCATCTCAAAAAATAGTATATTTGATAGTTGAATTTCCTCACCTGTTAAGTAATCTGTTGTAACAGCATTAGCAGAAAATCTTTTATACTGTTCCGTTTTCTCATCATATACATATGTGCTATTGAAAGAGCTACTTTGGCTATAACGAACTGTAGCTTCATTTGCTCTAATGCCTATTTTAGCACTTTCTTCATCACGATAAAAAGTATAAAGCACTTTTTTACTGTAGTCCATTGAAGCGCCAACTTTTTCTGCTCCTGCTAGCACATTTTCTCCTGAAATATAGGAATTATGAGGTGCTACACGATTAGAAGAACGCTTAAAATATGTACCATCATAGTGCATGCCATTAATATTTGAAACAACACCGTTTGCTAGCATTGACTTTGCCTCAGGGCTATAACCATGCGCTATATAAAATGCATCTAAACCTTTCGCAACATCGATAAAATAAGAACGCGCGCTACGGATTGGTCCAATTTGCTCTGGTATTTCGGATTGATACAATGCCAAAAAGCGAGTAACATCTCCCTCTGCTAGCATTTCATAGACAACATCCGCTGCAGCTAAGCCTGATTGTGGTCTAGCTGCAGGATGATTATTAATTGTTACTAAAATGGGGCGCTGTTTTACTTCCTCTGTAATGCCCTCACCTGTAAATGGTGTTGTGAAAGGGAACTCAGCAACCTCTTCCTCTGGCTCCTCCTCATCTATCACATCTTCAATAATTTCTTGCTCTTCCTCTTGCGGTTTTTCCTCTGCTTTATTTCCACAGCCTGCGATAATGAATAACGCACTTAGACTGGCAAGCAACTTAAATTTAATGTCCATTCTTTTTCTCCCTCTTAACGCATAACTGCTGACAGCAGCACTCTATTTTTTAGCACATCAAACAACCCTTTACGCGTAATACGAATATATGGTAAATGTGTTGACTGTAAGAATAACAATGTATAAATCGCATCCGTATGATTGTAGCCCCGTTCACGCAACGCATCCTTTAATGCAATTTCTTTTTCAGTTAATGTTTCAATATCACCATCATACAAACTACCTGCAATCGATAAATCAATCGATGCAATAATTTGTTTATTTTCTGTTAATAAAATGCCACCATTCATCTCTTTCAATTTTGCAAAGGCAAACTTCATTTCCTCAATATTTTTTCCGATTAAAATAATATCGCCAGTCGTTGAATAAGAAGAAGCAAAGCCTTGTACACTCGATGCAAAACCTTTAATCATCGTATTAATACGCCATTTTCCTTGTCGATCCACTAACATTAAATAGCATTCATCATCCGCGCTATGATTTAAATGCGGAATGCTATACGGCTTTGTAATCACGTCGTTGACCATTTCAATTCCCACTGGCATCGAAAATTGGAAATCTTCATCGCATAAGTCAAAATTCATCTGAAGACCACCAAATGCAGACCAATCAATTGTAGGCAGTGATGCTACTTTATCGTTGTCACGTTTTAACCATACGCCTTTAGATAAAACGCCTTCTGGTGTTGGTGAAAATTCGTCTTGTAAAATATTAAGAGATGCATAACGACCTGTTGCAATTAATCCATGTAAACCTGTCATATTATAATAGCGCGCAATATTATATGTCGCCATATTATAAGCATCAATAGGTGCTACACCTGCATCAAGCGCAGCTCGGATACATTTATCCATAATACCGTCTTGATAAAAGCTTGGCGTTGAGCCATCTGTCGTCATCATTAAATGATCAAAGACATTTAATTCTTTTGCCACAGCGTCCTTTAATAGTTGTGGTAAGTCAGGACGAATCGACGAATAACGAAGTGTCACAGCGTAACCATGCAATAAGCGACTTTCCACTTCCTCAATGGTCATCGCCTCGTGATCACCATCTGCTCCTAACAGCTTCATGCGTGCCAAGGTTCTCTCAGATGCTCCTGGGAAGTGACCTTCAATTTTTTTTCCTTTTAATTTTGCTACTTGAATCCAATGTAACATTTGGTCATCTCCGCGTAAAAGCTTTGGCCAAGCAGTTAATTCACCACCGAGCAAGACAGAATCTTGATCGAGCCATTCTAATACAGAAGCAGTCGAATAAATTTCGTCCTCTAGCTCCGTCTCTGTTTGCGAATCAAAACGTGCCCACCAATAAAATGAAAATGGTAATTGACGCAGTTGCGCCAGTATTGTAAACGCTTTCCTATTATCCATTAAAGCAGCAAATGTCATATTATCTGATATGAATGTCGTCGTTCCGGTTTGTGCTGCAAAATCAGCAAAGGATTGCGGATTATATAACTGAAATGGATGCACATGCGGCTCAATATAACTAGGAACAATCGTTTTCCCTGCTACATCAATAATTTCAGTCCCTTCTACAAATGCTGGCATACGTTCTCCAACATAAATAATACGGTCATTTAAAATCCATATATTACCTTCTAACCATTTTTTGAATATGCTATGTAAATAGCGTGCATTTTTTAACACGATTGTTGGTGCAACCTTGCCATCAATAACAGCAACTTGCTCTCGAATGTCTTTAATTTTCCAATTGATTTCTGGCATGGCAAAATGCCCCCTTTTTCTGATACATTTTATTAACTATTTATGCAGTTATTTGAACGTCTACGCAAGAATTTAGCAACGCAACAGCTAATCAATCAACAGCGTATTGCCCTAAAATCACAGACAGTTGCCACAGATTTTAAAGTGGTTTCACTCTTAAGCTTGAAAAAATCTGGACAAGAGTTAGTCGAGACGTATTTGATTCTAAAAATGAAGCATACTACTTCTGTAATGCATCGCCTTTATCGTATCACAGCACTTTCATAAAGCAAAGTGCTGTAAATAACATTTTTTAGTTAAATTCGGCAAGTGTCACAGATTTTTAAAAGGAGTGGATGATTTTGTTAGAAGAAAATATTTCAGAGCGTAGTGCCTTTATGCGTCTTATTTGTGGTGTTTCCATGACAGCCTGTGGCGTTGGTCGCATCGCCCATCGCCCGAATTGTTGGACAGGTCATATAATGATTGCAGCTGGTGCAATGAAAATTGCAGAAGGAATTTTTCACTACTGCCCGATGAAAGCGATGTTAGGCTCTGGTATGCAAAATAGTGATTACACGACTTCACACACATTTGACAGCGCCAATTTTATGTCTACAGAGCAGGTTAGTCAGTTCATGAAAGAATTCTCAGATATCGTTTCTGGTAATAGCACGGAGACAACTACTCAACCTAAATCAAATGGCTCCAATTCTGTCCAAAATCCTTCTTAAGCACAAAAAACTATCAGGAAAGATTAAACTTTCCTGATAGCCCCCTTCAAAAGCCAATTATACTGATACAGCAGTTTCTAAATCCATCAATTATGCCCTTTGAAATGCATCATATTTACTGAGGTATTTCATATACGTATCTTCTTACAAACATCAAATTTACATATGTGCTACTTATTGAAATGTACGCCAGCCAATATCTTTGCGGAAGAAAAATTTATCCCAGCTCTCTGTATGAATTGCTGCATATACTTTCTCTTGCGCCTCTTGCAATGTGTCTGCTTTTGCCGCTACAAGTAATACGCGACCACCGTTGCCGACATATGTGTCATCAACTAGCTTTGTGCCTGCATGGTATACCGCATAGTTTTCGCTAATTGCTTGCAAGTTAGGCAACGCATTGCCTTTTTCTACATCGCCTGGGTAGCCCTCTGCCGCGATGACTACACCTAGCATTGTTTCATTTGACCATTGTAAATCGAAATATTTTTCAGCCATCAATGCTTGCATAAATAAGCCAAAATCAGATGTCATACGCGGTAGCACAACTTGTGTTTCTGGGTCACCAAAACGTGCGTTAAATTCAATGACTTTCGGACCCCTTGCCGTTAAAATCAATCCTGCATAAAGAATACCTGTGAAGGATGCGCCTTCCTCTTCCATCGCTTTAACAGTCGGCTCGACAATTTCAATATAAGCTCTTGAAACAACATCCTGTGGAATTTGTGGTACTGGTGAATATGCACCCATACCACCTGTGTTTGGACCTTTGTCGCCATCATATGCACGCTTATGATCTTGTGCAATAACCATCGGATAAATTTGCCCTTTATGTACAAATGACATAAATGAGAATTCTTCGCCATCTAAAAACTCTTCAATTACCACACGTGAAGAAGAATCACCAAAGCGTTGGTTACCAATCATATCGTTTACTGCGTCAATCGCCTCTTGCTCTGTCATTGCCACAATAACACCTTTACCTGCGGCTAAACCGTCCGCCTTGACAACGATTGGTGCACCTTGCTCTTGAATGTAAGCAATTGCTGGTGCTGCTTCCGTAAATGTGGCATATGCTGCTGTTGGAATATTATATTTTTGCATTAGCTCTTTCGCATATGATTTTGAACCTTCAATTTGTGCTGCTACTTTTGTCGGTCCAAAAATCGTTAAGCCTTCTTGTTGGAAATAGTCGACAATCCCTGCAGCAAGCGGCTGCTCTGGGCCAACAAATGTTAAATCAATACTTTGCTCCTTCGCAAATGTTGCAAGTGCTGCAAAATCCATTGCATCAATTGCCACTACCTCTGCATCTGCATGCATTCCATCATTACCAGGTGCAACAAATACCTTTTCTACTGATGGTGCCACACTAAATTGCTTTGCAATCGCATGCTCTCGCCCACCACTGCCGATTACAAGAATCTTCATCTTCCATGACCTCCTAATATAAATAACAAATTTAGTAGTAATATTCTTACTTATAAAATAACTGTTTTTGTAGGGGATTTGCGCTTTTCCCGAGATATCTGCGGATTCCTATGATTTATCTGCGTTTTTCTCGGGATATCTGCGTTTTCCTAGGACTTATCTGCGAATTCTCATGAATTATCTAGCATTCATATAATTTCTCTAAAATAAAAAACGCTCGCCATCACAGCGAGCGTTTTATCATCATTTGAATAGTCAGTGTACCCGGCCAAAATAGTACGACTATTCAAATATGATAATTTGCGATTGTCTCCCCCGGCCAAAGTGGATTATTCAATCGCGATTTTTTACAGCAAGCCCGACCAAAGCCATGCTGCTTTATTATGCCTTCCACGAAAGCATTTGGAATAACGCTTCTATTGCTCCCCGACCAAAAGTAACAATGAAACATTATTCTATTATAACCGCTCTATTGTACTTATGCTATTATTTTAATGTTTAAAGTGACGTACGCCTGTGAATACCATCGCGATACCATATTCATTTGCTTTATCAATCGATTCTTGGTCCTTAATCGAACCACCTGGTTGAATAATGGCTGTAATACCTGCTGCATGTGCTGCTTCCACTGAGTCGCTCATTGGGAAAAACGCGTCAGATGCTAAGGCCGCACCTTGTGCTTTTTCACCTGCTTGCTCAAAGGCAATTTTTGCTGCGCCTACGCGATTCATTTGCCCAGCGCCCACACCTAATGTCATTTGGCTGTCTGTTACAACGATTGCATTTGATTTAACATGCTTTACAACTGCCCAGCCTAATTTTAAAGCGTTCCATTCTTGTTCCGTTGGCTCACGGTCTGTTACGACATTAATTGTCGCATCATTAAAGCCGTAACGATCTGGTTCTTGTACAAGCAAGCCACCTTCTACTGCTACAACATTAAATTGATCTTGCTTCGCTTGTGTAAAGTCGATTGTCATTAAGCGAATGTTTTTCTTTGCTGTTAAAATTTCTAGCGCTTTGGCTGTAAATGAAGGCGCGATAATAATTTCTAAGAAAATGCCGCTCAATTTTTCAGCTGTTGCTTGATCTACCTCTTTATTTAATGCAATAATGCCACCAAAAATCGATGTTGGATCAGCTTCATATGCTTTGTTGAATGCTTCTTCAATTGTTGCACCTGTGCCAACACCACATGGATTCATATGCTTTACTGCTACCGCTGCTGGCATCTCGAATTCCTTGACGATTTGCAATGCAGCATTTGCATCTTGAATATTATTGTAAGAAAGCTCTTTGCCATGTAATTGCTCCGCAAAGGCGATTGAGAAATCCGAGCCTAAGCGCTTTTGGTAAAATGCTGCTTTTTGGTGTGGGTTTTCCCCGTAACGTAAATTTTGCTTTAACTCATATGTTAATGTTAAGTTTTCTGGGAAGTCTTCTTCTGTTAAGTGATTTGAAATATATGAATCGTATGCCGCTGTATGACGGAATACTTTTGCAGCAAGCTTGCGACGCGTTGCAAGTGTTGTTGTACCATCCGCTTTTAATTCCTCTAATACATTTGCATAGTCTGCTGCATCTACTATTACCGTTACATACTGGTGGTTTTTCGCTGCAGAGCGTAACATTGTTGGACCGCCAATATCGATATTTTCGATTGCATCATCTAACGACACATTAGGCTTTGAAATTGTTTCAACGAATGGATATAAGTTGACACAAACAATTTCAATTGGCTCAATGCCATGCTCATTCATTTGTGCTTGGTGTGAGGCATCGTCAAACTTTCCTAAAAGGCCTCCGTGAATCATTGGATTTAACGTTTTTACACGTCCATCTAAAATTTCTGGAAACTTCGTTACTTCATCGACTGCTGTTACAGGTACATTGTTGTCTTGTAACATGCTTTTCGTACCACCAGTTGACAAAATTTCATAACCTAATGCCACTAATTCTTTGGCAAACTCTAAAATACCCTCTTTATTCGAAACGCTAATCAGTGCACGTTTACCCACGATAAAATCCTCCAATGTATGTTGAAAATGTTTGGGCTGTCGGAACAATACCAACAGCCTCTATATGTTATTGAAATAATTGTTGCAATGTAGCTGTATATAGCTTGTGCTCTGCTTGATGAATACGCGATTCGGTTTCTTCACGCGACTCAGCAACATCAATCGCCACCTGTGCGATGATTGGACCTGTATCCATTCCTGCGTCAACAAAATGAACAGTCACCCCTGTCACTTTAACGCCATGCTCAAATGCTTGACCAATCGCATCTTTTCCAGGGAAAGATGGCAGTAAAGATGGGTGGATATTAACGATACGATTTGGAAATGCCGTTAACAACGTATCACCAATTAAACGCATATAGCCCGCTAACACAATCCATTCAATATGCATCTCTTGCAGCGCGTCAACAATCGCTTGCTCATAGTGTGCCTTCGATTCAAATGCTTTTGGTGCTAGCTCCAATACTGGAATACCCAGCTCTTTCGCGCGCGTCACAACAAATGCACCAGGCTTATCTGTAATGACTAGCTCAATTTTAGCATTTAGCTCGCCACGTATGATGCTTTCTGCGATTGCTTGGAAATTGCTACCGCTACCTGACGCAAATACGGCTATTTTTGTCATTACACTAAACTCCCGTCATGCTCACCTTTGAAAACAACACCTTCGCCTGCTACAACACGACCAATCACATATGCTTTTTCACCGTTTGCTTCAACCGCTTCAAGCACTTTCTCTGCATCTGCTACTGGTACAGCGATAACAAAACCAATGCCCATGTTGAATACATTATATAAATCTTTATCAGCTAGTTGACCTTTGTCCTTTAAAAATTCAAAGATTGACAGCACCGGCCAAGAGCCTAAGTCGATTTCTGTTGCAAGACCCTCTGGCATCATGCGTGGTAAATTTTCATAGAAGCCTCCGCCCGTAACATGTGCACAACCATGTACATCTGCTGCTTTAATTGCTGCTAATACAGGCTTCGCATAAAGCTTCGTCGGCACTAACAATGCCTCACCAATTGGACCTAATGCCTCATAGCCTTCCACTACTTGATCGACTGCATAGTCATTATCCGCAAAAACAATTTTGCGCACTAATGAATAACCGTTCGAGTGAACACCGCTTGAAGCAATACCTACAAGTACATCGCCTTCTGCAATTTTTTCACCTGTAATGATGGCACTCTTTTCGCAAGCACCCACTGCAAAGCCTGCTAAATCATATTCATCTTCCTCATAAAGCCCTGGCATTTCGGCTGTTTCACCACCGATTAATGCTGCACCAGATTGCACACAGCCATCTGCAACACCTTTGACAATTTGCTCAATTTTAGCTGGCTCCGCTTTGCCGACAGCCACGTAGTCTAGGAAATATAATGGCTCTGCGCCCTGTGCAACGATATCGTTGACACACATCGCCACACAGTCGATGCCGATTGTGTCATGCTTATCAACCATGAAAGCTAGCTTAAGCTTTGTTCCAACACCATCTGTACCTGAAATTAAGACAGGCTCCTTTAGGTTTAATGTAGATAAATCAAACATACCGCCAAAGCCACCAAATGTGCCCATTACCCCTAAACGATTTGTACGTTCAACGTGTGATTTCATTCGCTTTACAGCTTCATAGCCAGCCTCTATATTTACGCCTGCTTGTTCATATGCTTTCGACATGCGAAAAGCGCCCCCTTTATTGGTTAACTATAATGGGAGTGTCTGAAAAGTGGTCTAACACACCACTTTTCAGACACCTTTTCCTATTTTGTTGAAACGGTACCTCATTGATAAAAAAGTACCTATCTTTTAAAAACGCTAAGTTTAGCATCTTTCTTTCAAATTTTATAATGAAAAAAACAGCACTAGATTTTTTGATGTTCAGAAGTTATTTCGACTTTTTGGACAGCCCTCTTCGGATTTCTTTTGAGCTTGTTCTTAACTAGAAAACGCCCTTATTTTTAGCCTAATAATTCTTTTTCATGTGGTAAAAGTGTGTCTGGGAAAATTTCCGTCGGATATTTTCCTGTGAAGCAGGCTAAGCATAAGCCACGATTTGCATCTTCAAACGGACGAGCAATCGATTCGACCATGCCCTCAGCCGATAAAAATGTTAAGGAATCTGCTTCAATCGCTTGTCTAATTTCTTCAACATTATGGTTTGCTGCAATTAATTCTTCATGTGTCGATGTATCGATTCCGTAGAAGCAAGGGTCCGTCATCGGTGGTGATGAAATGACAACATGCACCTCTGCTGCGCCTGCCTCTTTTAACATTCTGACAATACGACGTGACGTTGTACCACGCACAATTGAATCATCTACCATAATAACGCGCTTGCCTTTTACTACTTGGACAACCGGTGATAATTTCATTTTCACACCGCGCTCGCGCAATTCTTGTGTTGGTTGGATAAATGTACGCCCAACATAGCGGTTTTTAATTAAACCAAGCTCATATGGAATACCGCTTTCTTCCGCAAAGCCAATTGCTGCGGAAATACTTGAATCAGGTACACCTGTGACAACATCACCTTCAATATGCGCACATTCGCGCGCTAGCTGTTTGCCCATGCGCTTACGTGCCATATGCACATTAATACCATCAATATCTGAATCTGGTCGTGCTAAATACACATATTCCATTGCACACATTGCACGGCCTTGCATATCAACAAAGCGGTCAGATGTTACACCTTTATCATTAATAATTAATAGCTCGCCCGGCTCTACAGAGCGTACAAATTCTGCACCGATTAAATCAAATGCACATGTTTCTGAAGCAACAACCCAGCCGTCGCCAAGCTTCCCTAAAGATAGCGGACGCAAGCCATGTGGATCGCGTGCAACAAGCATTTCTTCCTTCGTCATAACAAGTAAAGAATAAGCACCTTTTAATAAATTCAATGCCTCTTTCACTTTTGCACGGAATGGTGATAGCTTACTTTTCTTAATTAAATGCGCTACTACCTCTGTATCAGAGCTTGAGTGGAAAATGCTGCCTTGACGCTCTAAATATTGCTTTAAATGATTGGCATTTACTAGGTTTCCGTTATGGGCAATCGCTAAGCTTCCTGTTGACGAGTGGAATAATAATGGTTGAACATTTTCCATACCGCTACCGCCCGCAGTTGCATAACGTACATGGGCAATTGCTGCCTTACCGTTTACTTTTCTTAATTTATCTTCATTAAATACCTCGCTTACTAAACCTTCACCTTTTACTGCGCGCAAGCCTTCACCATCTGTTACAACGATACCAGCGCCCTCTTGTCCACGGTGTTGCAAGGCATGCAAGCCATAATAGCTAAGGTGTGCAGGACTTGAGTTACCCCAAATTCCGAATACACCACACTCCTCATTTAAGCCTCTGATTTCAGCAAGCATGAGATTGCTCCTTTCCAAGCAGAACGGAATTCTTCTACTGTTCCTTCTACAAGCGTAGATGTTTCTCCATTGATTGTAATTGTTGAATCTTTGGTTACCGTACCGATTTTCTTCGCATCTGCTACTACCGCTTCAAAGCTTGCTGCATTTTCCGCTTTCACCGTTACGATAAAGCGTGATTGTGATTCAGCAAATAATGCTGTTGTCGCAGAACCTTCAAGTGTTACGTTGATACCAAGACCTTTAGCTGCAAATGTTTTCTCAGCTAGAGCAACGGCTACGCCACCTTCTGAAACATCGTGTGCGGATTGCACAAGCCCGTCACGGATTGCTGCTAATAATGCTGCTTGACGCGCCGCTTCTACTTCAAGATCGATTGCTGGTGCTTTTCCTGAAATCGAACCTGTTACTAATTTTTGAAGTTCTGAGCCGCCGAATTCTGTTGACGTTTCACCGATTACATAGACATAATCGCCTGCTGCTTTCACTTCTTGTGTTGTTACATGTGCTAAATCTTTTACTAAGCCAACCATACCGATTGTTGGTGTTGGGTAAACTGCTTCACCTGAACGCTCATTGTACATTGATACGTTCCCACCGATTACTGGCGCATTTAATGCTAAACATGCTGCTGAAATGCCATCTGCTGATTTTTGAATTTGCCAGAAGATTTCTGGCTTCTCTGGATTACCAAAGTTTAAGCAATCTGTAATCGCTAAAGGCTCGCCACCAGAACATACGATGTTTCGTGCTGCTTCTGCTACTGCGATTTTACCGCCTGTTTCTGGATCCAAGTAAATATAACGAGAGTTACAGTCTGTTGTCATCGCTAAACCTTTATTTGTGCCACGCACGCGTAATACCGCTGCATCAGAACCTGGTGCTACTACTGTATTTGTACGTACTTGGTAATCATATTGGTCATAAACCCACTCTTTTGAAGCAATTGTTGGTGCTTGTAAAAGTGCTGTTAATGTTTCTTTATAATCAGTTACAACAGGCTCTGCATTTTCTATCGCTTGGAATTCAGCGAAGTATGCTGGCTCTGCATCTGGCATATTGTAAACAGGTGCGTCTTCTGCAAGTGCATCTGCAAGAACTTCTGCTACTACTTCACCTTTATGCAATAGGCGAAGCATCTTATCATCTGTTACACGACCTACTGCTACTGCATCTAAATCATATTTTTCAAAGATTGCTTTAATTTCTTCTTCACGACCTGCTTTAACAACGATTAACATACGCTCTTGTGATTCTGATAACATCATTTCATAAGCCGTCATATTCGTTTCACGTTGTGGCACTAAATCTAAGTTCATTTCTACACCAGTACCAGCCTTTGAAGCCATTTCTGCTGAGGATGAAGTTAAACCAGCTGCCCCCATATCTTGAATCCCAACTAATGCGTCTGATTTCACCACTTCTAAACATGCTTCAAGAAGTAGTTTCTCCATAAATGGGTCGCCAACTTGTACCGCTGAGCGCTTCTCATCTGCTTCTTCCGATAGTTCCTCAGAAGAGAATGTGGCACCGTGAATACCATCACGACCTGTTTTTGCGCCTACATACATCACTGTATTGCCAACACCAGCCGCTACACCTTTTTGAATATCTTTGTGGTCAATTAAGCCAACACACATCGCATTAACAAGTGGATTGCCCTCATAACAAGGGTCGAATTGAATTTCGCCACCAACTGTTGGAATACCAATACAGTTGCCATAGCCTGCAATTCCTGCAACTACTTCTTCGAATAAATATTTACCGCGTGCTGATTTTAACTCACCAAAGCGTAAAGAGTTTAACATCGCGATTGGGCGTGCCCCCATTGAGAATACGTCACGAATAATTCCACCAACCCCTGTTGCTGCACCTTGATATGGCTCGATTGCTGATGGGTGGTTATGCGATTCCATTTTGAAAACAACTGCTTGCTCGTCACCGATATCAACGATTCCTGCCCCTTCACCAGGACCTTGTAATACTTGAGGTCCTTTCGTCGGGAATTTACGCAATACAGGCTTCGATTTTTTATATGAGCAGTGCTCTGACCACATAACAGAGAATAAACCGATTTCCGTCCAGTTTGGCTTGCGGCCCCCTAGTTTTTCGACAGCTAAATCATACTCTGCATCTGTCATCCCCATGTCTGCATAAAGACGTTGCTCTTTAATTTGCTCTGCTGTTGGCTCGAAATTATTTGTTGACATGTTGTTCCCCCCACTGCTTCACAATTGATTTGAATAATTTTAAACCGTCTGCGCCGCCTACGATTTCATTTGCCGCACGTTCAGGGTGTGGCATCATACCAAGCACATTGCCTTGTTTGTTGACGATTCCTGCAATATCTGCTAAAGAGCCGTTTGGATTGTCACCTGAATATGTGAAAACAACTTGATTGTTTGCCTTTAATTTAGCTAACGTTTCCTCGTCACAGTAGTAGTTTCCTTCACCGTGGGCAATTGGTATATTAATTACTTCATTCGCTTCGTATTGGTTTGTGAATAATGTGTTGTTATTTTCAACTTTTAGCTGCACTGTACGACACATGAATTTTAAATTTTTGTTACGTAATAATGCGCCTGGTAAAAGGCCTGCTTCAGTTAAAATCTGAAATCCATTACAAACACCTAATACTGGCTTACCTTGTGCAGCAAACTCTTTTAAAGCCGTCATAATATTTGATTGGTTTGCCATCGCTCCACAGCGTAAGTAGTCACCATAAGAGAAGCCCCCAGGTACTAATGCTCCATCAAAGCCTTCTAAAGATGTTTCTGTATGCCAAACATATTCTACTTCTTCACCTAATTCATCCTTGATCGCATGATACATATCGATATCACAGTTCGATCCTGGGAAAACGAGCACTGCAAATTTCATGGATTAAGCCTCCTCGACTTCATAGCGATAGTTTTCGATTACTGTGTTTGTTAACACTTTTTCGCACATTTCTTTAACGATTGTATCGATATCGCGCGCTGTATCACCAATTGTTAATTCCAAGTATTTTCCGATACGTAAATCTGCTACTTCTTCGTAGCCAATTTTTGATAAAGAGCCTTGTACCGCTGAACCTTGCGGGTCTAAAATACTTTCTTTTAACGTTACATAGATTTTCACTTTTTTCATGATGATTTGCCTCCAAGTTTAGTTAAAATAATTTCATATACTTCTGTTAAACTACCTAAATCGCGTCGGAATACGTCTTTGTCTAACTTACGTTTTGTTTCGGCATCCCATAAACGACATGTATCTGGTGAAATTTCGTCCGCTAGTAATACTGCGCCCTCTCCATCGACGCCGTACTCTAGCTTAAAGTCTACTAATATCACGCCAACTTCTTCAAAGATTGGGCGCAACACTTCATTTACTCTTAAGCTGCTCTCATATAATGCTTGTACTTGTTGCGCTGTTGCAATGCCGAGTACATCAATATGTTCTGTCGTAATCAACGGATCGCCTAACGCATCATCCTTGTAATAAAACTCGACAATTGGACGTGCAAGTGATGTACCTTCTTCAAGCCCTAATCGCTTTGCTAAACTACCTGCTGCGATATTACGAACAACCACTTCAATTGGAATAATGTCTACTTTTCTTACAAGCTGTTCGTTAGCTGATAAACTTTTAACAAAATGCGAAGCAATCCCTTTTTCCTGTAGTTTTTCAAAAATCACTGTTGTAATGCGATTATTTAAAATGCCTTTACCCACAATCTCTTCTTTTTTTTCACCATTAAATGCCGTTGCGCTATCTTTATATTCTACGAAGAGGATGTTGTCATCCTCTGTTGCATAGAGTCGCTTTGCCTTACCTTCGTATAATAGTTGACCTTTATTCATTGCGTATTCCCCCTGCGATTAATTTAAGCCTAATCGTTCAAAAATCATATCAACATGTTGGATGTGATAGTTATAGTCAAAGCAATCATCAATTTCTGCTGGCGATAAATGTGTTGTGATTTTCTCGCTTGCCTCTACTAATGGACGGAATGCTGTTTGCTCATCCCATGCGCGCGCTGTCAATGGCTGTACTGTGTCGTATGCTTCCTCACGTGCTAAACCTTTATCGATTAAGGCTAACAAAATGCGCTGTGAATAAATGAGACCGAATGTGCGATCCATATTACGCTTCATATTTTCAGGGAAAACCGTTAAGTTTTTCACAATATTGCCGAAGCGGTTTAACATGTAATTCAATGTTATTGTTGCATCTGGAATAATGACACGCTCCGCAGATGAATGGGAAATATCACGCTCATGCCAAAGTGCTACATTTTCGTAGGCAGTCAGCATATAACCGCGCATTAATCTTGCCATCCCCGTCATATTTTCCGAACCGATTGGGTTACGTTTATGCGGCATCGCAGACGAACCTTTTTGCCCTTTACCAAACGCTTCCTCTACTTCACGTTGCTCTGATTTTTGTAAGCCACGTACTTCTGTTGCAAACTTTTCAATCGATGTAGCAATTAACGAAAGTGTCGCAAAATATTGTGCATGACGGTCACGTTGCAATGTTTGTGTTGAAATTGGTGCAGCTGCTAATCCTAATTTTTCACATACATATTGCTCTACACGAGGATCAATATTGGCGTATGTGCCAACCGCCCCGCTCATTTTACCTGTTTCAATAATTTTCGCAGCAGCTTCAAAGCGCTCCAAGTTACGCTTCATTTCCTCATGCCATAATGCAAGCTTTAAACCAAATGTCGTTGGCTCTGCATGCACACCATGTGTACGCCCCATCATAACTGTATATTTATGCTCTTTCGCCTTTTCAGCGATAATGTCGATAAAATTGTGTAAATCTTTACGTAAAATATCGTTTGCTTGTTTAATTAAATAAGAAAGTGCTGTATCTACAACATCTGTTGAAGTCAAACCGTAATGTACCCATTTACGCTCTTCACCAAGCGTTTCAGATACAGCGCGTGTGAACGCTACTACATCATGGCGCGTTTCTTCTTCGATTTCTAAAATGCGATTGACATCAAATGAAGCATTTGCACGAATTTTTGCTACATCCTCTTTTGGAATATCACCAATCTCAACCCATGCCTCACATGCTAAAATTTCGACTTCTAGCCATGCCTGATATTTGTTTTGTTCTGTCCAAATTGCACCCATTTCTGGTCGTGTGTAACGTTCAATCATTGTTTTTTGCTCCTTCTATTCTGACCAAATGCCAGCGTTTTGAATTTGTTCTAGTGTCGTATCAATCGACTCTGTCATAATTGTAACATGTCCCATTTTGCGATTCACTTTTGCTTCCGCTTTTCCATAAAGATGCACTGACCAATCTGGATATTTTGCGATTGAATTCGTTAATGGAATCACATGCTGCCCTAAAATATTAATCGAAATTGTCGGTGCCCATAACCTCGGTTGACGTAATGGCCAACCACATACTGCACGAATATGTTGTCCAAATTGCGAAATATTACACGCCTCAATCGAATAATGTCCCGAGTTATGTGGTCTCGGTGCTAACTCATTAATGACAAGCTCTCCGCTTTCTAAAACGAACATTTCGACAGCTAATGTACCAACTAAATTTAAAGAATCAGCAATTTTTGTTGCTGCCTCTGTTGCTTTTTCATAAGTCGTTTCTGCAATACGCGCTGGTACGATTGTTTCATGTAAAATATGATGCACATGAATGTTTTCTCCAACAGGCAAGCAATATGTTTGCCCTTGTCCATTACGTTGAACAATGACCGAGATTTCTTTTTCAAATGGAACAAAGCCCTCTGCAATACACACAGAATGTTCAAATAACGCTCTCACTAATGGTAAATCATCCGCTGATTTTAATAGCTGCTGTCCTTTGCCGTCATAGCCACCACGAGCTGTTTTCACGATACAAGGAAAGCCGATTTCGTCAATTTTCGCCACAAGTTCATCATAGCTTTCTGCTACAACATAAGGCGCTACAGGACAGCCTGCTTCCACGATTGCCGCTTTTTCGGTTACGCGATTTTGCGTAATACGCACAAGCTCTGCGCCTTGTGGTACGTAGGCAATTTGTGTTAATCGCTTTAAGCCTTCATAATCAATATTTTCAAATTCATATGTGATGACATCGCTAACCTCTGCTAATTCTTCCAATGCTGCTTCATCATCATAAGCAGCTACAATTCGAATATCCGCAACTTGTCCACACGGTGAATCCATCGCAGGCTCTAAAACTGCAATTTTAAAGCCTGCTTCCTTTGCAGCTAAAGCCATCATACGTCCTAATTGACCACCACCAATAATGCCGATTGTTTGCCCTGGGTAAATAACTTTCGTCACTGTAGTTCACCTGTGCTTTCTAACACTTGCGCTTTAATTGTTTCACGACGCTTATCTAAACGCTCTGCAAGTGCTACATCTGTTGTCGATAAAATTTGTGCTGCAAGCAACCCTGCATTCGTTGCACCCGCTTTACCAATTGCCACAGTTGCAACAGGTACACCACCTGGCATTTGCACAATCGATAATAAAGAATCTAAACCGTTTAATGCCTTTGATTGCACTGGTACACCAATCACTGGCAATGTCGTTTTCGCGGCTACCATCCCTGGTAAATGTGCAGCACCACCTGCTCCTGCGATAATCACTTGAATACCGCGCCCTCGTGCTGCCTCTGCATATTCAAACATTAAATCTGGTGTACGATGTGCTGACACCACCTGCTTTTCATAAGGTACTTGTAGCTCATCCAATATATCGCATGCATGTTTCATCGTTTCCCAATCGCTAGAACTTCCCATAATAACACCAATTTTCGGACTCATTATTAGCACTCCTTGTAATTTGAATTAAAAAAATCCTTGAGTAGTTTGCTTTCTATGTACTAGAAAGCAAACTACTCAAGGATTGAACACGAAAAGAATTTTGCTTTCCTTATTTCATTCCTAATGTGAATAGTTGCTTCCCTACATAGTCCGGAATTTACGGTACCGGGTAGAAACACTAAAGCCATATCCTTTAGCATATATGAGGGTGTCAATTACACCGAGGTGCAATTGGTGCCAGAATTATCCAAGTGAGCTCAAGAGCACTTCTTCAAAATCTGTTCAATTAAAATAACTTGTTTTCCTGTTCACATTTTATCAAGCCTTTTGCATAAAAGCAATGCAAAAATGCGAACAATAAATTTTCAGAAAACAATAATGTTCGTGTTTTAGAACTATTCTTTTCGTAGCATCCCTTTAAATTGAATTTTTTGACGCAAATATGTTGGTTGTCCATCTACTAGATGAAACACTGGCTCCTCTTTCCTACCACATACGGAATAGCCGTCTCTCTCCATTCTCTCTAGGCATTGCTCAATCGTTTCATCTTCTTGTACTTCATACCAAACCTGTTTTTTTGACAATACTTTTCATCCTTCCACCTGCATATCCACTATCATTACTATAACACGAAAGAGCTATGAAGTTTGTCAAATATTTGTCGTTTCGCTCAATTACTCTTCAGCAAACGCTCATCCAGCTTTTCGTGAGGAAAATCTGCGACACTTGGACACCGTACTGTTCACTGCGTGTATAGCATTCTAAGGGCCGCGCTGAACAAACGATTAATTCCGTTTCCATACATGGTGTTCTACTTTCACGCAAAGACTATTGCGAAATCAAAATAAATGCTCAATATATGTTGTATCAATCAAGCTACCTTTTGTTTTATAAAGCACTTTTTTATAACCAATTGTATCTGGCTCACTTATTGTGAATTGTTGTACCTCTCCTTTGTCCGTATAAAGCTTTAGCAAATAATGATATCCTTTTATTTCTTTCGCTGATTGCTCCTTTTGAATCGTAATATTAGCTAAGTTTGCCAGCAGTTGTGAAATTTCCTTACTATCCATAATTTCTACATGCTGTCCCGTATGCCCATTCGTCATTTCAATTTTCACGATTTCTTTTACATCTGTCTTAATTAGCTTTTGTGGAATATAAGAAACACCTGTTATTATAGTTATAATACATACTATCAATATACAAACTGCCACTATTTTTCTTTTCACTTGCAGCTCCCCCTTTTGTTATTTGACGAACAACGATAATTTTCGTTTCAAAAAAAAGAAACTTATCCATACTAATAACGTCTATATGATTCAGTAAAGAAAATGGAGATTTCATATGAAAAAACGAACAAAACCTAAAATGCAAGTATGGAAAAAAGTTGTATTATGGTTGCTTGTCTTATTCATCACTGGAGCAGCGAGCTACGGTGTATACACTTATTTTTCCTTCCAAAAAGCAATTGGAAAGATGCAAGCGCAAGAGCATCCCAATGACAATGAAGCCATTATTTCAGATAAACTCCCACATATCGACCCATTCTCCGTTCTGTTATTAGGAATTGATGAACGCGAGTATGATACAGGCAGAACCGACACTATGATTGTTGTAACAGTCAATCCTGATAAAAAAAGCGTCAAAATGTTAAGCATCCCGCGCGATGCACGTGTTGAAATCGTTGGCAATAACACCGTTGAAAAAATTAACCATGCCTATGCACGCGGTGGCATACCGATGTCCATTGCAACAGTCGAAAATATTTTAAATATCCCGATTGATTATTATATAGCTGTGAATATGGAAGGTTTTTTACAAATCATCGACGTGTTAGGTGGTGTCACAGTCAATAATGACTTAGCCCTATCGCATAGACAATATTCCTTCCCTAAAGGTGAAGTGACATTAGATGGAGAGGAAGCGCTCATCTTCACGCGCATTCGCTATGAAGATCCTCGCGGTGATTTCGGCAGACAATTACGCCAAAAACAGTTAATCGAAGCAATCGCAGAAAAAGCAGCAAGCCCTTCTACTTTATTCAAGCTAAATGATATTTTTGATGTGCTGGGCGATAACGTACAAATGAATTTTCCAATGAATAATTTATACCAATTGCAGAAACTTTACGCTAATTTAAACAAAGACATCGATCAACTACAATTCGAACAAGGAAATGGTCAGCGTATTGATACGCTTTGGTATTATATATTTGATCAAGAGGAGTTATTAGATATAGGCAATAGCTTGCAGCAGCATTTAGAGGATGAATAACGTGGAAAAAACCTGAACGATTTGAACGTTCAGGTTTTTTAGATAGCTTGCCTATGGCATAATAACTGTTTCAGTAATTGGCTCTTTTAAAATATTATATTTAATCAAATCCGCCTGTTTAAAGAAAATCTCTCCTTTTACAACCTTAACTGTAATTCCTTCATACACTCCTGCAATTGGATTTGTAATAAAATCATCTGCTAGGTTTGGCATTTCATATAAACTGCTAGTCATCCCTGTTAACGAGCCTACTGAGAAGAATCCTTTTCGTACATATGTACCGTTACTGTAATTAATTACTTTAAACGAAACCTCATTTTTCCTTAAATCTTCAATAGATACCCAGTCTTTTGGTACATACTCAAAATCAGTTGATGAAAATCTATCACGCTCTGGATAAATAGCTTTGTTTAAATCATCACCAAGATATATAACCTCAGTATTTGTAAGCATTTTTAAATACTGAGGTGTTGCATAATATTTTCCTTTTATATAAACAACATTCCCTTTTAAAACTTGTGTTACAAGTGTTTTTGCACTTGATGTAGAATATGGGACATACTCATCTTTATTAAATTTAAAAGTATAGGCATTGATTGTTTTTGTCTTTCTATCCCATTCTACTGTGAAATCAGCAGACTCTAGGACAGCTTTTAGCGCTTTGAAGGGCACATAAATTTTACCATCTTTCTTTACTGCTACTGCCCCTATAGCTATCTCGATATTATTATTATAAAAGATTTTTTCACCAACAGATACTTCAATACGATCATGCTCTGTCACTACAATAGCTGTATTATTTGCCTTATCAAACCCAACTGATGCTCCTGTAGCTTTCATTATTGGATTGAAGGGCACCATATTAAATCCGTTTTTATCAACATATGGATATCCTGTTTTACTTGTGAAAACAACCGATTTCCCATTCACAATTACACCAGCGGGCGCACCATTCGCCGCCATAGCCTTATTCTCAATCATCATGCCAAGTATCAATATTAACACACAGCTAATCAATCTTTTATATACTTCACTCAATTTGAACACCTCTTCCATAATATGATTATTTATACTATAACACCAATAATATGCTGCTTACAAACTTATAAAGTGAACCTTCAATCAGTCGGGTTTTTACAGGCTGTTGATCTCCACTTAAATATTTTGGCTTTACTTTATATTTTGAAGTAGGAATCTTACAGCCTGTTATTATGGGATAAATAGTTCTCTTGCCAATCTAGTGCCTGCACCATAAGCTCATTCACAAACGCTTCCTTACCTTTCTGATATTGATATGTATTATTCGGAAATTCCTTCGCCAATGCTATTTTTAAATCCCCATATTTTTTTGCTTCTTGAGGATGATGAATTAAATAGTTTTTAAAATGTAAATGCTTGTTAATACTCTCATTTCCTATTTGAAAAATATGAACATGATGCGTCCTTTTCTTTTTTCCCTTTACAAAATATCTCCTACCAGTTATTCCATTTTCGCCTCTTACTTCATACTCGAAATCTGACATTCTATCATTATATATATCAATATTACCGATATTTTCAACTACAATTAAAATATCTATTATTGGCTTTGCATACCTTATTGCTTGTACAGATGTACTACCTATATGAAAAATATTTATTATTTCATGCTCAAAGATTTCTCCCAATATTTCTGCTTCTATCATATATAATTGATCCCATTCTTTTGTCCAGGGAACGATTTTTGTCTTTCTCAATCAAATCCCTCCAACCTTTGGAAAATCACCATGCTCAAAGCTCATTTTCATCGCAAGAACAAAATCATTGGAATGACCAATAACAAGGTAACCAACAATCAAATAAATATCATCCGATAAATAAGCAGCTAAGTCCGAATGACCTGTCTGTTTTATAATGGTTTTATAAAATTGTTCTTGGGCAAGGCTTTGTAGCTCTTCTAATTGTCTTTTTACTGCTTCATTGTTCATGCTTTCAATAATGGCTGTAAAATTATTATGTGCCTTCATCCATTGTGAATCGAACGTCTCTGCGTCTCTTTGCTCCAAATAGTAATCAATTTCATCTAAGTCTTCATATTTTGAATCAACTTTAAACATTGCTAATGACTTTACCCAAGAAGTAACACCCATCAATACACCATCCTTTTTACTCTGTATTCGCAAGATGTGAAGATTTTATCTTGTGTTCCTTTATCACCCAATATGTGATAGATGAAGAAAATCCCCACTGATTGAAGGTTCATTTCATTAAAAATGCTCTAGTAATGCTCGCCAAATTTGTATATCCATGCCGCAAGAAGGACAATTTACTTCACCAGCTAGATACGGTAAATCACGAGCAAGCCTCTTCTCATCAATCATTATCACTCTTTCTGACAATATCACTTGCTCCACATCTAAAAATTTAGCTATCGGGATAACTGGATAAGCCTTTTGCCCTTCTTCAAATATAGGATCTTGCGCAAATGCCTCGATACACCTATGTTTATCATTCGGCCACAAATAGCTTTCCTGTTTACACAGTGGACAGGCAACAATATACTCATCCACAAATGTCATCAGCATATTTGCCACTTGATGTGATCCTCTGTATGCTGCATCTGCAACAAGTACATAATGTTTCTCTGAATCGTCTAAAGTATGAGCGTACGCAAACACTTCTTCCCACAATAATGCTATCTCAGATATTGCCTTAATATATTCACTGTAAATCTCCTCACAAATTGATGCTCCTACCTGCTCAGCTAGCGCTGTCCAACCTGAAGGAAATGGCTCTGTTTTGTGATCATTGCGGCTCGCCTCAATAACACCACATGTAATAAATAGATTGTGACGAACTTCAGGGTTTTGTGTAGAACAAGCAATCTGTACTAAATAAGGAACAGCTGCATATGTCACCGTATAAATCGTATTTTGATGAAATAAGTATTCTTCAAAAAGTTCATCTGCTATTTCTTGGTCATACTTCTGTGTCAATTGCTGCAATAGCACTGGCACATTCTCCCCAGAGCCATATGGTCCCATCAATTTTCCCCATATATCACTAGTCCATGTAAGCAAAATAAACCCCTCCCTATATTCCTGCTTATTGCTACTTTAAAATGCAAAAACTTTTACTGTTCAAAAAGTATAGCATGATTCCAATTATCTCGCCTAAGTTCAGTATTAAGATATACCCCCAATAAAAATACTCTATCAACAACTTTCACGTTTCTATTGGCAAATTTTCGCGTTCTATCAGTAACTTTAGTGCCTTTATCAGCAAACTATAAAAGATGTCTCCATTTGTTTACTTGCGATAATGCTTGGGGTTTCTCTTTTCAGCATACGAAAAAACCGCTGAATACTCAGCGGTTCATTGTTGCGAAGCGACGTCCTA